>JAZONW010000113.1:0-26266 GCA_045654745.1 Victivallaceae bacterium | reverse complement strand
ATGCGTGACGGCAGTGAGAGCAAATAAAAATTCAAGGATTTCCTTTTATGCCCAGACCCGACCCCAAAGACCCGGTACTTGCCACCAATCGCAAAGCGTTTCACGACTACACCGTCCTGGACCGCTGGGAAGCCGGTATCCATCTCTGCGGCACCGAGGTGAAAAGCTGCCGGGCAAGAGCGATCCAGCTGCAGGAGGGATATGTGCATATTGCCAACGGCAGAGCATTATTGGAAAATGTCCATATCGCACCATACGATTTCGGGAACCGCTTCAACCACAAAGCGACGCAAACCCGCGAATTGCTGATGCACCGCAAAGAAATATTGAAACTTTCCCAAACTCTTAAAACCAAAGGCGGCACGATCATCCCGCTGAAATTTTATCTCAAAGGCGGTTTGGTCAAAGTGGAAATCGCTTACTGCCAGGGCAAAACCCATGCCGACAAACGCGAAACCCTCAAAAAGCGTGAAAGCGACCGGGAAATCAGCAGAGCTATAAAAAAATAAGTTTTGATATATGAGCAGTATGGAAAAATTCGATGTAGTAGTTGCAGGTGCAGGCCACGCCGGATGCGAAGCCGCTCTCGCCGCAGCCAGATTGGGAGCAAAAACCCTGCTGGTCACTCTTAATTGTGACCACATCGCCCAGATGAGCTGCAACCCTGCCATCGGCGGTATTGCCAAAGGTCAGGTCGTAAGGGAAATCGACGCCATGGGCGGAGCGCAAGGCATCATCGCCGAAGCCGCCGCCATTCAATTCCGTATGCTCAACCGCACCAAAGGACCGGCCGTCCATTCCCCCCGGGCGCAATGCGACAAAGGTATTTTTCACCATGCTATGAAAAGTCTGCTGGAACAGACCCCGAACCTGTCCATACTGCAGTCTGAAATAACCGGCTTCGACCTTGAAAACGGCAATATTACAGGGGTCGTGACTCACCTTGGCGAGCATATAAGCTGCCGGGCGGTCGTGCTGACCACCGGGACCTTTCTCAACGGCCTGCTTCATTACGGTATGATCCATTATCCCGGCGGCAGAGCCGGGGATTTCCCGTCGAATCTGCTTTCACGCTCTCTCTCAGAGCAGTTAGGACTGCGTATCGGCAGACTGAAAACCGGTACTCCTCCCCGGCTGGCGGCAAGTTCCATTGATTTCGCCAGTATGACTCCGCAACCGTCAGAAAGAGGAGATGAAAAATTTTCTTTCTGGGATAAAAAACATACTCCTGAATTACCGCAGGCAGTCCACCGCGACCTGCCCTGTTATATGGTTTATTCCACCGACCGCACCGCAGAAGTGGTACGCGAGCATCTGCACGAATCACCGATGTACAGCGGCATCATCAAAGGCATCGGTACGAGATATTGCCCCTCGTTTGAAGATAAAGTTATGAGATTTCCGCAACATCCGCGCCATTTGCTCTTTCTCGAACCGGAAGGCGCACAAACCGGAGAGTATTACCTCAACGGGCTTTCCAGCAGTCTGCCCATTTCCGTCCAGCGGCAGATGGTGCAATCCATCCCCGGATTGGAAAATGCGAAAATAATGCGTTACGCTTACGCCATTGAATATGATTTCATCTATCCAGATCAGATGGAAAGAAGCTTGCAAAACAAGCGTTATCCCAATCTTTTTACCGCCGGACAGATCAACGGTACCAGCGGTTACGAGGAAGCCGCCGGACAAGGACTTGCCGCCGGACTGAATGCCGCACGGTTTGCGGCAGGCAAACCTCCGGTCACCATCGGCAGAGACATCAGTTATATCGGCGTTATGCTGGATGATCTTGCCACCAAAGAGATAGTTGAACCTTACCGGTTGTTTACCAGCCGGGCGGAATACCGCCTGTCTCTGCGGCAGGACAACGCCGATCTGCGCCTCTCTGAATTTGCCCATAACCTCGGACTGCTGCCGCAGGAAAAATATCGTGATTTTTGCGAATTCAAAGAAAAATTTGAAATGCTCAAAACTGTCACCAAAGAGAGAAAAATTGCAGGAAAAACTCTTTTTTCTCTTTGCCGCAATATGCTTGCTCATCCGGAAAACGGATTGCCGTTTGATGCGGTGCTGCTGCCGGAACTGGAAGGCAGATTTGCTGACAGATTGACTTCCATGCTGGCAATAGAATCGCATTATGACGGCTATCTGCAACGGGAAGCCGTACAGATAGAAAAGCTCAAAAAACTTGATTCGCTGGCTATCCCGGAAAACTTCGATTACGATACCCTCCCCGGGCTTTGCAATGAATCCAGACAGAAATTGCAAAAAGTCCGCCCCAAAGATGTGGCACAGGCGGCTCGCATTGACGGAGTAACGCCCTCTGACGTGGCACTGCTTCAAGTCGCACTGACCAAACTTACGGCAAAAAAATGAGCCGCAAAAGTTTCAACCGCTTATTAAAAAATCCCGCCGGAGCGATCGCTTTCGGCATAGTGATGCTGTATCTGGCGATTGCTGTCGGCGTGGAAATATATGACATCTACTGCGAGGCGCATCACATTGTCCCTGTTTATGAAATCTCATCTGCTTCACAAACCCACCTGCCTCCGGGAAAAACCCACTGGCTGGGTACGGATTATCAGGGCAGAGATGTTTTTTTCCGGGCGTTGGCAGGATGTGCCACGGCGGTCAAAGTCGGAGTGATTTCCGGAATTATCGCCATTGTCATCGGGGTAACTATGGGTGCTGTCGCCGGATACCGCGGCGGATTTGCCGATGACTCAGTGGTGTGGACATACAGTGTTTTTGCCGCTATGCCGAGTTTGCTTTTTATTCTGGCGTTTGCTCTTTTGGTATCACGCGGATTTCTCCCCCCTGCGGCAGAAAAAGCAGTGGCAGCGGTGGCAAAAGCACTCCGGGTGGAACCGGGAATGCTGGCAGTATACGCGGCGATCGGACTTACCGGATGGGTCACCCTGAGCCGGGTGGTGCGCGTTGAAACAATGAAACTGAAAAATCTGCCCTTTGTGGAAGCGGCAAAGGTTGCCGGAGTGAGCAATACAGTTATTATAATCCGGCATATTCTGCCGAATGTTTCTCATCTGGTCATCATATTTTTCACCCTCACATTTGCCGGGGCAGTGATGTCAGAAGTGATCGTAAGTTACCTCGGATTCGGAGTGCAGAATTTCCCCAGCTGGGGTGTGATGATTTCAGACGGCCAGGAAAAATTGTGGCGCGGAGTTTACTGGGAAATAGCCGGAGCGACAGGATTTATGTTTATCCTGGTGCTGGCACTGAATATACTCGGTGATGCTCTGCGTGATATTTTTGATCCGCGGGAAAGCCGTTGATCACTTTTTGCCGGGATACTCGTAGATCACGGTTTTTTCGCCATCTTTTACCATACGGTATTTTTCTCTGGCAACTTTTTCCACCGCTTCCGGAGAATTTTTCAAAGCCTCTGCTTCGTCGGTTTTCTGCATCAACTCTTCGTGCAGTATCCGGTTTTCCCGGCGTAAATTTTCCAAAACCACCTGCTGTTTTCGGTAGTTGCTGTAAACAGGAAAAAGTATCACCGCTGAGATAATGAAAATGATAAGCAGCAGAAAATAAAAAATCACATTCCCGCCGGCAGATTGCATATTTTTCTTATCAGATACCCGCATACTTCCCCCGTTTTTTTTCACCGCCTGACCGGGTTATTTACCCGGTTGCAGGCTGAAAAGGAATTCGATATTGCTTTTGACTTTTTTCAATCTGCCAAGCAGCAATTCCATTGCTTCCACCGGCTGGACTCCCCCAATGGCTTTGCGGAGGATCCAGACTTTGCTCAATTCATCCGGATGCAGGAGCAAATCTTCTTTGCGGGTACCGGATTTCTCAATATTGATAGCAGGATAAATACGACGGTCGGAAACCTGACGGTCAAGGTGCAGTTCCATATTGCCGGTACCTTTGAATTCCTCAAAGATGACTTCATCCATTTTACTGCCGGTATCCACCAGGGCAGTGGCAATGATCGTCAAACTGCTGCCGCTCTCAATATTGCGAGCCGCACCGAAAAAGCGTTTGGGTTTGTGCAGCGCGGTGGCATCGACACCACCGCTCAAAATTTTGCCGCTGTGAGGCTGCAAGGTATTGTAAGCCCGGGCAAGACGGGTGATGCTATCCAGCAGGATGACCACATCTTTGCCGTTTTCCACCATACGTTTGGCTTTTTCCACCACCATTTCCGCCACCTGGGCGTGGCGTTCCGGCGGTTCGTCAAAGGTGGAACTGACCACTTCGCAGTCGATGACCCGTTTCATATCGGTAACTTCTTCCGGACGTTCGTCGATAAGCAGGACGATGAGGGTTACTTCCGGATTATTCTGCCGGATACTTTTGGCGATTTTCTGCAAAAGCACGGTTTTACCGGTACGGGGCGGAGCGACGATAAGTCCACGCTGACCTTTACCGACCGGAGCGACCAGATCGACTACGCGGGTGGAATATTCTTCCGGTTCTCTTTCCAGCACAAGTCTTTCGGTGGGGAAATAAGGTTCAAGGCTGGTGAAGGGAATGATTTCTTTTTTCTTTTCGGGGGAATCATTATTGATGGTTTCCACCTTGAGCATAGCGAAAAATCTCTCTTTTTCCCGCGGGGCACGGATCTGTCCGGCAACGAAATCACCGGTTTTGAGAGCAAAGCGTTTGATCTGCGACGGACTCAAATAGATATCTTCCGGACAGGGCAGATAACTGTAACTCGGTGAACGCAGGAAACCGAATCCATCCGGCAGAACTTCCAGATAGCCGCTGCCGTACATCTGACCGTTTTTAAGAGCATTGGCACGCAGTATCTCACAAATCAAAGTGGATTTTTCCAAAGCGCCGAGTCCCTCGATCCCCAACTCCTGTCCCATCTGGGTCAGTTCCTGCATGGATTTCTCCTGCAATTCACTGATATTGAGACTCGGTACAGTCGGGTCGATCACAGGAGCAGTTTCAGCGGTTTCGCTTCCTGCTGCCGGTGTCGCCGGAGCAGACGGAGCGGCTGCAGCAGAATTCTGCCGACGGTTTTTAACGGTAAATTTTTTTCTTTTATCCCCGGTCTGACGGCGTTTCTCTGTTTTGACTTCATCCGCGGCGGGTGCGGGGCTTTCAACACTGCCTGAACTTTCGCTGTTTTTTTCCGGCGCGGGAGCTTTTTCGGCGGCTGGTTGTGGTTCCACATTTTCTGCGGCAGGTTTTTCCTGCGCGTCATAAATGATTTTGTCTTGTTCGTCCATTTTCAATCATTCCTCAATACAGTAATGTAGTTTATCTGTCATTTTTAAAAACGCATCGATCTGACTTATCAGGTATTTTTCATCCTGATCGTTGATGATGCCGAAATCCGCCATTTCCAGTTTGCTGTCACAATCAAGCTGCAAACTTTGGCGGCGTAAAATTTCTTCTTTCTGCATTCCCCGGAAACGTTGCAGGCGTTCAAATCTGATATTTTCCGGAGCCCATACCATCATAACTTTATCAAAAAAGCGGCGGTAATTATTTTCAAAGAGCAGAGGTATTTCAAACACTCCATCAAGTTTCTGCCGGCGGCATAAATCGATCGCACTAGTCATTTTGCTTTCCAACAGCGGGTAAAGTATGGCAAGCCATTTTGTCATTTTTTCCGGATCTGAAAAAACTGCATCTGCGATTTTTTCCCGGCAGAGTTGTCCCTGATTGTCAAAAAGCTCCGTCCCGAATGCTGAAACGATCGCTGTTTTTACTTTTGCATCCGGGGGATTCCACAACCCGCGGCAGACCTGATCGGCGTCAAAACCGTACCAACCTCTGGCGACCAGGATTTTTCCGACTGTACTTTTGCCGCATCCTATAGAACCGGTAAGACCAAGAATCATAAAAATAAAATAAAGAAATGCGATATATCCGGCAGCAGCCGTTGTAAAGGACTTCCCATATCAAAAACGGGTAACTTGCTCTGTAATTATAACATAGTACCTTTTACGGTATTTTTCAAATTTTTTTTGAGATAATTCAACTCAAAAATCACTTACCGGAAAGAAAATCCGGCTTTTACGATCTCTGTTTTTCCTTCGACCGACACCACTCTGACAAAATAAGCGGCATCAGTTTCCACGCCGTCGGCTCTTTTGAAAGAAAGTTTCCAGAGATAATCGCAGATCGCTCCCTGCCGGAATAAATCGACAAAGACCACTTTTTCCAGAGTGCCGAGTTTTTCGTTGAGCCATTTCTGCATATCGGCAAATTTTGCCCGGTTCAACCGTTTACTGCTGTCTGCGGGCAGAACCTCATTCAAGAGTGCGGGATTATCGGCTTTGATTGCTCCGGTAAAATTCTGCATATATTTTTCTGCCGCCGCCTTACCGGCAGCAATAGTATCAGCGGTGTGCTCAGTAAACTTCACTTCGGCTTGAGGAGATTTGGTCACGGTACAGCCGGCAAGTGCCGTAAGCATAAAAGCAAAAACAATTTTCTTTATCATTTTCATTTCCCGGAACATTTTATTTCTGACATTTCCTGCAAAAGAATGAAGTCCGTCCGCCCTGACGGCAGGAAACAAGCGGATTGCCGCAAATCCGGCAGGGCTGACCAGCTTTGCTATACACCGCAAGTTTCTGCACGAATTTGCCTTCCGTACCATCGACATTGAGAAAATCTGATACTGTCGTACCGCCGCAGGCAATGGCTTCCTGCAAGATTTCCACCGCGTTTCCGGTAATGCGCTGACATTCTGCCAGCGAAAGTGAAAGAGCTTCCCGTCGGGGATCGATGCCGGAAGCAAAAAGTATTTCTGCGGCATAAATATTACCGATACCGGTAACCACAGCGTTGTCCATAATAAAAGTCTTGACCGGTGTCCGGCGGTTGCGCGAAACCTTAAAGAGATACTCCGCAGAGAAATCCTCCGACAACGGTTCTACGCCAAGAGAATCCAGTTTTTCCGGCCACAGCCCGCTGCCCGGCAGAGAACACACCTCAAACAAACTGAATCGCCTTGTACACTCAAAGCGAAAAGCCCTGCCATTATCCAAATGCAGGAAAAGGTGTTCGTGCTTGCGCCGCGGCACAGACAGCGGTTCGACCCTCACCACTCCGGACATACCGAAGTGCATCAGTAAAGCACGAGAATCATCCAGATCAGCCACCAGATAACGCCCGCGACGGCGTACTCCGGTGACAGTACACCCGGGCAAACCGGCGGTTTTCAACGGCAGCAGAGATGTCCGCATCGCCGGTGAAAAAACCTCGACTGCGGTGATTTTCCTCCCTTTCAACGCCCGGTCAAGTGCCCGGCGTATGGATTCAGCTTCCGGCAGTTCAGGCATAACGATACCGGTAAAAACTTACCACTCCTGCCCTTTCCGGCGGAAATATTCAGCCACATTGGGGATATACGGCTTGATAAGTTTTTTGATTGCCTGGGCATATTCACGGATTTCGGACTGGGCATGCTCACTGTCACGCAGTTCAAGGAAGTGCAGCAAATTGGAAAGATCCACAGTTCCCCAAAATGTGACCATCATATTCTGCGGCAGGACTCCGCGGGCCTGTTCACGGCAGACACCTTTGGCAAGCAAATCTTCATAAAGAGCAAGAGATTTGGCGTTGTGGTCGTCGATCATTTTGCGCAGGGCTTCATCCTGGAAATCCGGATCAGCGAAAGATGCCTGACGGTTGTTTTCCGACTGGCGGCGGAGAGCCGGAGGAGTGTAAAATTCCATATCGATTTCGGTGTAACGGCGGGAAATTTCATTGTAACTCCAAGTCCGGTGACGATGCCACTGACCGCGGATAAAAAGCGGACAGTGAACGCTGAAAGTAAAAACCAGATGTTCCAGCGGGCTGGTGTGGCGGTTGTCAATGAGGTATTCGAGCAGTTTGACATCGCGTTCATCCATTTCGGTTTTGAGTTTTCCGAAAGAAACTCTGGCGGCATTGACGATGGTGCTTTCACTGCCGAGGTGGTCGATCAGACCGACCCAGCCCTGTCCACCCAGAACTTTCACATGATTTTTCGGCGGCACATTGAGGTGTTCCATAAGAAATTCTCCTGAAAAATTATTTTGAATATCTGCTTACATCAGTTAAAATAGCACACCGGCAATATTTTTTCAATAGCGATAAGTGTCACTTTTAAAAGGACCTGCCACAGGCACGCCGATATAATCTGCCTGTTCTTCACTCAAAACAGTTAGTTTTGCCCCCAGTTTGGTCAAATGCAGCCGGGCGACTTCCTCATCAAGCTTTTTGTCAATGAGATAAACTCCGGGCTGACGATCCGGTTTGGCGGCGATATCGATCTGGGCAAGCACCTGATTGGTGAAGCTGTTGGACATAACAAAAGAGGGATGACCGGTGGCACATCCGAGATTTATCAACCTGCCCTCTGCCAGAAGATATATACTGTGCCCATCATCAAAAGTAAAACGGCTCACCGGACATTCACTGCCCTTGATAACTGTTTTGGCAGCCCCGGTGAAGCTTTCCAGATCACTGACATCTATTTCATTGTCAAAATGGCCGATATTGCACACTACGGCCTGATTTTTCATCTTTTTCATATGTTCGAGAGTAATGATATGACAGTTTCCGGTACAGGTGACATAGATATCCGCCTGCGGTAAAGCATCCTCAACGGTACAAACCTGAAATCCAGCCATGCAAGCCTGCAAAGCACAAATGGGATCGACCTCACTGACCAGGACTCTGGCTCTTTCGTTGCGCATTGCTTCGGCACAGCCCTTGCCCACATCGCCATAGCCGCAAATCATCACCGTCTTGCCCGAAATCATCACATCAAGCGCCCGTTTGATACCATCGGTCAAACTGTGGCGGCAACCGTAAATATTGTCAAATTTACTTTTAGTCACAGCATCATTGACATTGACCGCCGGAAAAAGCAGACGGTTTTCTCTTGCCATTCTTTCCAGCCGGTGAACTCCGGTGGTGGTTTCTTCGGAAACACCTTTGACTCCGGCGGCGATTTTATGCCAGTGCTGCGGATCGCGGGCGAGTTCCCGACGCAGCAAAGCATTGATGATACGCATTTCTTCGACATCGTTCCCTTCATCGAGTATGGAAGCATCGTTTTCGGCGGCGACACCGCGGTGTATCAGCAATGTGGCATCTCCGCCGTCATCCACGATCTGATCCGGGCCTGAACCATCCGGCCAAGTCAAAGCCTGATAAGTACACTCCCAGTATTCTTCCAGCGTTTCACCTTTCCAGGCGAAAACCGGGATCCCGGCGGCGGCGATAGCGGCGGCGGCGTGATCCTGGGTCGAAAAAATATTGCAGCTTGCCCAGCGGATATCCGCCCCCAGTGCTTTGAGACTTTCGATAAGTACAGCGGTCTGGATCGTCATATGCAGACTGCCGGAAATTTTGACTCCGGCAAGCGGCTGGGATTTGCCGTATTTTTCTCTTGTGGCGACCAGTCCGGGCATTTCATACTCGGCGATGGTGATTTCCTTGCGACCGAAATCCGCAAGATCGATATCTTTTACTTTGTATTGCATTTCAACTGCTCCAATCTGGCATTTAATTTTTCCCATATTGCTCTGTCAAGCTGTGTCCCCTGATGTCCGACGATCTCCGCCGCCATCACGGCTCCAGCCCTGCCGCATTGCGCAGGCGGCAAATGATGATACAGCCCCCAGAAAAATCCGGCGGCATAATAATCTCCGGCGGCAGTGGTATCGACTGCAAGAGTTTTTTCTGCCGGTATATTATGGATTTCACCCTGCGTACCGATCATCGAACCGTCAGCGCCGCATTTCACAACCGCAACAGAAACACTTGACATCAAACTCTGCACCGCCTCTGCCGGAGAGTTTCTGCCGGTCAGAGCAACTGCCTCATCCCGGTTGGCAAAAAGCATATCCACATTGCCGGAAATCAGTTCCATAAACTTCCGGCTGTAACTCCCGGCAAGTTCAAAACTGCACAAATCAAGTGCGACTCTGCACCCGGCTTTTTTCGCTGCCTTTATCACCTGCGGCAATGCCGGATGATTGATAAAATATCCCTCTGCCAGCAGCCACTTTACTCCGCTGAAATCAAACTTCGCGGCAGTTTCCGCAGTAAAAGCGACCGATGCCCCCAGATCAGACCGCATCGTCCTCTCGGCATCGGGAGTTATCATCGCCAGACAGAAACCGGTCGGTTTCGTTTTGTCGGCAAACACATTTGCTGTATCAACTCCGGCTTCTTTCATACCGGCGATCCAGAAACGCCCCGGCTCATCATCTCCGGTAAAACCTGCAAACGCCGCAGGTACTCCCGCCTTTGCCGCCGCCATCGCGGTGTTTGCCGCGGCTCCACCGGGAGAAAAAACTACCGGAAAAACACAACCGGCAAGTAATTTCTCTCTGTCTGCAACAGAAATATTTTGCGTTCCGCCTTTACCGGATATCCCGTTACGGGTCAGAAAATCATCTGTCACACAGACAGAGTAGTCCACCAGCGGCGATCCGAATCCGGCGAGAAACGCACCCATACCTGACCGGTATTTTATTTAAATTCGGCAACAGCGGCAGTCAATTCTGCCACCCGGTCGCATTTTTCCCACGGGAAAATGTCCCTGCCGAAGTGACCGTAAGCCGCGGTATCCTGATACTTCCATCCCGCAGGTTTTTTCAACCCGAGACACTCTATCAACTGTGCCGGACGCATATCAAACACCTTGCGGACGATTTTTTCCAATACGGCATCGGAAACGATACCGGTATTGTAAGTATCGACATTGACACTCATAGGTTCTGCGACACCAATAGCGTAAGCGACCTGGACTTCGCACTTTTTAGCCAGTTTTGCCGCGACGATGTTTTTGGCGATATAGCGGCAGTAATACGCCGCAGAACGATCCACTTTTGAGGGGTCTTTGCCGGAAAAAGCACCGCCGCCATGCGAACCGACACCGCCGTAAGTATCAACAATGATTTTGCGGCCGGTCAATCCGGTATCACCATGCGGGCCGCCGATCTCAAATTTTCCGGTGGGGTTGATAAAATAACGGACGCTGTCGTCAAGCAATTCCGGCGGAATGATTTCAGCAACGACTTTGCGGGTAAGGTCTTCGAGGAAACCGTCCGGCATATCACTGCTGTGCTGATGAGAAAGCACGACGGTATCGATTTTTACCGGGATGCCGCCATCGTAAACAATCGAAATCTGACATTTGGCATCAGGACGCAAATAACGATATTTTTCAGGAAAAAGTTTACGCAAACGGGCAAACTCAGCCATGATCCGGTGTGAGTACAGCAGTGGGGCGGGCATCAATTCAGGAGTTTCATCACTGGCGTAGCCGAACATCATCCCCTGATCTCCGGCGCCCTGCTCCAGAAACTTGCCGCAACCGGCACTGACTCCCTGGGAAATATCCATAGACTGCTGATGGATCTTGACCACTACTTCGGCTGTGTCGGCAGAAAAACCGCAATCAGGAGTATTGTAACCGATACCACGGATCACCTCTCTTGCGATTTTTTCACAATCGATCACCGCATTGGTGGTGATTTCACCGGAAATAACCACAAAATCTGTCGTCGCCAGCGTTTCACAGGCGACGCGGCTTTCCGGATCAACAGCAAGGCAGGCATCCAGCACTGCATCAGAAATCTGGTCACACACCTTGTCAGGATGTCCCTCGGAAACTGACTCCGAAGTAAAAACATGTTTTGTTTTGATTTTGCTCATAATAAAACCTGCTTGTAAAGCGTAAAACGGAGCCGGGGGAAAGGTACTCCCGTTTCCCGGCTCCGCTGAAAAAAACTTGAAAAAAAACGTTTTTACGGCATGATCATCGGGACGGGAACACCACGGCGGTTCTGACGCCAGATGGATTCACCGCTGCCGTCAACAGCCGGATTGCTTTTGCCGAACGCTTTGGTATTCATACGGCTGTCGGCAACACCTTTGCCGGCAAGATAAGCCCGGATGGCATTGGCACGGCGTTCACTCAACGCCAGGTTGTATTCATCGGTACCGCGCTGGTCGCAGTGGCCTTCGATAACCAGAGCCAGACGGGGATTTTTTGCCATATATGCGGCGATTGCATCAAGGTTGGCAGTTTCAGACGGCACGAGCAGATCGGAATCGTAGGCAAAGTAAATCACCGGCATACCGAGACGGTTGCCGCTGGGATCAGCTTCGCGCCAGCCATTGCCGGAAGCATCGCTGCCGAAATTCGGATTGGTGGTACCCCATTCGCCGACGCCGCCGTTGCCGGCGATACCGGTATCAACGAATCTGCCGCTGGGGTCATTATACGCGGAACCGACCTGAGAAAGATCCTCATCAATTTTATCGCCTTTGCAACCTGCAACTCCAAGCATTGCAACTGCGGCAATGACGGCGAAACGGAAAAAGTTCTTTTTCATCTTGTTTTCTCCCTGCTTTTTAGTTATGATAGTTGAAAAATTATATTTATGACAACAAATGTCTCTCAACACTCACTATAAAATAGCCCTGATAATGATATTTTCCAAATCAAAACGGCCCTCTTTTGCAAAAAATTTTTATTATTTTTTGTTTTACCGTCCGCAGGATACAAAGTATGTCTTGATATTGTGCCGTTTTTGTGGTATATTCAAGAACTGACAAACTATATCACAACCTGCATAAAAACAGAGGTAAGAAAAATGAATATCGAATGGGACAAACTCGGATTTCAATTTACTCCGACTCGTAGCAACATCCGCTTCCATTACGCCGACGGCAAATGGAGTGACGGCGAACTGACCGGCGACTACAACATTTCCATATCTGTTGCCGCCAATGTACTTCACTACGGACAGGCAGCGTTTGAGGGCTTGAAAGCCTTTGCCTGCAAAGACGGTAAAGTCCGGATTTTCCGTCCGCAGGAAAACGCCCGCAGACTCAACTCATCCGCCCGCCAGCTGGTCATGGCTGAATTTCCGGAAGAAAAATTTGTGGAAGCCGTCCGCACCGTCGTGCGTGACAACATCGACTATGTGCCGCCTTACGGTACCGGCGGTTCGCTCTATATCCGCCCGGTGCTTTTCGGCACCCAGCCGCAAATCGGCGTCAACCCCAGTAACGAATATGAACTGGTTATTATGGTCATGCCGGTAGGTCCCTATTACAAAGGCGGCATCAAACCGGTCGATGCGATGATTTCAATGGATTTTGACCGTGCGGCGCCGCAGGGTACCGGTCACATCAAAGCCGCCGGAAACTATGCCGCCAGTCTGCTTTCCAGCAAAATCTGCAAAGAAGTCCACCACTGCCCGGTCGCCCTTTTCCTCGATCCGGCAAGCCATACTTACGTGGATGAATTCAGCACCAGTAATTTCCTTGCCATCACCAAAGACGGCAAATATGTCACTTCCCAGTCCAAATCCATTCTGCCGTCAGTCACCAACAAATCCCTGATGACCGTCGCCGAAGACCTGGGTATGCAGGTTGAACGCCGTCCGGTGCGGGCTGACGAACTGGAAAGTTTCACCGAAGTCGCCGCCTGCGGTACTGCGGTGGTGCTGACTCCGGTCGGCAGAATTTTCTTTGGCGACAAAATTATTGACTACAAATGGACAGAGATCGGTCCGTCCCTGAAAAAACTTTACGACCGCCTGACCGGCATCCAATACGGTGAAGTGGAAGATACTCACAACTGGATGGTGGAAGTCTGAAAATGATTATCATCAAAACCCGGAGCGAACTGCAGAAGTTCGCTCTGAACAACAAACGCAACGGCAAGACCATCGCACTGGTCCCCACTATGGGTTTCCTGCACGATGGTCATATGTCGCTGATCGATATTGCCAGAGAAAAAGCCGATATCCTCATCGTCTCTCTCTTTGTCAATCCGACCCAGTTTGCCCCCAACGAGGATTTTGACAGTTATCCGAGGGATTTTGACCGGGATGCCGCGATGTGTGCCGAACACAATGTGGATGTGCTTTTTGCTCCGACCAAAGAGGAAATGTACCAGCCGGACGCCTCGGTTTTTGTCGAGGAGACAATGCTGTCGCGCCCGCTGTGCGGCAAAAGCCGCCCCATATTTTTCCGCGGGGTGACGACAGTCGTGGCGAAACTTTTTCTGCTGGCACAGCCTGATTTTGCTGTTTTCGGCGAAAAAGATGCCCAACAGCTGCTGGTGATCAAAAAGATGGTCAGAGACCTTGATTTCCCGGTGGAAATCATTGCGGGGAAACTCATCCGCGATGTGGATGGTCTGGCATTGAGTTCCCGCAACCGCTACCTTTCCTGCGACGAAAGACTGCGGGCACTTGCCATCCACAACAGTCTGGTCAAAGCCAAACAGCGCATTGCCTGCGGAAACGATATAGATCCCGCCGTTGATGAAGCGATCAAAACGATAACTGCATCCGGCGGCAAAGTGGATTATGTTTCTGTGCTGGATACAGAAATGCTTGAAGCCCCCACCGCTTCGACCCGCCGGGTCCTGCTGGCGGCGGCGGCGTGGTACGGTACGACCCGGCTGATCGACAACGAAATGTTTGATCTCCCATAATACTTAATCGAGGATCTCATACCTATGATCAAATTACATTACGGCTCTCCTGATTTTGAAAAACAGCTCTCTCTGCTCTATAACCGGCCCGCTTATCCGCCGCAGGTGGAGGAAGCCGCCAAACAAATCATCGCAGATGTCAGAGCCGGCGGCGACCGTGCAGTTGCCGCTTATGCCGAGAAATTTGATCACGTGAAACTTGATCCGGCAGACTTCAAAATCAGCGATGCTGAAATCCGTGCCGCAGTAAAAAAGTGTTCCGCCGCCAACAAAAAAGCTATCCGGCAGGCATTGGAGCATATCACTGATTTCGCCCTCGCCACCAAACCGCTCAACTGGATGTACAGTCCGCGGCCGGGCGTGAAACTGGGTGAAAAATACACTCCGCTTGACCGGGTCGGCGTATATATCCCCGGCGGGACTGCACCGCTGGTTTCGACCGTATTGCACACCGCAGGGATCGCCAAAGCCGCCGGTGTCAAAGAGATCGTAGCAGTGACTCCTCCCGGAAACATTCCTCCGGAAACCGTTTACGCTATGAAATGTGCCGGTGTAAAAGAAATCTACCGTCTCGGCGGTGTTTATGCCATCGCCGCACTGGCGACAGGTACCGAAACCATCCGCAAAGTGGATAAGATCGTCGGCCCCGGCAATGCCTATGTCACCGCGGCAAAAAAACTGCTCTACGGCGAAGTCGCCATCGACCTTGTCGCCGGACCGTCGGAAATCCTCATTGTTGCCGATCATCGTGCCAATCCGGAATTTGTCGCCGCCGATCTGCTCAGCCAGGCGGAACACGGCAGTGGACTGGAACAGGCCGTACTGGTCAGCGATTCCGCCGAACTTCTGCAGGCCGTTGAAGCCGAAGTCGAAAAACAGAAACTTGCTCTGCCCCGACTGGAAACTGTGGAAAAAGTAATGAAAAACGGGATGTTTCTCATCCAGACCCAAGACCTTGACGCGGCTTGTGAACTCGCCGGAAGTTATGCTCCGGAACATCTGGAAATCCAAACCGCCGATCCGGAAAGATTCGCTAAAAAAATATCCGCCGCCGGAGCAATGTTTCTCGGCGACTGGACTCCGGAAAGTGCCGGTGACTTCTGCGCCGGTCCTTCGCACGTACTGCCCACTGCCGGCAGCGCAAAGGCTTTTAACGGACTGGAAACTGTCTCTTTTATGCGCCGCAGCAGCATCGTGAAATACAGCAGTGCGGCACTGCAAAAAGAGATACCGGTGATCGAGAGTTTCGGTCAGATGGAAATGCTCGCGGCACACGGCAACGCCGGTACTGTGCGGAGAAAAAAATAATTTTCATTTTGCGTGAGGGGGATTGATATGTTTTGTGATTTAAAAGAAAATCTGAAAAAACTGCAAGCAGTATTCTGCTGTGATTTCTGGAAACACGCCTTTGATTTGCGTCTGCACACAACGGTTATCCCGATCATCATTCTTTTGATACTGCTTTATCCTGCGGTACTTTATCTGCCGGAATGGTGCGGATGGGAGAACCGTCTTTTTGAAAACCTTCAACTTTTCATCCTTTTCAACTGCTGTTTCATTTGGGTTTTCGTCAAAGAAAAACGCCGGTTTTTCATCTTTGCCGCTATGATATTTTTTATTATGATACTGCGTGAAACCAATTTCGGTAAAACGCTCTTTTTCCCGCATCCGACCCGACCCAACGCCTTTCTCAACTGGAAAGAAATATGGTATGCGCCGTATGTTGACCCGGTCATGGCGGTTTACGGAATTGCGGTAGCAGTTTACTTTTTTGCCGGCAAAGTTTACCGGGAACTGACCGATTTGATCCTTACTGTAAAAATACCGGTATGGGACACCCTGCTTTTTGCCATCACTGTCGCCGGAGCGCAAATCAGCGATGGTCACTGCGGTCTGATCATGGAAGAAGGCGTGGAAACAGTTATGTACTGCTCGCTTTTTGTTTTGCTGTCAACAGCAGCTTTCCGACCGGCTTTACGGCATAAACAATAAGCCCTGCCCCCGATACCAACATAACCAGAGCGGCGGCATAAAACCAGTTGCCGCTTGCCCTGATCAAAGCACGCACCATACTGTCTGCCAGACCTTTGTGCCATACTTTGCCTGCCCGGGCAACGATCCTGATACCGGCAGCTCCTTTTCTCACCGCCTTGTTGAGCAGTACCGCAGCTCCGGGGAGTTTTTCTGTTTCGGAGATGATCTGCACCGCATCAGATGGGAAATGACGGGAAACCAGATGCGTCACAGCCGGGGATTTTTTCATATATTTTGCGGCGGCAGTCACATCGTCGCAATTTTTCAGCGAAGCAAATATTTTCTTACTGCGGATAAATCCGCCGTGATCCACCAGATCACCGAGTCCGGTGAAAAGTCTGGCGGCGGCATCATCCACACGCAGTTGTTTCAGCATTTTAACCGAAGCACCGGTGATCAGATCGGCCAATTCGGCAGTCATCACTCCGCCCTTACGGAATGCTTTAAGTACCGCAGGGAGCCAGTCCACTGCATCTGCCAATTCCGTAACCAGACCGATCCCGGCGAGAGCAACAATAACTCCGTCAGTTTCTTTGCCGGAAATTTTAAACCATCCCTGGCGGATAAGATCGCGGACATCCCCGTACATCAGCATATCAGAAGCGATAGTTCCGCCGATTTCCTCAATGGAACTGTCAGGATTGCCGATGATGAAGCCTTTGGCGGCCTTGCTGATCCGGCTGCTGATACCGGAAAGGTGTTTTTCGCACTCTTTTTGGAGAATTTCCGCCTCTGCGATGTCGCCGAAATTGCCGGAAATCACATCTTCACACAGGATTTTTGCTTCGCCGTACCGCTTTGCCGCCATCAGATTTCTGATGTCTGCGATATAATCGTGATCCGGCAGTTTTTCCAGTTCCGACAATACAGCGGCTTCCCGCCGGGAGGTGCTTTCCTGATACTTAACGCACCCGCCCCATAACGAGGATACCACAAGCACTATGCCTGCCGCCGCTGAAATCAAACGCTTCAACACTTTAAATTCAGTCCGAAATACGCTCTTTCATAATTTCCAGAGGTTTGACCTCTTTGACTGCGAAATCATAAAAACGGTTGTGCCCTTCGCAGGCAGTAAATCCGGTAAAGTATTCATCCCAGTCATCGGGGATACGGCAGCCGAAATCCGGCTTGTCGATACCCATATACAAAAATTTGCCGCGGCTGGTAGCCCGAATCTCCGCCACCAGGTGATGTCTGGTATCAGGCGGTAAATCGTAATCACCGAAAGCGATAAGTTTCCACGACGGTTTGCCGTCATTGAAAAAGTGATGCCAGAGATTTATACCTTTATCGTACAATACAACTTCCAGATGTTCCCGGTGGACACTGACAAGTTCTTTGGAAAAAACGATCAATGGCGCCATTCTTTCCTCAAACGAGCAGGTGGTTTCGACTCTGCAGCTACCGTAGAGCGGCTGACGCCACAGCATACTCAAATAGGTTTCTCCGGTGCGTTCACGCCCCATCTGGGTTTCAGAGGGATCAAGATCAGCGGCAAATTCATTGGCGATGCAGTCGCTTTCCTGACGCCACGAACTGCAGGCTTCCCAGCGCGGACTGCGGCAGAACTGCCAATCTCCGGCATTCCATTTCCCCTCGGCAAAACTGCAATAAAAATCCATTTCACACCTCTTTCATTGCACAAATCTGTTCCACTGCATCCATAAACCGGCAACTGGGAACAGTTGAAATCAACTCATCGCACGGAGCATCTTCCTGCGGTACCCGGATATACTCGCGGTCGTCGCTTTCGTCATACCACACCCCGACCGGCAGGAGAGCAGAATTCTCATCGCCATCTGGATTGAGTATGTAAACCCCCTCGTCGGGCCAGTTTTCCAAAAGATCCTCTTTGCTGACAAAATCCATAACCGAATCTTTGCCGTCAAAAAAATAGAGTTGGACTCTTTCCAGAATTCCCGGAGCAGAAAAATCTGCGGCACTTATCACCACGGCACCATTTTTCATAACTTCTCTGGCCGCTGCTCTCATCTGGCTTGCTGTTGCCATAATCGTTTCTCCATTGTATAAAATATCAGATCGCTTCAATTACTTTCATTTTTTCCCATTTGCCCTGCCGGTAGCGGCTGTAAAATATCACCGAAAGCAGCAATATGTAACCATCCAGCGCCACCCACAACGCCCACCACGGACAACCTGAAACACACATCACAACACAGGGCACAGCAAAAAACAACACTCCGAAAATCCCGAATACCCACATCGTAAATCTGGTATCCCCTGCTCCACGCAAAGCGTTGCTCAAAACAATATTTCCACCGTCAAAAAGCAAGTAAGCACAGATAAAAAGCAGCATTTTTTTAGCGATTTCCAGCGATTCAAGCTGTGCCGTATCTCCGGCACGGACAAAAGGAGCCAGCACCAGATCCTGAAAGCCGCTGAAAAGCACGATCATCCCCAGCGAATAAATCGTTATCAAAATAAATGCACTCAATACTGATTTATGTGCCAGTTTGACATCTCCGGCGCCGATGGCCTGACCGACCAGCACCGCCGCCGTCTGCCCGATGCCGAGTACCGGACAAAAAGCGATATTGTTGATGCCGAATGCGATCCCGGCGGCTTCGTGAACTGCCACTCCGTAATACCCCAGCATAATGCAAAAGGTGTTGAATGCCACCATATCCAGAAACAACTGTACTCCATTGGGTACACCGTAATACAACATTCTTTTTATCAGATCCCAGTCGAAAACTATCCTTGCTGTATTAAACCGCAAACGGTACGGTCTGGAAAGAAAAAATGTAATATATATGCACAGCCCGATAAATTCAGAAAAAATCGTCCCCAGCCCCGCCCCGGCGATACCCATTTCGGGAATAACACCTCTGCCGTAAATAAGCAGGTAGTTCAGCGGGACATTGCAAAGCACCACCGTGGCGGATATCGCCAGAACCATTTTAGTGTATCCTCTGCCTGTCCAGAAACAGGAAAAAGCACAACTGCTCAAAAATACCACGACACCTCCGGACAAAACCCGGAAATAGCAGATTTCCTGCTCCAATACTTCCGGAGCGTGGGAAAAAATCGAAAAAAACGGTTTCGCCCACAATATCCCCGTAGCGACCAGAAGTCCGCTTGCCAATGCCAGAAAAAACCCCTGCCACACCGTAATACCGATGCGGTTATACTGTTTCGCTCCGGCGTACTGGGCGACAAAAGTACCGGTGTAACCGATGACACCGACAAAAAAACAGGCGACCGTAAAGTTGGTCAAACCTCCGGAAAAAGAGGCCGCGGCGGAAGCCTGGGAATATCTGGTCAGCATCAGGCGGTCAATAAACATATTAAGCGCGTGACAACCGCTGGCGAGAATCAGCGGCAGTGCGATTTTAAGCACATCCAGCAGTGTCCCGCGATTGATTTGCACCTGTTTTTTGTTATCCATTGAAATACTCCTCTATGACAGAAAGATAACATACCACCTGCAAGATGAAATAACAAGTATAAAATCACAAAAAAACACGGACAGAGAAGCCCTGTCCGTGCGAATAAAATGCCTTGCTCAAATTAAAGTTCTGAACAGTGCAATGCATCCATTTCAGTGCTGAAAGGTACCGCACCTGATCCAGTGATAAGATATCCGGTTTCAATGCGGGCACCGTTGAATTCGGGGTGACCGAAAAAACTCACATCCACGCAAACCGTCATACCTGCTTGCAGGACATCATCACTGTTGGGTCCGAAAAACGGTGCTTCTGCTTCCTGCAAGCCGATCGTATGCACAAAAGGACAGACCAGATAGGGCAGCAGGCCGTGGTCGGCAAAATATTTTCTTGCCGGAGCATCGATTTCACGCCCGCTGGCACCGACTTTGAGCATCGCTTTGGTCAGACGGAAAGCCTCACGCAAATGATTTACGCAATCTTTCTGCCGTTGAGTATAATCTCCTGACACCGGCACGGTATCTCCGAAAACCCCGGCATAGCCATTCCATTTCGGAGCGAGCCCAAGCATCACCATTTCGCCTGATTGCAAAATCCTGCTGCTAGCGGTGGGAACCACTGCATTGGCACGTTTGTCACTACCGACAATAGCAGAAAAACCGAATCCGCTGGCACTGCGGCGGCGGGCGGCATATTCACCGGCGGCGGCAACAGAAATTTCCGATACTCCGGGTTTCAGGGCATCCATCATCGCATCCCGGGCAAAATCAGCCAGTTTGAAGCCCTCCGCCACCTGCTGCTGCTCCCATTCGGATTTAAGATGGCGGAATTTAAGAAAATCTCCGGTGATATCAACGATTTCAACGCCTTTGAATCCGGCAAGGATCGCGGTGTAACACCCATAAGGCATACGGTCGCCGCCGACAATTCCGATACGGGTGATTTTGCCGAGCGTTGCGTTGAGTTCAGCAAAAAGTCCGGGGAAATCAATGATTTCAGCGTTGGGATATTCCTCATCCGGCACCATAAAAACCGGAAAGTTGCGGGTTTCTTTCACTGCGCTGTCCTGATGGGCAAAAGGTTCGCTTTCCGGACCGCCGAGCAACATCGGAGTACCGCGGGCGGGCACAAGTACAGCACCGCTTTCAAATTGCGGACACCAGCCGGTAAGATACCAGCCGTTGCCGATATTGAATTCATCGTAATAAACCAGTGCCAGATCAAGTTTTTTTCCGGTCAGATAAGCCTGCAATGCGGCAATGCGGTTATCTGCTTCAGATTTGATAAGCCATATTTCTTTTTCCTTAAATATTCAATTATAAAATTTTCACCCGTTGCGGGCCAAAAAAAGGAAAAAGAAACTTTCACAAATCAGAGGGGCGTTGAGGACAAAACATATCGCACCTGCCATCCCATTTCCATTCCGGCACATATGGGGCAGATTTCCATATCAATTCTTTGACAGGACATCTTTTTTCCGGTACGAGCGACATTTTACACCTTTGCAAAAAAATTTTCATCACTGCGGTTAATATATATTCATCTGCCGGGTTTTACAAATTTTTCTTTCTCCGGAGTTGTCAACCCGGTGCTTTGCGTATATATTATGGTGTTGTAATTATTCATAAAAAGGAAACAAGACCGGGATGAAAGAGTTTTCCGACAGCAAAACCGGCAGACTGTTATTGCTTTACTTCACCTTTGCCCGCATCGCAGCATTTGTGCTTGGCGGCGGACTTGCCATGCTGCCGGTGATCGAAGAAGTCTTTGTAACCAAACGCAAAATACTTTCCCGCGACGAACTGCTGGAAATGACAGCACTCTCGCAGACTGTCCCCGGTATCGTCGCCGCCAATTGCGCCTGTTATGTCGGGATGAAAATCGCAGGATACGCCGGAGCTGTTGCCGCAGTAGCAGGAGCAGTAACTCCGTCGTTTTTTATCATTCTCACCATCGCTATGTATTTCCCCGGGCTCAACCCCACTCATCCGGTATGGCTGGGAGTCTTTGCCGGAGTAAGAGCCGCTATGACGGCACTTATCATCGCCACAGCAGTGCGGATGACCAAAAAGACTGCCTCTGCCGCTTTTGAAACAGTTTTCTGTATGATTTTCCTGATCCTGCTGTTGGCAAAAGTCAACCCGGCATGGGTGATACTGAGTTCAATGCCGCTGGGCATTGCGGTATATATCCTGCGCCAAAAACGGAGCCGCCTCTCATGACATTGATCGCACTCTGCCTGACTTTTACCGGATTCGGACTGCTTTGTTTCGGCGGCGGCTATATGCTGGTGCCGCTGTTGGTCAACCGCTTCGTCCGGCAGGAAACTCTCATCACAGCAGAGCAATTCGGCAATCTGCTCTCGGTTTCGCAGTTGACTCCGGGGCCGATCGGGATCAATGCCGCAACTTATATCGGATTTATTTCCGACGGCATCCCGGGGGCGATCGCCGGGACACTGGGATTGATACTGCCCTCGCTCACACTCGGCTGTCTGGCGGTGATTTTTTTGCATAAATACCGTGACTCTGCCACAGTACAGGGCATTCTTACCGGTTTGAGACCGGCGGCACTGGCGATGATATTTTATGCTTCATTCATCTTTCTTGAAGTATCGGTTTTTACTGCGGATATCCCGTGGCGGGAATTATTTTCCTTTTCCCTGCCGGAAAATTTCGGCATTTCGTGGAAAGGCTGTGTCATTACCGCCATTTCAATAGTTTTGATGACAACGACCCGTCTGCCGGTAATGGCAGTGATATTTGCCGGAGCCCTGTTCGGAGCGATATTGTCGGTGGTATGAAATGTTTTTGTATATCCTTAAACGCCTGCTCCTTGCTGCATTGACCCTGCTGGTTATCCTGCTGGTAAGTTACCTGATGCTCCGCGCTGCTCCGGGCGATCCGACCCGAAGTTCCCTTTTCGGCAGTGACAGCAATGCCGGTACCGTCGATACCAAATCCGGTCTTGCTTCCAATCTTGCTCTGCGCGAAGAACTCCATCTTGACCGCCCGGTTTTAACGGGATTTTCTCTCTGGCTCAAAGCGATCATCACCTGGGGGGATTTCGGCAAATCTGCAACGGTCGATCCGGGCAGACCGGTACTCGCAGTCATCGGGGAAAGACTCCCGGCGACACTGAAACTCAATATCGCCGCCATCATCGTGACTTATATTTTTGCCATTTTCCTCGGAGTACACGGTGCAGTAAATGCCAACAGCAGAATCGATGAAGCAAGTTCTTTTGCCCTCTTTGTGCTTTATTCCATGCCGGTAATGTGGGTGGGACTGATGCTGCAGGCACTTTTCTGCGAAGGCGGCATCTGGAATATCTTCCCCCTGCAGGGGCTTGAAGTACCGGACAGCGGAAAATATTCCATCTGGCGATTGCAATGGGAAATCGCCCGGCATTACATCCTGCCGGTTTTCTGCCTTTCCTATGCCGGACTTGCCGGATTGAGCCGCTACACCCGCAACAGCATGCTGGAAGTCCTCAATGCCAATTATATCCGTACAGCCAGAGCCAAAGGAGTGCCGGAATACAAAGTTATCTGGGAACACGCATTCAGTAACTCGCTGATCACCCTGATCACTCTTTTCGGGGGACTGCTGCCCTCGCTTATCGCCGGAAGCATTATCATTGAATATATTTTCAATATTCCGGGTATGGGTAATTTGTCACTGCTGGCACTTTCCAGCCGGGATTATCCTTTGCAGATGGCTCTGTTTTTCTTTTCCGGACTGCTCACTTTGATCGGCATATTGCTGGCGGATCTGCTCTATATGGTTTGCGATCCCCGCATAGAGTTGACAAAGTGAAGAAAGCGTAAAGTTTTCAATCCGTCAAACCAGCGGTCAAAAGCCTTTTTGCGGGCGGCGGCGGCACCGGGGGTATTGTGCAGCACTTTTGGCCATATTTCCGGAAACTTTTCCGCTTCAAAAAATTCTCTGCACCCGACCGGCAGGGCATCGAGGAATTTCTTTGCATCAGAGAGATTTTCCGCGCCGGCAGTCAGTGACAGTACTTTGCCCAACAGGACAAAAGATTCATCGCTGATCCAGTTGAGGCTTTCTCCGGCGGCAAGTTTTGCCACAGCAGTTCCGGTGCCGAATGGAGTCCGGCCGGAAATCCTGCCGGATGGATAAACCAGAGGCGGAGTTTCAAGTGTGGCGACAGTACCGGTTTTGATCAATTCACAGATAAAATAAAAATCTTCTCCGGCTTTTTTCACTTTCATCCCGCCGCAACGGATATAAGATGATGCCCGGCAGGCAAAAGCCGAACCGACAGTCTGCACTGCATAGGGAGAACCTGCGGCGGCAAGTCCGGAAACATAGCGGGCGAGATAATATTCATAATCTCTGATCGCAGTTTCATTTTCGCTGTTTTCACAGCGGTGCAGGTATGGGATCATAACTGCAGAAAGAGCCGTGTCAGCGGCAAATGCCTCTGTTACCCGGCAAAAATAATTTTTATCCACCAGCGTATCGGCATCAAGTGAAAAAATAATGCTCTGCTCTGCGGCATCACTGCCGCGGGAAAGGATATAAGCATCCATACCTTTTTTGCGGGCTTCACCGACTCCGCCGGAAATTTCAGGAGCATAGATAAAAAAGAGCCGTTTGCTGTATTCCGGATGCTTTTGCAAAAAATCACAGGTTTCCAAACTGGATTCATCATCTTTGCCGACAGGATGATTGACGACGACCAATACTGCAACGCCGGAACTTTTTTCCGCTTCAAAAATACTTTTCAGTACTGCCGGAAGTTGCGATAATTCATCCCAGGCGGGGATGACCACGCAGCCGCCGAAAGATGATAAGCTTTTTATCTGCACTGCCGGATTGCGGCGGATATATTTGTCAAAAAGCAATTTTTTTCCGGAATTCACTTTTTGTCAACCGCTCCGGCGTAGACGACTATTTCCGGTTTTTGACCGGAAAAGAGATTTTTGATAAAATCATTTACTCTGCTGTATTCAAGCGAGCGGAAATATGCCGCTTTTTCCTGCGGACTCATCGGCGTTTCATCATAGTGCAGATCCAATGCCGCAGCGGCAGTCATCGACTGCGGATTTTCCTGTTGACACTCGGACTCAAATGCACATCTCCTGACTGCGAAATCAAATTCTGCCGCAGTTATGCCTTTTTTACCGAGGCGGCGGATCTCGTCGGTAAAGAGTTTTTCCACTTTTTCGCCTTTGCCCGGAGCTGTCAGTCCGCAAAAATATATGCTCCCGTGGCAAAAACCGCCGCTGTAACTCATACCGACAGAATAAGCCAGTGCATTTTTTTCCCGCACTTTTTCAAACAAACGCGAAAAAAGACCATTGGCACTGGCAAAAAGCGGCATTATCAGCAATCCGTTTTCGCCGCAACACTTTTTGAGGCCCGGCAAAATCCGCACGACCGCCAACTGCTCACGGGGCAAAGCAAAACTGCGCCGGATGTTTCCGGCGGCAAAAACCGGTTCACTGCAAACTTCTTTTGACTTTTCTGTCCACTTGATCCCGCCGAAAAGGGCCTGGCGTAAGCCCGGAATATCATTTTCCTCCACTCCGGCAAACGCACAGGAAATTTGCTTTCTGACCATAAGCGTTTCCCAGAAATCCAACAATTTTTCTCTGGTGATGCCGGAAAAATCAAAGTTTTCATCCAATCCGGCATAAGGATGATTGCCGTACAGCAGATTTTTTGCCTGTGCCAGTGCCAGAGATTGCGGTGACTGATAAGTTTGGCGGATGGATTCGACACAACGGATCCTCTCTCTTGCCAATTGCTCATCATCAAATCCGGGAGCCGCAAAACCCCTGCCCACCATAGCGGCAGTTTCAGCAAAAGTTTCGACCGGAGAGTTGAATCCTACCGAAAATGAATTCGGATGCGAATGTATATTGACCACCGCCGAAAGCATATCAAGTTTATCAAAAAATTCTTTTTCATCCTGACCGGCGGCACCGCAAAGCAGCAATGAAGCCAACAGGTTTGACACGCCCTTTTCACCGTCAGATTCAAAAACAGCTCCGCCCGGGAAAATGATTTCACCATAAGCCATACCGTTTTTTTTCACCGGCAGCAGTGCGATTTTTACATCCGGATCATCAATTATTTTGACACTTTTGCTGTCGTTTTGAGAAACTCCGCAACTGTATTGCACCGGAGTCACCCGCTGACTGCAAAAGTCAAATTTCATATCGCCAAGTACCGATGCGGCACATTGATTGATTTCATCCAGTGTGGTTTCGGTCGTCAATTTCCAGTAATGATCAAAGAAATCGCTTCTGCCGGCGTACTGCATACCGCAGAGTATCTGTCCGGCGAGGTATTCCAGATTGCCGGCGGCACACAGTTCGTTGCCTTTGCGGCGG
>JAZONW010000112.1:0-19818 GCA_045654745.1 Victivallaceae bacterium | reverse complement strand
AAAGAGTGCTGAATTCACCCTGCTGGTCGATCCTGCATTGCCGCAGTCGGTCTACTTTATTGAAGTTGTCGATCAGAACCGCAAGACCTTCCGCAGTCTGCCGGTGACTGTCTTCAAGCCGTCCGGCAAGATGGCGACCTTCTCAAGTTTTGACTTTTTTGACAAGCATCCGATAAGTGTCAAATGCGATGAAGCGATGCTGACCCGCCAGAAACTGGAGATTTCTCCCGTGCACGGTACTGCCGTGAAAAACTCCGGCGGTAAAGTCATTTCCGGTATGCTCGGCGGAAATTCATCGATCATCAATAACTACTACTTTGCCGAATCTTACGGCCACGGCAATCTTGCCATAAAATATATGATGGACAAGACTCCGGTTGATGTGAAAAATTTCCCGGAAGTGGTCAAAGAAAATGACGGCACTTTTTCGTGGCTGTTCAATGGCATAAGCAATATTTCTCTGCCGCAGGCAACGATCTATCCGTACTGCGGATTTGAACTGCGCATGAGTTTCACCGCCGACGATGTTGAAAAACGGCAGATGCTCATCACCAACTCCGATCAGGCGTATTCACTCTTTGTCTTCAAAGGCAGGGTGTATGCCGGATTTTACAGTATGGGACGCAAGGGCCGCCCGACGGCAACCTTTGCCGGACCGAAGATCAAAGCCGGAGTAAAGACCGATTGCATCGTCCGCTTCGACCAGAAGACCGTACAAATCGAGTGCAACGGTGTCAAGGGAAAAGCTTTCCCGTGGGCAGGATATGCTCTTTATCCTGCGGAGACCAGCATCGGACACGCATTGAACCGATACGGTTTTACCGGTAAGATATCCAAAGTGGAAATCTCTCCGCTGTAAAATAAAATATGCCGCGCTGAAGGATGTCAATCTGTTCCCAGCGCGGCTTTCAACTGGGCTTGCGCTTTGTGCAACAGTATCTGCCAGAGCGCAAGACTGCTTTGGGCTTCGACCAGAGCGCTCTGCGCCTGGTTTACCCGGGCAATGGTCTCGCGGCCGTTGATATATTCGCTGTAAATGATGTTGCGCTGTTCAAGCACCCACTCTGCCATCTTTTTGAATATGGCAATTTGAATAATGGTGTTGCGGCAATTGTCCAGCGCATCGCTTACTTCGATCGTCACATCAAGATACTTTTTATTCAATCCCCACAACGCGATTTTTTCCAGCGCCTCTTTCCGGCGCAATTCATTCCACGATGCCAGGCCGCGGAAGATATTCCAGCTGGCACTTGCTCCGTAGGCAAAAGCGGGGTGATTGTAGTGAGAACCATTGACCTTGTAGTGGTCATAGCTTGATATTCCATTCCCGAAAGAAAATTCGGTAAACAAGTGTATCTTCGGCATAAATTCAGCGTAAACCGCCTGCTTTTGGCGGATGGCTTTCTCAAATTGCAGTTTTTCCGCTCTCAAATCGGGGCGGTTGAGGATCGCCTGTTCAAGATAATACGCAAGCGGCTGTTCAAAATCTGTTTTTCCGATGTTTGAGAGCGGCAGAAGTTTGATGTCAGAGGGAAACTCGCTGCTGCTGCAGCCCAACAGTGCGGCAAGAGCGTTGATGGCGGTCTGTTTATTGTATTGCGAAATGGCGATTTTGCTTTGAGCTTTAGCGGAGAGTATTTTGAAATTCAGCACGATTGAATAGGATATATGACCGGATTTGAATTGCTGCTCTGCCTGCGTGAGCGCCGCATTTTGAAAATCCATATCTGCTTGTGCAATAATTATCTCTTCTTCCGCCAGAAAAATATCGCACCAGACGTAGACCGTCGCCCGCAGCAGCAGACGTTTCACATCGGCGGCGACGGCTGAGCTTTGTTCGTACTCAAGTTTGGATACCATTGTATTCAGTTCGCGCGCCAGACCGTCAAAAAGCAGCCAGGTCGCCCTGATGGTGCCAATGGTGGAAAAACGGTTCTCCTCCGGAAATATCCCCGCGGGCGGATTGTGAAGATCATAGCCGCGCGATAACGTATTGGCAGTTTCTCCATAGACGGTGATCTCCGGTGACCATGCACTCAACGAACGGTAATAGCTGTATTGCGCCTGCCGTATTGCGCTGACGGCGGCACGGAGTGTCGGATTGTTTACCAGAACGATGTTTCGGGCTTCGGCGAGCGTGAGCGTTTTTTGTTGTTTTAAAGATATTTTCTGTTTGCGGTCAAACGTCAGCGAGTAATCTTTAAAAGTGTTTAATTGCGGAGCATCTTTGACACAGCCGCACAACAGCAAAAGTAAGAGTGCAGGATATGCTCTTCTCATAAAAACAGTTCCCAGAAAAATTGCCGGAACGGGCGCGATGGAATATCAAGTGTCACATAGGCGCTGGCACCGAAATTAAGCAGCGTATCGGGATCGGTGATCCTGATTTGAACTGGGAAGCGCTGGGGAAGCAGGAACCATTCATTTTCTTTTTTCACTTCGGTCATTCCGCTGCGGGGAGAAGTTTTTCGTTTTTCGGCGCTGAAGCGGGCGGTTTCCACGATCCCGTGATAGATTTTGCCAGGATGCTGGCGCAAGCGGATGACTGCTTTTACTCCGGGACGGATCTCCGAAAGTTCGCTCTCTTTGAAGTTCGCCTGAACGAACCAGTTACCGGTGTCCACAATGGCAAAAAGCACTTCACCCGGCTTGCAGAAAGCTCCCGGGGTGATCATCATATTGGTAACGATGCCATCGCTCAATGCCGTTACTGTGGTTTGATCGTGCCAGATACGGGCAAGAGCCAAACCTGCCTCAAGTTTTTTGATTTCAGCTTCGAGCGCGCGGCATTCGTGTTCAAGTGATTTTACTTTGTACTGCGCCGCCGTCTTTTGTGCGAGAGAAACTTGCAGATTGCGCTGTTGAAGTACCGCATAATCTTCCGAGATGGCGGCGGTTTTCAGCATCTCCAATGCCCGCGTGTGCAGATAGCGGCTGTTGACGATGTCCGCTTCAAAACGTTTTATTTCCGCATCCGATTGGAGCATCGCGGCGCGGCAGGAAGAGAGTTTCTCTTTGGCAACAGATATTTTATGCTCCAATATCTTTATTTTAAGTTCGTAAGGGGGCGAATAGGTCGTAAACAAAGGTTCGACTTTTTTGACCACCTGATTATTTTTAACGTAGATATGGGAGATGTAGCCTTCCACCCACGGCGTTACCGTGCGGGTGTCGGCAAAGACAAAAGCATCGGCGGTAAACGGCTGCAAATGCCAGTACAACCAGTAAATTATGCACGAAACGATAAATGTCAGCAGCAGAATGGTGAGCAGGTGTTTTTTTATAAAATTCATAATCGTGCATTTTCTTTGGTAAAATACTTTCCGGACAAAAGGAGTATTCCGCCGATGGCAGTTGCCAAACTCCTTGTAAACATAAGTTCAGCAAAGTGAAAACGGTGGTAATTTCCCAGCATCCAATCGGAAAACAAGGTGACGGTGAACATAAATAAAAAGGTGAACATAAAATAGTCGTTTTTCAAATAGAGCAGAAAAAAGCCCAGAGTTCCGGTCAGCGGTACAATGTATATCATCCTGTAATTATTGTTGACAAATCCGGCAAGATAGAGCCCTGCAAGCAAAATACCAAGCGGAGTTGCTGCGATCCGCCGTTTTGCAAGTGCGGGCAGGGGGGATTGAGGCGATGTTGAAAGGTGGATAAACAATGTGGTCAGCAAGATCCAGTAAGTTTGTTCGTGTTTTATTACCAGCGCGATGATAAAGCCGATGGCTGTTTCGACTGATATCAGGAGTGCTTCCTGCCGGGTGTACGGTTGGGGCTGCTGGATGGAATTGCCGGAAACAGAAAGGTTTCCGAGCGTTGTCACCAGCAGAACCGCCGAACCTGAACAGAGTATATCCATACTGCGGTTTATTCCTGTCAGCAATCCGGGGGAGTCAAACAATGTCAGATATCCCGCGATCAAACTGGTGACGGCACAGCGTTTCTCCGTAATCAAACGCAGAATGATAAATGAAAAAATTGAACTTACTGCCACTCTTGTCAATGGATAATTTGCCGTGATGCTTATGGAAAATTGCAAAACGGCAGTGGCGCAGACCATTTGAAAACAGCGCTTCAAACGGATATCGAAGCTGGAAACATTGCAGAGCGCCGTTGCCGATAAAATAGCGAATGTCACCATCTGGAAATTTGATCCCGGCAGATGCATAAAGCTCCAGGCGATCGCCATAAGCAGCATTGAAGTCAGCAATGCCGAAGTTTTTTTCAGTACCGTGTCAGACAACATTTTTTAACGCTCCTCTTTTATTTCAAAATAAAATGATTTCGCGTTTTTTCAAGTGCATAAAAAAACAGACATAACTTCAAGAGAAATCATGTCTGCTGAAAAATGTCGCAGGGCAGGGGGCGGAAATCAATCCGAAAGGCGCTCCAGCATCGCTTCAGAGTCGCTTCTGCCGGTCCTGAGGCTGAAATCGTAAAAGCTGTTTCTGCCTTCGCATCCGGTGAATCCGGCGTAGTAGGTTTCGGGCCAATCGTCGGCGATGCGGCAGCCGAACTGCTTGCCGTCACAGCCCATAATCAGAAAGCGGCCCTTGTGGGTGAAGACCATTTCGGCAGTCAGGGTGTGCTTTTCGTCCAGCGCAAGATCGAGGTCGATAAATGAGAGCAGTTTCCAAGACGGCTTACCGTCATTGTAAAAGTGGTGCCAGAGATTTACGCCGCGGTCATAAACCACAACTTCGAGGTGTTCATGGTGGACGGGACCGAGTTCTTTGGAGAGTACGATCAAAGGCGCCATGCGGCTGTGAAAGGCGCAGGTCGTGGAAATTATGGAACTTCCAGTGATCGGCTGTTTCAGAAGCATACTTATATAGCTTTCGCCGGTGCGGTCGCGGCCCATTTGCATATCTTCCGGCTTGAGATCGTCCGGGACATAGTTGTCGATGCAGTCATCTTTCTGGAGCCAATGGCTGATCTCCTGCCAGCGCGGACTGCGGACGATCAGCCAATCTTCCTGATTCCATTGATCCCGGGCAAACGAAGTATAATATTTTTCGGACATGATAAACTCCTGTGTGTATTTGATATCCGGCATAATATAGCAACAAAACGGCTGTTTTTCAAACTTTTCGTGAAAAACAGCCGGAAGATTGAGGCGGAATTATTACTTTTTGTTCAGCCATTTGTTTTTGAGTTCATCAATGCGTTCCTGGACAAATCCGGTCATCCGGAGATTGTGGTCGCAGGGCGCCAGAGAACCGCCTTCGAATTGGCTGGGTTTCTTCGCTTCTTTGTCGGCAAGCTTTTCCCATTCTGCGCAGTCGTTCATAAAGGCTTTTTCAATTTTTCCGTAACCGTCCTGGTTCCAGATGCGGTATTCTATGAGATGCTTTTCCATATTGGCCAGCTGGAGCATATATTCGCTCAAAATGGTCATTTCGCTTTGGGTCATAGCATCATATTGCATATAGTGTTCCAGACGGTTGCGGGTCAAGTTCAGTTCATCTTCCGGCAGGCGGCAGCTGCATCCGGCGGCGACGAGTAAAATCACGGCACTGAAAATAATCTGTTTCATCTTTTTCTCCTCTTCTCTTGGTTGATATTATATAATATATCACGTTTTTGGTGCATTGTCAGTTTTTTTATTCATTTTTAAGGAAAATTTTTTATTCAGAGATATTCCGACCTGTGCCGGATGCAAAGTATGCTTTCGCCGCCTTGCCAATACAGGACGGGGCCTCCATCAGCCTGTCAATGACGGTGTTGTCTATGGCGAAGCCGTAAATCGCAGCAAGTTTGTAAATCATATATATATTATCGGCCGTTGATGGCGGAGTTTCCCGATTCTCCGTCCAATAGATACAGTTGTCTGCTTCATCGCTTGCGATCTCTGCCCAGTTTTTCTGCATATCAGAGTAATAATTTTTCCAGCGTTCCCGGAATATTTCCAACGCTTCCGCCGCCATCGCCCCGGTTGCTGAATTTTCAGTTCGGAAGATCAGCTGCGGCAAACCGGTTTTGCTTTCTGCGGATACCATTATGATCCGGTCGCGGCTGATCAAACCAGACAGGTGATCCATCACCGCTCCATTTTGTTCTTTATTCATCAGATCACACTTGGTTACAACCAGAAACAGCTTATTACTGAACTTTTTGATAAGTTCGGTGTCATATAAGGATAGTTGCGTTCCGGAACCGTCAATGCAGTACCAGATGTGGTGGATATCACTTCCGGCATTGTCTGAATTTATTTCAGGCATTTCAATGAAATCGGCGATCGGCGTTTCATATAGTGCAAAATTGTTCTGTGCGACCTTGTTGTATCCGATCGCATCGTCAGGAACTGTTCTGTGAAGAGTTACTGCCCGGATCAGAGAAGTTTTTCCAACTGAACTCTGCCCGCAGACCAGAATATTGGGTTTAACAAAGCAGGAGTTCTGTTTGTCAGCAGCATTATTATATTCAATATTTGTGAAGTTTTTTTCTATTTGTTTTATCAGTTTTTTCCATTTGTTTTCTATTTTGTTTTCAGGCGGTTCAATATTTTTCTGAGCAAATATATTTTTCAGAATCCGTTCCAGCTCTTCAAACTGCCGGTTCCATATCTCCATACGCTGAAGTATTTCAGAATTTTCAGGAACGGGAAAAAGTTCGATTCTGCCGGAATATACAGTTCCGAGATCGGAGATGATTACGGATAGTTTCTGCTGAAAACATTTTTCATAAACAGCAAGACTGCTTTCAAGCGCACCTTGCTTCAGGCACTTCAGCAGTGTTTGTAACATTTCAAAATATACCGCTTCAGCGCGTTGCAATTCGCTCCACAGCTCTTTTAGAATACAAACATATAAAGACTTGAATTTATTATTCATTTGCTTTTTCCTTTCTGCATTTTTTGTCATGCAGGAAAAATGCGGTATTCACTTGTCAAAAAAAACGTGCAAAGATCCGGGAAGGAACTTGCACGCAAAAAAGAAGTGTTATTTGTTTGTTTTGCCGCGACGGGAACGGACTGCTGCCGCCCGGTCGCACATCGAAATGCTCATACGGTCGACACCGGCAGGGGTCTGAAGAAAGTCCAGACAGGAATCTGCCGCTATTCCGATGGAGCTTCCGGAGTGGAATGCATCCTGATTGGCGGCGAGAAAGAGAAACTCCCAGCTGTAAACACTCTGTTGATGTTCGATGCGTTTTTTGACATCTTCCGTGCGATATTTTTCGCTGGCGTTTTCTTCGCCGTCGGTAATGATCACGCAGAGAACATTTTCGGGGCGTTCATCTTCCGGCATAGCGGCGAACTCTTTTCCCATAGTGTCTATGGCAATGCAGACCGCATCATTCAAGGCGGTACAGCCGGAGCAGGTGTATTTTGCCATCAAATCATCTTTGAATAGTGATAAATCGGCAGATTTGACCAGATGTTCCACGTTGTCGGAGAATTGGAAGAGATCAAACACCGTTTTTCCTTCCGCCTCGCGCTGTTTGTTCAGAAAGGAGTTGAAACTGCCTTTGATGTCATTTTCGATGCACGCCATTGAACCGGATGCATCCAGGACAATACCGATGTGAGTGTAATCTTTTTTCATATCGTACCTCTTGGTTTGGGGTTGCTTTTTGCTTTTATCTTAAAATATCGCGCACGATATGACAAAATATGTCATACTGAAAAATATTGAATAAAAATTTTTGTCTTGCCGCATTTGATTTTCAGCTTGAGTTGGAGTATATTTGTGCAAAAGCAAGTTTGTCATACCATTTTCAAAAGGGGGGATCTGAATGAGTGTTCAAAGCCGTCAGGCGCTGCGTTTGCTTAAGTTCGTGGCAGAGATGAAAAAGAACAATTATCCCAATGCGGAAAGTTTTTCCAAATTGCTCCGGAAAATCGATCTGGAGGAAAATATCGACTGTTTCCGCACTCCCCGGACGATTTTGCGGGATATTGAAGTTTTGGAAAAAGAGTATCGTGCGCCCATTGCCTACGATGCCGTACAGCGGGGTTATTATCTGACCCGGCCGTGGGATTTTGAAGTCCCTGTGCTGGGAGATGATATCATCAGTATGACGATTCTGGGGACCAAGCTTGCCTCTGATATTTTGCCGGAACCGGTGAAAGGGGAGGTCGATCGTGCGGTCGAAAAGAGCTTGAGCCAGAATAATTCCGAGTTCTTCGATGAGGCGATGATCGAGTCGCTCCTGTGCGCAAGCGGCATAAAAGCGGCGGTCGCGCCTGCGGTTTTCAAAAAAATGTTTGATGCCTGGCGCCAGCATCAGGTCGTGAAGATTGTCTACAATAAGCCAAACAGTGAACCGGCTGAACATAAATTTGAACCGCATATCATCGCTTTTCATAAGGGGGTGTGGTATGCCAAAGGGTATGAAAGTCAGACCAGAGATGTTCGTGTTTACGCGATGCAGCGCATTGCCGGCTGTGAATTTGGCGGCGACATCTTTGAAACCGACAAGAAACTGCTGGAACACACCAAGCGCAACGGATTGTTTGAATATCCGAAGATCGAAGGCATCCGGTTGTGGTGCGACCAGTCGATCGCTTTTTATCTGTACGAACATCAGAAAGTGAAGAAATTCAAAATCGAGCGGCAGGATGACGGATCTCTTATCATCACCTTGCGACCCGCGTTTGAACACGATGTGATCCGCTGGGTTCTGGGGGAAGCAGGAAAAATCGAAGTCCTTTATCCGGAAGAATTGCGCCGCAAAGTTGCCGCCGTCGGCAAAAAGATCTGGGAAAAAAATTCCTGAAAAAGGATGGATTTGAAATGAAAAAAATTCTTTATGTCAATGCCTGCGTGAAACGCGGGGCGGAATCCCGAACCGGAAAACTGGCACAGGCGTATCTGGATAAATGCCTTGAAACGGATGATTGCCAAGTGACAGAAGTTGTGCTGGAAGATATTGTAATGGCGCCGCTATCCGGACGTGGTTTGGCGGCACGGGAAAAAGCGATAGCAAGCGGCGATTTTTCCGGAAGTGAATTTGCTCTTGCCCGCACCTTTGCCGCGGCTGATGAAGTGGTTATCGCGGCTCCGTACTGGGATATGAGTTTCCCGGCGTCACTCAAACTGTATATTGAACAGCTCTGCGTAAACAAATTGACCTTCTGCTACAGTGAAAAAGGTATGCCCTGCGGATTGACCAATATCAAAAAGGCGGTATATTTCACCACCGCCGGTGGGTTTATCGGCAGTAACAATTTTGGTTTTGACTATATCAAAGGTGTGTTTTCAACGTTTTTCGGAATATCAGACATCGCTTTTTTCAGCGCCGAAGGATTGGATATTTTCGGCAATGATCCCGAAAAAATCCTTGCATCTGCCATTGATAAGATGCTTCAGAGTGTTTCGCCCTGAGGTTTGCTGATATTGTACTCTTTCATAAAGCGTTTCTTTTATTCCGCGGTCGGGGTGTATTCCAATACGGCGATGGCGATGTCGGTATGCCAGTACAACAAAAAGCAGCAGCCATTTATGAAAAAGTGCCTTCATATTATCCTCCGCAGCACAAAAAAGATCTTTCCGGCGCTGTTCAAACAGACTCCGATCCCGAACACCGCCGGTATAATATACCACCGTTTCCTGTTAATACAAGCGCAGCTCCGCCGGAATACGTTTTTTATTCCATTATGCACTGTAAAATTTGTAAATTATGGAAAACGGAATGTATCACTCCGGAAAGTAAATCAAGCTTGCATCATTTGATACGGAGTACCTTTCCGGCACGGTAGGTTTTTGCTTTGGAGTTGGGGGAGTATGCAAGTTTTCCATTGACATAGACCGCTTTGATCCCGGTCGGAACACGGTTGGCTGCCGCGAAATTTGCCTTGCTGTTGTATGCTTTCAAATCGAGCAGAACCATATCCGCAAAATATCCGGGTGCGATCACGCCGCGGCCCCGGATGTTGAATTTTTCCGCAGGCAGACTCGTCATTCTGCGGATGACTTCAGCGTAAGAACAACTTTCAGATGCCATACGGAAGAAAAGCGGAAATGAACCGAACGCACGGGGATGACCATTTTTATTGTTACGGGCAAAAATGGAACTGTCACTGCCGCAGACAACATACGGTTTGGCAAGAATACGTTTCAAGTTATCCTCGTTCATACTTCCGAATGCGGCAGATGGAGTTCTGCCGGAAGCAAGCAGCCGCACGACCGCTTCCTGCGGTGAAATGCCGCCCATCATCTGTCCGATTTCGACCATGTTTTTTGCGTAGTACGGACGGTGTTTCTTGATCGGAGAGTTGACCAGAAGCACCCGGTCCATATCCTTGCGGCCTCTGGCGTGAAGTGCTTCAACCAATTCTGCTCGATAGGCGGTATCGGTCTTCAATCTGCCGCAAAGTTTAGCGAGCGGGATTTTGTCAAAAGGCGGGGGCACGATAGTGCCGAGATTGGTGCTGCTGTAAAAAAAAGGATAGCGGTCAGCCATCACATTCATACCGGATTTTTGAGCCTCATCGATCATCTCGAACATTTTGTCCAGTTTTCCCCAGTTACGGTCAAAACAGGTTTTGATATGGCTGACCTGCAGATTGTTGTCACCTGCGCGGGCGATCTCAATGGCTTCGGCAAGGGCTTCAACAACGGTATCGCTTTCGCTGCGAATGTGAGTGACATAAGGCTTGCCGGTTCCTTTGAGGAGAGTGGCAAGCTCTTTGACTTCATCGGTTTCGGCGTATTTCCCCGGAAGATAGTAGAGTCCGGAAGAAAATCCGGCGGCACCGTTGGCAAGAGCATCCGCCAGCAGCTCTTTCATTCGGCGCATCTCTTTGGGGGTAGGGGGGCGGTTTTCATAGCCCATAACGTGGACGCGCAAAGAGTTGTGTCCGCAAAGATGAGCAACGTTTACTGCGGGTCTTGCCTTTTCGATCGTATCCAGATACGCCTTGAAGTTGCCGTAAGTCTTTTTCAGGGCATCTTTGGCATTTTTGACTCCGGCAAGGTAGTGAGAGGTTCCGCAGTTGCCGGAAATATCAGTCGTCACGCCCTGCATAAGTTTTGAGTCCGCTTTAGGAATACGGTAAACCGCCGAGTCGGAATGGGTGTGTACATCAATAAATCCGGGAACCAATGCTCTGCCGCGGCCATCTATTACTGCGGCTCCGTCGCACTTCAACGTCCCAGAGGGAGCGACCTGAACGATTTTATCATCTTTGACAGCGACATCCGCCATAAATGGAGCTTTCCCTGTGCCGTCATAAAGTTCCACGTTGGTGAAAAGCAAGTCGGCTGAAATATTTTCTGAATCCGGAGACAGCAATGAACAACCGGTACAAAGTTTTGAAAAAGGCATCAACGCCGCGATAGTTAAAGCATTTTTGATAAAATCCCGCCGATCCATATTAAATCCTCTTAAACGTTTTTATTGAGCAAACTTAAAATTTATTTTTAATGTAGCGCATATGCGTAAAAATTCAAGCACTGCACGGAAATATTTCTGCAAGTACCGCGACTGAATTGAACACCACATTACCATATTCGTGGAAGGAGCAGATGGAACTTTTCTGCTTGGCGTAAAAACAGAAACTCCGGTAAGGGTTTGTGAAAAAACTTCTTTACCGGAGTTTTCTGTATGTGCACGGCAAGGCAACAGGGGATGCCCTGCATTTTATTTTGCCGACATCATATTTTCGATATCCTTTTCAGGCGTGGTGATTCCTTTTATACCGAAAGTTTCTACTAGAATGGCGGCGACATTCGGAGAAAGAAATGCCGGAAGTGTCGGCCCCAATCGGATATTTTTGAATCCGAGGTGCAGCAGAGCCAGCAGTACAGCAACAGCTTTCTGCTCATACCACGCTATATCAAATGAGAGCGGCAGAGCGTTGACATCATCAAGTGCAAAGGCTTCTTTCAATTTTAAAGCAATCACAGCCAGACTGTAACAATCGTTGCATTGTCCTGCATCCAGCACCCGCGGAATTCCACCGATGTCGCCCAACTGCAATTTGTTGTAACGGTATTTTGCACATCCGGCAGTCAGAATAACGGTATCTGCCGGAAGCTGTTTTGCAGTTTCCGTAAAATACTGACGGGCAGTTTGTCTGCCATCACAGCCAGCCATAACGATAAAGCGTTTGAGGGCGCCCGATTTGACCGCTTCAATGATTTTATCGGCAAGACTCAATACTTGAGCGTGGGCAAAACCGCCGGTGATTTCGCCGGTTTCCAATTGTTCCGGCGGCGGACATTTCTTTGCGAGTTCAATGATTTCAGAAAAATCTTTCGCCTTGCCGTCAACTCTGTCCGCAATATGCTTTACTCCCGGATAGCCTGCCATTCCGGTGGTAAAAATCCGGTTAACATAACTCTCCTGCACCGGGGTTATACAGTTGGTGGTCATCAGGATCGGACCGTTGAAGGATGCAAATTCTTTATTCTGCAAATACCATGCGTTGCCGTAATTACCGTATAAGTGCGGATATTTTTTCAATTCCGGATAATAGTGCGCCGGGAGCATTTCGCAGTGCGTATAAATGTCGATTCCTGCATCTTTGCTCTGTTCCAAAAGCTCTTTCAAATCACGCAAGTCGTGACCGGAAATGAGGATGCCCGGACGGCTTCCGACACCGATTTTTACCTTGCTGATTTCCGGATTTCCGTATGTCGCGGTATTAGCTTTATCCAGCAGTGCCATCGTCCTGACGGCGATGCCGCCGCATTCCAGAATGGCGGAAATAAGCGTATCTGCAGCAACATCTTCAGTGGTCATTTTGAGCGCCTTAAAGATGAACTGGTAAATTTCATCATCTTCAAATCCCAATACCGCCGCATGATCGGCATACGCTGCGATACCCTTGACACCATAGGTCAAAAGTTCACGCAAAGAGCAGATATCTTCATTTTCACAGGCAAGCACACCACAGGAAACTTTTTTATCGGTAACGCCTGAAACTTTACGCACTTTCTCTATTTGGGCTCGCAGACGCTCATCATCAAAGTTGGCGTTGGTAATGGTCATAAAAAGAGATTGAATCATCAGCAGACCGTTTTCGCGATTGGATTCAACGGTGCAAGCCATTACTTTGAGCTGCTGTAAAAGTTCATCCATCAAATTGGAGGTTTGAGCTTTTTTGCCGCAGACACCTTGCAAGGTACAGCCTTTGTTGCCGCAGGTTTCCTGACATTGAAAACAAAACATTTTATTCATTTGTTTTATCTCCTTTCACTTTTTAAGTATGGTTTGCAGAGACTCCAACAGCTCTCTGCCTTTTACTTTTATATCAAAAGCATAATTGCTTATGCCCCACTGTTTCACCAGCAGTCTTACCGGACCGATGATGATCCTGAATAGAGCATCTACCGGAATATTTTGACAAATATCTCCATTGTTTTGTGCGATGATAAGATGCTTAAAAAGTAGCTCCCGGTGTTTATGCATCATAGAAAAAAGCATCTCTTCCACCTCGCGTTCTCCGGCAAATAATTCTTCAGCAAAAATCACCTTTGCCAGTACCGGAGCTGCGGAGACCTGGGAAATTCTCTGTTCAACAAAATTCCAGACAAACTCTATACCTTCATTTTTCAATATAATATTATCATCAAATTTCTCAATGATGCCTTTTACGATTTCCGTTTTGTTTTTGAAATGGCGGTAGACTGCCGGTTCAGAAACACCGATCGACTCAGCGATACGCTTCATTGTTAAATTTTTCACTCCTCCGTCCGCAAGCAGATTCAGAGCAATATCAAGAATTTCATCCTGCCGTTTTGTCCGTTTCATAAAATACCTCCAGCTCTGTCTTGTTAGTTATCAATAACTAACATATCATAAAAAAATAAAAAATCAAGTCGCAGGTGAAAAAAATCAGAAAAAAAGCCAAAAAATCAAGAACTTACCTTTAGCAAATTAAAATACGGAGCAGAAATTGAGTAAAATATACTCCGTAAAGACTTGTGAAAACACTTCCTTGCCGGAGTTTTTTTAGAGTTAAATGCGATTAAACATTATTCCTCAACTTCTTCATCTTCCCAATCCTCAACCCCCAATTATGATCAACTGACATTTTGAATTTTGGCTATCTTATTTTTCCTCATACAGCTGCTTGAAAATAAATTCCACAGTATGGTCTGATGCCGCGCGGCACACCTTTTGGATACTCCGTTTACGATATTCAACCGGATCATACTGGTAGCATCCTACACAGCCAAGTTCTTCGGTGTAGATTTCATTTCCCTCATAAAAATCATACGGATTACCGGCAATGTTTTTTGCACTCCAACGCCTATTGGTTCTTTTGCACTCTTTGCAGATTTGGCGTTTTACATCATTGGCAGCTTTACATAACGGTTGAAAATCATCCAAACACTGGGTTGAAGGATTGGAAACACGCATATCATTTTTTCTGCCGTCCTTGTGGTCCACTTCTATTAATGTATTTTCACTGAATCCTTTTACTCCCAGCATAACACATTTGCGTTTTCTTATTTCTGCAACAATATGTGGGTTGATTCGCTGTGAAAATATATTCTGTTTATTTAATCCATTCAATCGTATCCTGTCGACCCGGTTGCCGGACGTCTGCGTCTTATCGACCTCAATAATGTATTTTTTTGCCAACGTACTGCTTTTACGCCCCCAACTTAAACCATTTCCAAGTTTTAGACCTTCATATCTTCCTGAAAACTCACTGATATTCACCCAACGGCTTACCCCATTTTCATCAGGTTGAGCAAGTTCAAGAAACAATTCTGATTGAGATTGATTATTCTTTGACATATTAATTCAACTCCTCTGCTGAACAACGGATAGCCAAGCCGATCGCCTTACCCAAAAATGGTGGAACAGCATTACCAATTTGTATCAGTTGTTTATTTTTTTTCCCCATAAATATAAAATCATCCGGAAAGGATTGCAATCTTGCCATTTCCCTTGCAGTAAGCACGCGTGGCAGCCGCGGATGAATATTAACTCCGCCATGATTCTCTTTTATTGTACAGGAGGGAGCATTCCAAGGACATTTTTTCCATGCATCGGAATAACCTTTGTACAAACTCTCACCCTCCTTAAGATTTTTCATACGCTCAATCATATCCGGACGATGACGAGTTGGAAGATGATTAAAATTCTCATCTTCCGGATGATTCATAAGATCAGCTATTGCCTCCCCGGTCGTAATGTATTTGTCTGCAGCAAGGATCGGTTGTGGGTGAAAGTTTTTTCTGTTTACACGATTGCCGATAAATATTACCCTCTCTCTTGTTTGTGGAGTATAATAATCTGCAGCGCAGAGAGTTGTCACGTTAATGTTGTAACCAATTGCCTTAAAATCTTCAATAATCTTCTGTTCAACAGCCCCCGCAAGCATACTGCGCAGACCTTTAACATTCTCGCACAGCACAAAATCCGGCTGAAGCTTATTTACAATTTCTATAAGCTCAAGATATAAGGAGTTTCTCGGATCATCAACAATACGATTTCCAGCCATACTGAATCCCTGGCACGGAAATCCTCCGGCAACGATGCTTAATTTTCTGCCGTTTAAACGTTCTTTGACTGTTTCGTAAAATTTCTGTTTAATTTCTGTGGATTTGATATCACCATTAATGAATGGATGATTGAAGTTTCTGGCATAAGTCAATCCGGCTTCATCAAACCAATCCAACCCGCATATACCAGTCAAGCCTGCCATTTCCAAGCCCTTGCTCAATCCTCCTGCACCGCAAAATAAATCCACATAAGTCATTGCGGATTTTCCTGGTTTTTCCCAATATTTACTTATATCAACCCAGTTCACATTATCCGCAATTTTGCGCATCTTCTGACTTACGTTTTTTTTCTTCTTAACCGGTAAAATCGGCTCGCCAAAAAGATCATATTCTAAACAGCTATCTTCGCTATGCCCGAAAAAATTATTGAGTGCAGTTTGAGCAATGGAATAACTTGAACCGTTTTTTACCGCAGAAAGTTCGCCACCGGCAATCAAACGCCGTACTGCTTTCTGACTCAAATCAAGTTTATCTGCAATTTCTGCGATTGAATAAAATTTTTCTTGCATTACAATAAGTCTCCGTAGTTTCTGACAAATAACGGCGTAATATATCACTCGTAAAATGTCTTTTCAAATCAGGAAAAAGATTTTCTTGATTTTTTCCCGGGGAAAGACTTGTAAAAAACAGTTTCACTATTTGATTTGTAAATCAACCGTAATCATATCAAGATAAAGGTTTTCATTGATGAATGCTATGTTTTACTGCCGCTGCCAAAAACGTATATCATTCCTTCGTCAGCATCTATTTGTATTCTATTTCCCAACCCCCTCAGTTATGTCTTGATAATTTTCAGCAACTGTTAATTTGTCAAAAATAATTCCATTTCACAAGCGGAATGCAATGAAGCGTCTTCACAAGCAGGACTTCTGGAGTTTGGTGAAGATGTGAAGAAAACCTCCGGTTTTGAGTGAAGAGCGGCTGTCGCCGCGTGAAGAGAAGTCTTGCGACTTCGTTCCACCAAAAATAAAAGCCGCCCTTTTGGCGGCTTGAATTTTTGGTGGAGGTGGCGGGAGTCGAACCCGCGTGTCGACTGAGTGTGAAGAAGATATCTACATACATATTCCGTTTTTATTGCTTATCGTCCTCGGAATCGCCAACGGACAGGCAATGCTTCAGACTATATATCCTTGAATCTCGCTGTTTCCCGGATATCATGAAAACAGCCAGGGCGCTGATTGACGCCGCTTATACCTTAGCACCCGGTCAGGCACAGCGACGTGGCAGGATTAAGCCGCCAGTGCGTACTCTTCGTTCGCAGTTATTTGTTTAACCGATGATTAACGAGGCCAACGGTCGTCCTCGGTATGCAATCAACCCCTGACCCGAGCCGGTCGAATCCGGAACACCCCCAGTGTCAGTCAGTTTCATAATATAATCGTTTTGTTCGGTTTGTCAAGCCTTTATTTTTGAAAAATTACTTTATTTTGCCGGGGGAGGGGAGACGTGTTAACGGCGTTTGAAGATTTTTAAAACCTCAAGAGTCAAGCTCTTCTCTGCCGAAATGCGGATCACGTTGGGATGTTTCGGAAGTGACAATGATCCATTGCCGCCGGCAACGATTTTGCCGCCGCGATCGAGAAATTCTTTGAGCTGCTTTTTGCGGAATTGGGTGTTGAAAAGTTTTTTATTGACACTCTTTTCGCCGTCCGGGATGATGAAAACGTCGATATGGCGCAGGGCACCGTCGTTTAAATGGGTTCCGGACAAAAGATTCAAATCAATTTCCGGAGAGTTGTCCAGCTCCATAAACTCTTTCGCGTTGCGGATAGTAACTTTTGAATTGCTCATAAATCCGGCGCGGATCGGATCGGCAACTTTTTTGCCATAAACCGGAGCCGGTTTCACGCCGAGTGCCGCGTAAACATAGCCCAACGCCAATTCGTGAGTGTTTTCATTGGATTCCGGGTGGTAACTTACGCCGACGACCTTGCCTTTTCCATACATTGCACTGACGGCGGCTGGTGTGCCGACGAAGTTGTACGGTGCGCGGTTGTAACCGCCGCTGCTGCTCTGGTAAACGCCCAGAATTTTACCGGTGTCGCGATCCGGCGCGGCAGATTTACGGATAACGGGGCCGCCGGAGTAGCGCGCCCAGTAGCAATCTTTGGGGATATTCAACTCTTTTGCTGTTGCGGCATCAACATTTACCGCCAGAACAGCGGTTTTGCCGGAAGCGTACGGGATCCAGTCAAATGGCAGCAGCTGCAGCCGGTCGGGGCGGTTGAGCGCGCTGAAACATCCGGCACAGATGCCCAGATAAGATCCTCCATTGCGGATAAAATCTTTCACGATTTTTTGGCCGCTTTTCTGCATGGCACCAAGCTGCCTGGCACTGCCGCCACCCGGACAGAAGAGCAGGTCAAATTTATCGAGCTTGTTTTCCCTCAACATTTTGCCATTGATAAATTCGACTTCAAGTTCAGGGGAGTTGGTCAAAAGTTTGACCCAGCAGAAAACCGCTCTGCCGACACAGCCATTGTCCAGAAAGAAGGCAACTTTTTTGCGCGGCTGAACTTTGACCGGTTCTTCGATTTTATTTGAAGCGCATCCGCAGGCAAAGGGCAGGGCGGTCAAAAGAGCAAGAGCCAGCAAGGAGAAAATTTTTCTATTCATATTATATCCTTTGGGTCAAACAAAAAGTTGAGTGACGGGGCGGTTCGTTTTATCCGGCACGCAGTAGGCGATGTTCCAGATGCCGTTCTGCAGATAAAGGAACGCTCCCTGAACGTATCCGCACCAGTCTTCTGGAGTGAATTTCCACACTTTGAAGTAGCTCAACAGTGCAACCGCAACGATGTCGTGTGTTGAAAGTATGACGTTAGGGCAGGGGAAGTCGCCTGTCAGAAACGCCAGCAGCTCGGGAGCGTACTCTCTTATGTCACGCATTCCTGTCGCGGTTCCGGTCTGATAATACGACTTGAGCAGGCTCGGGATCGTGCCATTTTCGATGGCGATCCCCAGGTTTTCCGGAGGAGAAAACATCGCGGTGTCGTGGAGCAGGGGGCAGGGGACGATATCGGAAGCTGCGAAGTTTGCTCCGGCGATCAATGCTTTCACCGTTTCGGTCGTCCGCTTTCGGGACGATGCTCCGAAACAGACATTTTTCATATCTTTCAAAAATTTTCCGCTTTCGACCGCGTATTCATATCCTTCGGCGGTCAGGCCGGGATCGTGATTACCGTTTACCAATGATTCACGGAACGAATGGCGCACCAGAAGAACGCTCCGGTCGGAAACGGCGGATAATCTGGCGGCTTCTTCAAACGACATTATTTCTTTATGTGCATTGATCACTTTGATTTTTCCTTATAAAATGGTTGTCATCCTTATAATATAGAACCGCATTGAATTTTTTTCAACCGGCGGCAGATATCGGCAAAAGATATTGACATAGCAGTAAATAAATTACCAAGTTATTTACAATTACCCTGTGGGTAAGTTGTAACGCGTTTATTATCAACGTAATATATTATTGATGCACCCTGCTCTATATGATATAAAACTTAACATAACGTATATTATGCGACGTTATAATATACCATATTTTTCTGCAAAAATAAGTGGCGCTGAAATATCGAGACAAAAATTCAAATGCGTTCAGATGAATTTTTTAATGCTGGAGATCTGTATTGAAGATGAGTGTGGATAAAAAAGATCGTTACACACAAGGTGCAACGATCAAACCTTGATTGCTGATAGTCTACTCGCCAGTAATCCGACGGAAGCAGCGAAACAGGGTATTGCTTCGAAAGGTTTGCAGAAAATATATCACAGAATGACAGAAAATACAAATTCTGATGATGGAAACGATGTATTGGAGTCCGACTCCACTGGTTGTGCGCCGCCCCCTGCTCTCTTTGGATGCGGTAAAAATCAAATTAAGGGTAAATAAATATGATCCGGGGTGGACTGCCAAGTCCCACCATTACCCGAAAGGGGGCGCAGCAGGCAGATTTTCTGCTCTTCCGGATCAATTACCGAAGAATAAAGCAAGGCACAGCCCCGGGCCGCCGGTTTCATAAAAGGTCCTGAAGCGACAGGTCTTGTTCAAAAAAATGAATTTGCCGTACCCTGCGATCATAATATAGCGCAATATTGAGATTTTTCAAATGCTGATTTTGTATAATAACTACTTGCCTATACGGCGTTGTGGTGGTATATTATAATGATGAATATGTTATTTTCGGGATTTCGTTTATGAAAAGTTATGATTGTATTGTTGTCGGTGCCGGTCATGCCGGATGCGAAGCGGCGTTTGCCGCCGCGCGGCTCGGAGCGCAGGTTTTGCTGATAACCTTTAATATGGATCACATCGCCCAGATGAGCTGCAACCCCGCCATCGGCG
>JAZONW010000111.1:0-12416 GCA_045654745.1 Victivallaceae bacterium | reverse complement strand
ATTGTGCGGCGACGAAGTCATTGCCACTTTTGACAACAGAGATATTTTTGAATCCGATATTGCAAACTTACCGGCGGCATTGCAGGGGATAGACCCCGACAGAGATCCGGCGGGATACCGGGCGGCAAAACAGGCGGCGGTGGCAGAATACTGCGGTAAACTCATTTTCACCGATGCACTGCAAAAGTACGGCATTGCCGTCAACCGCGAAACCGCGGAAAAATACATCTCTCTCCGTCAGGAAAATATCCGTCCGGTGCTGCTGGCTTTGGCAGATAAACCGGATTTTCAACGCAAATGTGCCATCTACTTTTTGCTGCGTAAAATTTATCCGGCTGAAATTTTTGAAATCAGCGAAAATGATATCCGGTCGTTTTACTACCGCAACATCCACCTTTACCGTACCCCCGCCCCGGCGGATATAGGAGTGATCGCAGTCAGCAAAAACTCTGCCGGCGCCGCCGCTACCGCCGGAATCATCAGGTCAAGGCTGCTGCAGGGCGAAAGTTTCGAACGCGTCGCATCTGAATATCCCGCCGCCGGACATCCATCAAATGCAGAATTGCAGGCGGCAGCGGCAGATCTGGCAGAAAACGACATCAGCCCCGTCTGCTCCGGCAACGCTCTTTATTTTGTCGTCAAAAAGAAAAAAGAGCATCCGGCACAAACCATCCCCCTGCACGAAGCAAAGGCATTTATCATTGAGGAATTATCCGCCGCAAAAGATGCGGATGTGCTGGAAGATTTTTTCCGCCGCAAGCTGCGATCGCTGATCGTGAAATAAAAAACCCGCAGGAAAAATCCTGCGGGTTCACTGTACAGGTTCACTTATTCTATATTTTCCATATGGCGGATGCGGATCCTGCCGGAAACCGGATCGCGTTCATAGGTCACGAGCATTTTGACTTCACCGGTGATGACGTCGTAATGCAGATTGTTTTCCGGATTGGTTTTTTTTGTCATATCAAATTTGCCGAGCAAAGCGTCTTTTTCGTCGGCGAAAGGATCTTCAGACGCCTGAACTTCGACCTCATCGCCGATTTTTTCGCCGCCGACATCAGTGATGGTCTGCACCACGATGACCGCCCGGAAAATATTGGCGGGGGAACTTTCGGCAGTCAGCAGATTGATCGTCTTGCCGATGAGTTCCTCTTCGGCGGCATCATCGCTTTTGCCGCCGCCGAGATTGACCCAGAAATCCCGGTCGGAACCCAGATTGAGGACTTCACTGCGGAGCATAAAGCGGTTGTCGGCGTTGCCGGATACGCCGCTTTCCAATTCATTGACAAGACTGTTGCCGTAATTTTTGGCATCGGATGCAGTTATTTTACTGCCGGTGGTCGGATCGGCGGCACTGTCGTGTTTTGATTCAGTGATGAATTTGGCCGGTTTTTCGCCGAGGCGGATATCATAAAAGAGTGCCGCGGCGATCTCTTTTTGCCACTCTCTGATATTCAGATGGGATTCAGAGCCGTAAACCATATCTTCGCTTCTTTCCAACTCATCACTGCTGAAACAGTTGAGGTCGATTTTGCCGAAACTGCGGCTGTCCTGGGTGAATTTCACCCAGTCAAGGATACCGCCGTCGCCGTTTTTGTACGAAGTACCCGGCTCATTCCAGCTGTTGACGACTTCCACCTGCTGATCCCAGTTGATCCTGGTTTCATCCCAGCCGCCGGCACATTTCAGATTGATGGTTTCCCAGGCGGCGCCGCGGTGGATCCAGCCGAGTTCCCACGGACTGACCATCGGGGCATTGCGGATGACGGCGGTGGAGATCCCGGCGGTGACACCGGTCACACTTTCTCTGTCGTAATCGACGCCGGGAGTGCCGGTGCCGGATGCTCCGGGGTCGGAATTGTTGTTTGCCTCCCCCGGCACAGTACCGATACGGCTGACCAGATCAGCGCCGCCGCCCAGAGCGGTCACGCCCAGAGTACCACCGGGCACACTGCCGATGGTGGTGTAAGTCACCCAGTCGCTTATACCTGAACCATTCAAATTGAGATTCTGGCGGGGGTCGTTGACTTCGGCTCCGCCGGCGAAAACATCCACGCTGACGATTTCACCGTTTCTTTTCAGTGTCATATTGCCGGGATCGCCGGAGATCGTCAAATTGGAAACTTTGACATAGTCCACCGGCTTGTCGCCGCTTTTAAGCACAACATTGCCGGGCTGAAAAGAAATATTTGAAACAGTGACACTTTTGATTTCAGTGATTTTTTCAAGTTCAAGCGTACCGTTGTTGGCATCCATAAAGGTTTTGACATCACCGGTATTCCGGATTTTGTCTTTGATTTCATCGGTCGAGTAGCAGACACTCTTGGAGCCCTCTTTGCTGACCGCACCGACACCGGCGGAATATTCCTCGGTGCCGATGGCATCTATGGTGATATCGCCTTTATCCAGAGTTACGGTGACCGGATCAGTGGTGATATCCACCGTGAAATTCCGCGGCGCCACGCCGGCATCTGCCGGAGTGCATTTGACTTCTATGGCAATATCCAGTTTGACTTCGGCTTCGACATCCTGCACCCTGCCGACCAGAGAATAAGTATCCGCCAGGGCAAGCTGGTCGTACATTTTGACCGTTTCGGCGATCATTACCGGCTTGACGGTATATTCGATATCAAGACTGTCTTTGACCTGACTGTTGATCTGAAAAGCCCACGCCAACTCGTTGAGGTACATAGTTTTTTCGTTGCCGGTATAAGCAGGTACATTATCCGGGCTCCATTCGGCGGCTTTGACGTCGCTGGTCGGGACACTGTCTTTGTCGCAGTAGTCGTTGAAATTGGCAACGATCTGTTTGCGGCGGGCGGCAAGGTCGGCAAAAGAACCCTTGTCATCAGCAATGCGTTTGAAAAACGGCAAACCGCGGTCTTCAGCCTCGATCTGATCGTCGTAGCGGAGATCGACCCGGTCATCATTGCTCTTGTAATCATGCTCGATCAACACATCGGGGAAAGCGGCGATTTTTTCCACCACGGTATCTGAATTGTGATCGCTTTCGCTGATGTCGAAACGTTTGTACCACGGATGGTCATCTTTGTACGCACCGAGGTTGAAACGGCGGCTGTTGCCGGGACCGGCTTCTTTGAGGATGGGGTTTTCACCCTCGGCGAACCAGTATTCAAACCACGCTTTTCTTTTGGCGGTATCCTCGGAATCGTCTTTTGTGTGCAGATAATCAGCGGCAGAAGTGGCATAAAAGTCGGCATAATTTGCCGCTATATCTTTGATTTCGTTATCGTTCTGCCAGCCGGAAAAAACCGTAGTCTGGTTAAGGTTGAGTTCGTCGATATTCTGTCCCCAGCGGATCTCCCAGCCGCCTTTGCCGAAATTATCATCGGAATGATCCGTATCGCCGGGATATTTGCGTTTGCGGAAATATTCGCTGTTGACGCCGCCGCCGAGCACATTGAAATACACCATCCGCGACGGCGATGAGGGCGGCAACACCTGATAGGCAAACCGGGCGTAGATTTCTCCGGCACGGTCTTCTTCTTCGCTGTCTTTGGCGGCGGGTTTACGCAGATAGACCCACTGGGCGTAACTGTTGTCGCCGAGATAACTGGTACGCTCTGCCACATCGAGAATGGATTTAAGCGGAGTGGTGTTTTTGCCGTCGTGGTCGTAACCGCGGATGAATTCCCCTTTTTCGTCCTGCTCATCAGAGATCCCATTCGGGTCGGAAACAGAAAAAATCATACTGTAATCCGCCGGCATCCGGTCTTCTGCCATCTGGTCGGCAGAGAGTTTATCCAGCTGATGCTGATAATGCATAGCGGCAGCGGCGATCCGGTGAGCGACGGAACGGGCAATGATTTTTGCCTCTCCGGCGGCACGGCGGTTGCCGGCGATATTCTGGTAAAAAAGCGAACTGTTGATAAAAGCAAATCCCAGCACCATCAGTGCCGATAAAATCCCCAGTGCAAAAAGCAGGGCGATGCCTTTTTCATTGCGGTTGGTTTTTTTCATATTTCATCTCTCCTGTCAGGGAAAATCAATCTCAAAATTCACTTCCGCGGTTCTGCCCGAAATGGACGTAGCGGCGGAATGTATGGGCGTACTGCTGACGGAACTCCTGTGCTTCTGTTGAATCAAAATCGTTATCAGCAAAACGCATCATATAAGTTTCATAATGTTTGCGGGGCATAGTCTGGATAGTGATCTCCACCACTGCCGGCAGGGTGTCGGTGTAGGGAAACAAAGCCTTGCCGTTTGAATCCGCCTCGCCGGTACTGCTGTACTCTGTGCCGCCGGGGGTCTTGTACAAATCCATGTTGCGGTCGCCGAAACGCACTCTGAAAGCCACCACATTGTTGAGCAGACGGGTCACATAGGCGATCTCATCGTCTGCCAATTTTTTGGGATCGGTGGTCATAAGAGATGAGCTTTTGTCAGCGTTGAATTCATTATCCACCAACTTTCTGTTTTCGTCGGAATTATTGGGGAAAAAGTTGACGAAATCATCGAAATTCTCATTGCCGTTGCCGTCGGAAACTATCCGCATCACCAGTACATTGCGGTTGTAGTCCGGATCTTTTTTGTCGTCGATGTTGACCACCTGAAACGTAACAAAACGGATGGGGTTTTTATAGGTATCGCTCTGCGGCAGAGCGGCATTGCTGCTCTTGGTGGCAAAATAGAGTTTGCTGAATTTGGTAAATGAACTGTTTTCGCTCTCGGAATCAGTCACGCCGCTGTTTTTCAGACGGAAAAACTGCGTTCCCTGCTCGGCGGTGGTGGCGTGGGAAACATTTTGCAAAAGATCAACCATCAGATCCAGTGCCATACGGGTATCCCGGAAAGTTTCATTTTTGCCCTCGGCATTTGCCCAGAGTTTCTGGGTCGAAGCAAAAAGCTGTACGACCACCATTGCCAGCAGAGCAAACACCGACATTGAAACAATCAACTCAACCAGAGTAAAGCGAAAATATTTCATACTGTATTTTTTCATTGTCAATCGCATCCTGTATGATCACCCGTAACTTACGGTTTTTTGTCGTAACTTTCGTCAAACATTTCCAGCCGGAATACCTTTTTCTTGCGGTCTTTGTAGGGTTTCCCGGCGGGGTAACTTATTTCCATATCCACAACCTGCAGGTAATCAGGCAGATTGTTGGCGGTGATTTTATCAAGTGCGACGATCTCTTTGGAACCGTCGGAGATCTTGTCATCCCCGTTGCCGCTGGTGGGGAAATAAGCGATCGCACTGTCGTTTTCCACATCGCTTTTTATCCCTTTGCCCAGATCCGGTTTGAGCAGACGGACGACACAGCTGAATTCGGAGACCGATTCGCCGTCGATATGCACCAGTTTGCGGTAGAGAAACGCATTGACATCTTTGTCGGCAATGACAGCTTTGTGCTTGTTGGCAGTGGAAGTGGTGCTGAAACTGGTTTCAAGCACCTTGTCGGCGGTACCGTCATCATCATCGTGATCCAGAATATCGACTTCGAAATCGCCATCCGGATCGGCAGTGAATTTATTGCGGATATAAGTTTCCATAGCTTCAGCGGCTTCGATGAGGTTGGATTCGTCCTCCGCCTGTCTTGACGCTTTAAGTCCGGCGGGGAAAAGTACCAGCACGGTGGAAAGTCCCAGCGAGATGACCAGCATCGCCAGAGCGACTTCCACCATATTGAATGCAAATATCCGGCGTCCTGCCGGGAGGGTTTTCTTTTTATTCAGCATCACTTACCTCTTCTCTTTCAAACGCGTGATATGAAACTTTGCCGGTGAGCCGGTTGACATCGAGTACGATGTAGTTGACCGGCTCTTTTGTCCCGTCGGGAAAGGTGATCTTATCGTCGCTGAGAGTACACTCCGCTACAGCGACAAAGAGGTCTTTTTTGCTGCGCAACCCGCCGAAAGGCGAAAAAATCATACCGCAGCGGTCGGAGGGATCACCGGGGATGCCGTCGATTTCCACAAAACCATCTCCGTTGTTGCTGCCGCAGTAAATTTCATCAACGACTTTGGAAATACATCCTTTGAGAGCATCACCCTCTTTTTCGGGAAGATCGCTGTACCTGTCGCTGACCATAACGATCTTGGCGTCTTTGAATGGTTCCAGCCATTTGCTGCCCGGTACCCATTTGACAAATTCCCATTCGTCGCCGTTTTTTTCCACATAAGCCATTCGGGCCGAACCGGCATAATAGCGGGTATAGGTATCTTTGTTGAAAGCAGGAGCATCATCTTCTGAACCGGAAACTTTGCCGTAAAATTTATCTTTGGTGCTGTTGGGGATGATCAGCGCCACATCTTTGCGGCTGGAAACCGCTTTGGCCTGTGCCTGCTCAATGGCAAGTTTCAATGCGGCGGCGGCATTATCTGTGCCGTTGCCTTTGAGGATCTTGTTGAAAGATGGTATCGCCACAGTCATCAGCAGACCTGCGATACCGACTACCACCATAAGTTCTATGAGTGTAAATGGCTTTTTCATCGAATTTTCCCGTATCTGACAGTCACATAATAATATTGTACACAGATATTATAACTCCTGCCCTGTGAAAATGCAACCCTCAAAGCGATTTTTTCAACAAAAAATCATTGCGGCAAAGTACGATTGTAAGTTATTGCCTCTGAAATATGGGCAGTGTTGATATTTTCACAACCGGCAAGGTCGGCTATCGTGCGGGCGGTTTTCAGTATCCTGTCATACGATCTGGGGCTGAGTTTGAAACCATTCACCGCCTGCCGCAGCAGTTTCACGCCCTCGGCATCCGGACGGCAGAAATCCTGCAATCCGCGGCTGTCCAGACGGGCATTGCAGACGATACCGCTGCCGGCATAGCGGGCAAGCTGGATATTGCGTGCCGCCACGACCCGCCTGCGGATATCGGCACTGCATTCCGCCCGGGGAGCGGCAAGCAATTCCTCATCAGAAAGCTGCCGCACGTGGATTTTTATATCGATCCTGTCCAGCAGAGGACCGGAAATTTTACGCAGATAGCGGCGTTTTTCCTCCGGACTGCAAGTACAGCCAAGTTCATAAGAGCCTCTGCCGCAGGGACACGGATTCATTGCCGCACAGAGCATAAAATTTGCCGGAAACATCCAGCTGCCGGCGGCGCGAGAAACCGTGACTCTGCCGTTTTCCAAAGGCTGCCGCAACACTTCCAGGACATTGCGTTTGAATTCCGGCAATTCATCAAGAAAGAGTACGCCGTTGTGAGCGAGGCTGATCTCGCCCAGCCGCGGATCTTTGCCGCCGCCCACCAGTCCGGCATCCGACACCGTATGGTGCGGCGAACGAAATGGACGCTGTGATACGATCGGCATACCGTCAGAAAGCAATCCGAGTACGCTGTGGATACGGCTGGTTTCAAGAGTTTCAGCGACGGTCATCGGCGGCAGGATACCCGGTAAACGCATTGCAAGCATAGATTTGCCCGTCCCCGGAGATCCGCTCATCAGTATGTGATGGCCGCCTGCGGCGGCGATTTCCAATGCCCGCCGGGCAAGGAGTTGACCTTTGACATCGGCAAAGTCGGGGATAACGGAGTTTCTCGCGGCAAAATCTGATATCTGTGCCGAAACGACTTCTGCTTCTGCCGTACCGGAAACCACTGCGACCGCACCGGCAAGTGAATCCACCGGGATGATATTGATCCTGCCGTTGGCGGCAAGTGCCGCTTCGGCGGCATTGGCACGGGGCACCAGCATTGCGGCGATGTTTTTGCCGGATGCCAGCATATCCGCCACCGGCAGCGCCCCGCGAACCGGACGGACACTGCCGTCAAGACCGAGTTCACCCAGTACACCAAACGCCGCCAGCCGCTCCGGATCGACGCTCCCCGAAACTGCAAGTATCGCCAGTGCGATACCGAGGTCAAATCCGGCACCCTCTTTTTTCAAATCCGCCGGAGCCAGATTGACCACTACAAATCCCCGCGGGGGGATGAATTTACTGTTGACAAATGCCGAGCAGATGCGGTCGCGGCTCTCTTTGACTGCCGCATCCGGCAGGCCGACGATGGAAATGGCACTTTCACGCTGATTGAAATTACTGCCTCCGGCAAAATTCGCCTCGATTTCCACCCTGCAGGCAGAAATCCCGCTGACAGCACCGGAAAGAACTCTGCTGACCATTTACACCTCCGCCTGATTCAAACGTGCTTCCAGAAAAACAGTAACTCCGAAACGCCTGATTTCAAAATCTGCAAGTTCGGCACATTTTTCCATAAATTCCCCGGCGGCACCCGGATAGTCCGGCACTTCCCAGACGATCAGTGCATCGGCGGCAAGACGGCAAAAAGTGCTGTCGGCAAGCAGTCTGCCGAAAATTTCCGCTGAAATATCATAAGGAGGGTCTGCCAGAATCAAATCGCATTTATCCATCATCGCGGCATAGCGTCCAGTATCCAGCACATCGCCGCAGACCAGTTCAAACCGGGCGGTACAGCCGGTACGGCGGACTTTTTCCCAGTTTTGCGAAATCAATTCGCAGTGGCCGGGGACTTTTTCCACCGCAACGACTTTTGCCGCTCCCCGGCTGGCACTTTCCAAACCCAGTCCGCCGGCTCCGGCACAGAGGTCAAGCACGTGCAGATCATTGAAATCCCCCAGATGGTCAAAGAGGGCTTTGCGGGTACGCCCCAGAGTGGGCCGCACGATTTCACCGGCGGGGGCGGATAATTCCAGATTGGCGGCACAGCCGCTGATGATTTTCATTCTGATTTTTCCAGTATAACGACTGCTGTCGCGTAGTTTTTTTCGTGGCTGATACTCAAATGAGCCCGGGCATTGAGGGAGTTGAAAATCTCGCCGGTTTTACCGGTGAATTCCAACCGCGGGGCTCCGTTGCTGTCGTTGCGGATGATGATTTCCGCCGGATGACAACTGCCGCCGAAACCGCATCCCAGTGCTTTGGCGGCCGCCTCTTTTGCCGCCCAGCGTCCGGCGTGAAACGCAACACTGCGGCCCTCTGCCGCCGGGATCTCCTGCGGAGCGTAGATATGTTCAAAAAAACGCGTGCCGAATTTTTCTATCACGGCGGATATCCGACAGCTTTCGGCAATGTCTGTACCGATCCCGATGATCATACTTTTTTCTCCATTGTGTCTATATGAATAGAGCCCTGTCTCAATATTTCAGGTGCCGGCCCGGTGCAGTCCACCACCGTCGAAGCGGCGGCACCGGGCGGGATACTGCCGCCATCGACAGCACAATCCACTTTGCCGCAGAGCATATCCAGTGCTTCACGGCACGACTGGGCATCCGCTCTGCCGGAAAGATTGGCACTGGTCTGTGCCAGCGGGAAATCCACTTTTTCAAGCAGTTGTTGCAAAAAAGCGTGATCCGGCATCCTCACACCGATGGTACCGCCATTTTTCTGCGGCAATATCAGTGTCAATGCTCCCGGCATGAACTTTGCCGCCAATTCTGCGGCGTGATCCGGCATCACCACATCCGGCAGCTGACTGAAATCGCGGATAAAACAACCGAGAAGTTTACTTGCCGGACGGTTTTTGAGGACAAAAATCTTTTCTCTGGCATCCTGACAGTGCCAGTTGCATACCAATCCGTAAACGGTTTCTGTCGGCACCAGCACCACTCCGCCCTGCCGCAAAGAATCGGCGGCAAAAGCGACCGTTGCCGGGTCATCAGATGAGAAAATCATCCTGTAACTGCTCCTGTAAAAATTTTACTGCTAATTCAATATACCACCGGATATAAAAAATTTCCAAGTTTACCGCAAAAAAAAGAGCCTGCATTTTTGCAGACTCTTGCTCCGGTACGGATTTTTGTGCTCAATCCCGGCAGGGACGTTCTTCTCTGGGCCGGGCTTCATTGACCACGACTTTGCGTCCGCCGACTTCTTTGCCGTTGAGAGCTTCGATCGCGGCGCGGGCCTCGTCGTCGGAATTCATTTCCACAAAGCCGAAGCCTTTGGAACGGCCGGTTTCGCGGTCATTGACAATGCGGGCGGCATTGACTTCACCAAAAGCGGCAAAGAGCTCTTTCAATTCATCACGGTTGGTACTGTAAGGCAGATTGCCAACATAGATATTCATTTGTTTTTCCTTTGTTTTCGTGCTTTTTCCCGGCACAGTTGATCTGTCGAACTGCAAAACCTGCCTAACTCATTGGTTTTCAGTTCTTTCTTTATACTATAACCGGGGTTTTTTAAAAAAACAAATGGCTTTTTAATAAAATTTGTAAATAATTGCAAAAAAAACACTTCCGCCGAAAAATCAGCAAAACTGCACTCCGCCGGGAATGTCAAAAAATTTCAGCATTTTTTCGTGGATAAGTCCGTTGCTTGCCAGAGTGCCTCTCGCCGGACAGTCGCTTCCGTCGAGCATATCGCTGACGGTGCCGCCCGCCTCTCTGACCAGCACTTCACCGGCGGCGATATCGTAGGGGGCAAGGGCAAGTTCCCAGAATGCTTCAAGCCTGCCGCAAGCCACATACGCCAGATCCAGTGCGGCACTGCCGCTGCGGCGGAAAGCACAGGTATTGTGAACGATATCCGGCATAAGTTTGAGGTTGTCGAATTCCCTCTTTGCCCGCACGCAGGAAAATCCGGTCGCCACGACCGCCTGTTTCAACTCTGAAATCGCCGAAACCCGGACTTTTTCGCCGTTGAGAGTGGTGCCTTTGCCGGATTCGGCAAGAAAAAGTTCGCCCAGTTTCGGGGAATAGACCGCGCCGAGGACGCCTCTGCCCTGATAACGCAAGCCGATGGAAACACAGTAAAACGGGAGATCGTGGACAAAACTGGTAGTACCGTCGATGGGGTCGATGACCCAGCACCAGGGGGATGGATTACGGTCAAAACCGCTTTCTTCGCCGAAAATCCCGTAACCGGGAGTTTTTTTCTGCAAAGCGGAAATGATGAAATTTTCCACTTCGCGATCGACATCGGTAACCAGATCGGTTTCGGTGTTTTTGGTGTGTATCTGGCTTGAACCCAGAGTTTTGCGTCGTTTGGCAGCGAGGTCACCCGCCTGCTGTGCCAACTGAGAAATAAAATCAATCATGGAAAATTTCCTCCGGCAAAGATTCCGCTATCGTTTTGAAAATATCGCCTCTTTCGGCGTAGTTTTTGAACATATCCATACTGGCACACGCCGGCGAAAGCACAACATTTTCGCCCCGGTGTGCCGCCCGGGCGGCAAGGGTCACGGCACAACGGAAATCGGTACCGCCGTCAAGTACGCAAATGCTTTGCGGCAGAACGGCTTTTATTTTTTCCCTGCTTTCGCCGAAAACCACCACGGTGTGACATTTTGGGGCGACTGCCGCAAGGGGGGAAAAATCCATTCCCTTGTCCAGCCCGCCCAGCAGCAGGACACACGCTCCGCGGCAGGCTTCGACACACGCCAGCACCGCCGCCGGATTGGTGGCTTTGGAATCATTGATAAAAGTTATGCCGCAACGGGATGCGACTTTTTCCTGCCGGTGCCTGCCGGGATGGAAATTTTCCAGTACGCGGGGGAGATCCGGCATAAAACCGAGGAAACAGCAGGAAATTTCCAGTGCCGCCGCCAGATTGGCCCGGTTGTGAGGGGCGGACATCACGGTATCATCGGCATCTATAAGTTTACTGTTTCCATAAAAAAGCAGACTGCCGCGGCAACTTATCCGGTGAGGCTTGTTTTCAAATCCGGGACCGTAAACCTGCAAATGCGGCGGGACGCGGCGGAAAATTTTCTGCTTGGTGCGGCAGTATCCCGCAAAACCATCGACATATCTGTCCTCGTGGTCGCTGTCGAGATTGAGCAATGCGGCACAGTACGGAGCAAAATTTTCGCAAAGTTCCAGTTGGAAGTTGCTGACTTCGGCAACGACAGCATCAAAAGAAAGTTTTTTTTCCAGAATATCCGCCGCCACATCCGATACCGGCAGACCGATATTGCCGGCTGAAATAACTTTTTTGCCGCATTTCTGCAAAATATGGGTGGTCAATTCAGTGGTGGTGGTCTTGCCGTTGGTACCGGTAATGGCGATGACCGGGATGTCAAGGGCGGAAAAACCGAATTCCAGTTCAGAAATCATCGGCTTGCCGCTGGCAATCGCGGCGGCATAGAGGGGGGATTTCAGCGGATGCACTCCCGGACTGACCACAAAAAAACTGCATTCCGGCAGGGATCTGCCGTCCCCGTCGCACAAAATTTCTGTTTCATACCCCTGCAAGGCTGCCAGCCGGGCGGCGGCGAGTCCGGAAACTCCGGCACCGAGGATAACGATTTTATTTTTCATCGTAGAGCCAGCTGGAAAGATAGCGTTCGCCGGAATCCGGCATCAGAGCGACGATATTTTTGCCGGCAAATTCCGGTTTGGCGGCGAGTTCAAGGGCGGCAGACAACGCGGCTCCGCCGGAAATACCGATGAGCATACCCTCTTTTTTTGCCGCATTGCGGGCGGCGGTTCCGGCATCGTCTGCGGAAATGGGGATG
>JAZONW010000110.1:0-3449 GCA_045654745.1 Victivallaceae bacterium | reverse complement strand
TCATGCGTTGTTCATTATCGCAAAAATAGCGAATATGCCAATAAATCAGCATTCTTTGTTCTAATGGATGCATACTTATTTCACAACCTTTAACAAATCCTCATAACAGGAGACATGATCATATACCACAGAATCGGTACTGATAGCAGCAAAATGTTTTCTGGCGCATTGAATTTTGGCTGACTCAATTTCCCGCAGTTGCAGTGTGGAAAGATCGCCCTTGGTCTCCGCGACGAAATAAATATGCTTTACCTTTGCGGAATCAAATGCGATTGCCCAGTCTGGATTGTATTTACCCACTGGGGTATTGATATAAAACCCCCTTGGCAATTTTACATACAGCACAACTTCGTTGGCGGCTTCCAACTCCTCTGCAAATTTCTGTTCTGATGCTTTTGAGTCAAAAATCAGATAATCATACAAATGCTTCGGAGAAACCATCGCATTGACACCGAGCTGCCCCTTCATATTGGGTTCGGTAAAAATATCTGTACTGTGCGTTTCTGTCAATTTGTTATAAGTGATCTGCTGTACAATTACAGTTGCTTTCTGTTCATTGATCAAAGTGGAGGTTTTGATAATAAACTCTTCCGGATTGCGTTCGAACATTGCAAACTTATCGGCATTGATCCCTTTCAGGATTTTTGCAACTGCATCTCTGGTCAATCCGGTTTCTGCAACAATTTTCCCGATAAGGTCATATTTGACTTTGGAGTTCGCAGCCGTATCAATGTTATCATCTGTATCACGTGTCGCTTTGGAAAAAGCTTTGCCCTCAAGCAAATCATCTTTTGAATGGATTGAACCCATTTCCCCTGACTCAATGACAGCGAAAATTCTTGAAACATGTAACTCCGTATTGATTTGCTGGATAGCTTTTCGGATAAGCTCATCTGTGTCAAAATCGACAATGTAAGCTGTTTTGGCACTGATTTGTTTCCAGAGTTCCTGAAATTCTTTGCGATTGAGTTTATTCTTATCAAGATGTAAAGAAACATTGTTTTTGCTGGCATCTTCCGGAGCAAGTTTTGCCGGATCATAAATGCTGTCAATAATTTTTACAATGTCATCGCGATAACTTTCCATACTTTCCGGCAAAGCAAGTTTTCCGGCAGCCTTGTCATCATAGTATTTATCCGTCAAAGTCTTTTTGCGGATATCAATATACTGATTGGCCGCCATTGAAAAGATGATTTCACTGGCATCATCTGCCGAGAGAACAGCTTCTTCTCCTCTGGCATTATGTACAACTTTGTTGAGGAAAAGCGTGTCGGTGATTTGCCGGGGACGATCTGCTACTGCTTCAGCATATTCTGTTTGCAGAGCCTTGGCAAAACTGTCATAGGACTCATTGGCAATAACTGTCAAGACATTGACTTTCTGAACATCGCCGCCTAAAACAGATGCATCCTGCCGTTCCCCGAATTGATTGACACACAAACGCAAACCACGTCCGACTTCCTGCCGCTTACGGACTTCAGCAGAACTCTGCTTCAAAGTACAAATCTGAAATACGTTGGGATTATCCCAACCTTCACGCAGTGCAGAGTGAGAGAATATAAAACGCACAGGTTCACTGCGATCCAACAGCCGTTCTTTGTTTTTCATAATCAGGTCGTAAGCATCGGTATCGTCAGAACGACCTTCTTTTTTATCAATTTTTCCATCGATCATCTGCTTGCTCTTTTTATCAATGGAAAAATATCCGGCGTGAGTTTCTGCCGCAGATATGTTGCGCAGATAATTCTGGAATGCTTCATCAAAAGCCAATTCATTCAGATAATTCTGCACGATAGCATTATATTCTTCTTCAAAAATATCAGCGTAAATGCCATTCATTGCCACTGAATTTTCATAAACCTTGTATTTGGCAACTTCATCAATGAAGAAGAGCGAAAGAACCTTTATCCCCTTGTGAAAGAGCTGGCGCTCACGCTCCAGATGGGAAATAATCGTTTCTCTGATCTGCAGACGGCGCACTTGTGCTTCTGCTTCATTGGCTCCGGAGACATCTCCGGCGTAAAGCTTTATTCCGTTAAGAAACTCTACCGAGTTATCCCGTCCGTCAATGCGTTTGATGATGTAACGGTCTTTGTAAGCATCAATGCCCTCTGAATTTTTGTCGTACTGGGAAAGTTCATAAATATTTGCACCTTCCCCCAGACGGTGAACTTCCTTACGGACTTTCTCTTTGCCTTTGACCTCAAATTCCAAAACTGCCTGCGGCGGCTTGGTCGGAGAGAGAATCAGATTTTGCAAATAAAGATATCCGGATGTTCCGGTTGTTCCAGTAGTATGAATTGCTTTTACGGCAATTTTCTTTACCAGCTGCTGATTGTATGCTTCAACGGCATCCAAGCGGTAAACCATATTGTAAATGCTGTCAGCTTTGTGAGTTGCAGAGTAACGCAAAGTCATCAGCGGATGAAACTCTTTCAAACGTTCTTTGGTCTGCTTGCCTTCCACTGATTGCGGTTCGTCAATAATGAGGATCGGATTGGTCTTGGCAATAACATCAATGGGTTTTCGGCTGCGGAATTCATCCAGTTCCATATAAATACGGCGGGCATCAGCACCTTTAGCATTGAAAGCCTGACTGTTGATGATCATACAGTTTATGGAACTATCTTGAGCAAAGTGAGAAATATCCGACAGCTTGCTGGAATTGTAGATAAAGAACCGTATCTTTTTCCCGTATTCATCATTGAAATGGTCTTGCGTGATCTGGAAAGACTTATAGACACCCTCTCTGATGGCAATGCTGGGAACCACAATAATAAACTTGCACCAGCCGTAAAGTTTATTCAGCTCATAAATGGTTTTGATATAGGTGTAAGTTTTTCCGACACCTGTTTCCATTTCGATCGTGAGATTGATACCGGGGCCGACAAGAGTATCGGACGGCTTTATCTGCTGATCCCTCTGCATTTTCTGAATACGGGAAAGCATTACTTCCGGAGTAAGATAACCAGTCAAGAGTTCGTTGGCAAAACCACTTTCTTTAAAAAGTTCTCCCTGTCCATTGACGGCTTTACCGGGATCAACCATATAAGAGTGCGTAGCAAAAGGCTGACCGGTAAAAACATCGCAAACCGCCCTTGCTGCATCCGCTTGAAATTTCTGATGTTTGAATTGGAGTTTCATTGTTTATTCTCATTCTCCGTTGCATCAAGCAAAAGTAATTTAGGCATTTTTGCCGCAGAAGGAAGAACTTTTTCAGCAGAACAAAATTGCTCTTTTATTTTTTCAGTTGCTCGGAGGGTTGCTATATCAATAATTTCACATACTTCATCAAAAGCTGCCTCTGTTTGCTTGAGTAGTTCCACGCCTTTTTCTATCTTATCCACATGGGGAATAAACAGTTTTACTAATTCAGCGGCAGTATACAACCATGTTTTTATTGCACTTTGAGATGCATGTTTGCTTTGGGCAAGATGTTCGACAAGTGT
>JAZONW010000109.1:0-3938 GCA_045654745.1 Victivallaceae bacterium | reverse complement strand
CATCTGTATCTATGGTACGGATGATTTTTTCAACTTCGGCTCTGGTTATAGTCAATGCGTCCGGATCAAGCGGCTTTTGCAAACGCAGATATACTTCATAAAGCTTGCCTTCGGATGTTTTGTATCCTTCTGCCTTTGCTTTATCAGCGGTAAAATAAAACCCTCTGCCACAGGCAGCTCCATTGCGGTAAGAATAACGGTGCAAAAATTCACTGAAAACAGCAGAGCTCCCGTGATACACTACCAGCGGATTGCCATCGGCATCCACGACCTTTGAATTTGCAAACCATTTTTTAAACTGCAAAGTTTCAGTTTGGGGCTTGACTTTTGATTTTTCGGAGTTATATTTACTCATGAAATCAGAGATACTCCTACCCGCCGCCCTCTGGGGCTCATCGGTTGGGGACAGTTGTAGTACTGGGGAGCTCTGGTTTTGCGAGCCCCACTCTTCTTTCAATTCCTTATATTGCGTTGGTTTTATCTCAAACACAGATCTTACATGATTCCGATGCACAGGGTCAGCTTGCGGTTTAATTTCAATTCTGTATATTGCCCCTGTTTCTTCATCAAATCCAACAAAAGATTTGTTTCCATTCAAGTCTGGGACTTTTTCCGGATTACTCAATACCAATTCCACGGCTGCCCTTGCCATTTCAGCGCTGTCAAAGTATTGCGGATGTCTGCCGTACAAAAATTCATAGTCTGCATACAACCTTTTGCCGTCCAACCCAGCCCATTCCATAAAGCCATCAACAAACGGGACATCGCTGGTACGCAAAGCGCCTTTCTCGCTTGCAAAATTGGGTGCGCCTTTGCGCCGCAATGCGGCAGCAGCCTGCTCCAAACTCTCTTTGATGTTTGAGGCGTGGTTGATGAGCATTCCGGTGATTTCTTCGACAGCGGATTCGCCGGAGACATTTCTCGCTTTGCCGTCAAATGTGACAAAATCGACTGTACCATCATCTTTGAGTTTTGCTGTCATCCACGGCAGTTTGATTTCGCCTCTGTGGTCAAGTGCCTCTGCCGCCAGTGATGAGATATTGCCGTAAACTTTATCAAGGAGTTTTTCTGCCTTTTTGGTTTCGCCCGCCTCTTTGAGACTGCGCACCTCTGCCAGTACAGACAAGTCATCAGCAGTGATGCCGATATTTGATGCCAGATTGCTCAATGAGCTGCTTTTGGTAAACTCGTTGCGAAATTCCTCCTCGGTCATAAAACGCAGCGCCAGACGGTCAAAAAAGGAGTTTTCCTGCATCATGTTTTTAACAACAATGAAGATTGTAAACATCTTTTGCGGCAAATTTATATTTTTTTCTTAAAAGTCAAGTTCAAAACAAAAAAATTCTCTTGATTTTAACCTTTTTATGGTATATATTAAAGTGATGCCGATGACTGATACAACATCGGCTGATAAACAAATGCCCACTACCATAACAAAAAAAATGGAAAGGTTAAAAAAATGATCAAAGTCGGTATCAATGGTTTCGGACGCATCGGCCGTATGGTTTTCCGTGCCGCTGTGGAAAACTTCAGCAAAGACATTCAGATTGTCGGTATCAACGACCTGTTGGATCCTGATTATCTCGCCTACATGCTGAAATATGACTCTGTCCACGGCAAATTCGACCATGATGTCAAAGTCGAAGGCAACAACCTCATCGTCGATGGCAACAAAATCCGTCTGACCGCTGAAATGGATCCCGCCAACCTGAAATGGGACGAAGTCGGTGCTGATGTCGTCGTTGAATCCACCGGTCTTTTCCTCGAAGATGCCAAAGCCCGCAAACACATCGAAGCCGGCGCCCAAAAAGTCATCATGTCTGCCCCGAGCAAAGACGCCACCCCGATGTTCGTTTACGGTGTCAACGACAAGACCTATGCCGGTCAGGATATCATTTCCAATGCTTCCTGCACCACCAACTGTCTTGCTCCGATCTCCAAAGTTCTCAACGATAAATTCGGTATCAAACGCGGCCTGATGCCCACCACCCACCCTGCCACTGCCACCCAGAAAACCGTTGACGGCCCTTCCAAGAAAGACTGGCGCGGCGGCCGCGGCATCCTGGAAAACATGATCCCCTCCTCCACCGGTGCTGCCAAAGCTGTCGGTAAAGTTCTGCCCGAACTCAACGGCAAACTTACCGGTATGTCTGTCCGCGTTCCCACCAGCGACGTTTCTTTCGTTGACCTGGTCGCCGAACTCAACACCGAATGCACCTACGATGAAATCTGCGCTGCGATGAAAGCCGCCAGCGAAGGCGAACTCGCCGGCGTCCTCGGCTACACCGAAGATGCTGTCGTTTCCACCGATTTCCGCGATGATGCCCGCACCTCCATTTTCGATGCCAAAGCCGGTATCCAGCTTGACGGAACTTTCGTCAAAGTCTGCGCCTGGTATGACAACGAATGGGGTTACTCCAACAAAGTTCTGGAAATGGCCCGTGTCATCACCAAGTAATCTCGCATTGAGATAACGCTTCCAACGGGGCGGGCAATAATCGCCCGTCCCGTTTTTTGTTCATCCTTTTTAAAGAATTCAGGAGTCAGAGTAATGGATAAAAAAACTTTGCGTGATGTCCAGCTCAAAGGACAAAAAGTCATCATGCGTGTAGATTTCAACGTCCCTGTCAAAGAGGGCGTTATTAAAGACGATACCCGTATCCAGGGTGCGCTTCCCTCGATCAAGTATGTGCTTGACAACGGCGGCAAACTCATTCTTATGAGCCATATGGGCCGTCCCGATGAAAAAGGCATCACCCCTGATACCAGTATGAAAATCGTGGCTGATTATCTGGGTAAACTGCTGGGCAAAGAAATCGTTTTCGTCGCCGACTGCGCCGAAGCCGATGCCGCTGTCGCCGCTATGAAAGAGGGCGATATCGTTATGCTGGAAAACACCCGCTATCACAAAGAAGAACAGGCCAAACGCAAACAGAAAGAAGGCGAATCCGAAGCCGATTTCAAAGCCGCCAAAGCTGAACTCAAAGAGAAACAGACTGAACTGGCCAAAAAACTTGCTTCCTACGGCGATATTTACTGCAATGATGCATTCGGTACCGCCCACCGTGCCCACGCTTCTACTGCGGTCATCACCAAATTCATCAACACTTCCGTTGCCGGATTTCTGATGGAAAAAGAAATCGCCTACCTCGGCAATGCTGTGGAAAATCCGGTGCGTCCTTTTGTCGCCATCCTCGGCGGTGCCAAAGTTTCCGACAAACTGGCGGTGGTCAATAATTTGCTCAACAAAGACGATACCCTCATCATCGGCGGCGGTATGGCATACACTTTCCTCAAAGCCCAAGGTCAGGAAATCGGTAAATCTCTCTGCGAAGATGACCAGATCGATTACGCCAAAGAGATGATGGCAAAAGCTGAAAAACTCGGAGTCAAACTCCTGCTGCCGGTGGATAACCTTGCCGCAGATGCGTTCAGCAACGATGCCAACATCAAAATCTGCAAAGGCTCCATCCCGGCTGACTGGATGGGTCTGGATATCGGTCCGGAAACCATCGCCCTTTACGCTGACGCCATCAAGAGTGCCAAAACAGTGGTCTGGAATGGTCCGATGGGCTGCTTTGAAATGGAAAACTTCAGCAAAGGAACCTTCGGGGTTGCCGAAGCAGTTGCCGAAGTCAAAGACAACGGCGGCATTTCCATCATCGGCGGGGGCGATTCAGTTGCCGCAGTCAACAAGAGCGGCCTCGCTCCCAGAATGTCCCACATTTCCACCGGCGGCGGTGCCTCTCTGGAATATCTCGAGGGCAAAGAACTCCCCGGCGTGGCTTCTCTCAGCGACAAATAAAAAATTTTTGATATTTTTTCGCAAAGGCACTTGCAAGAGTGCCTTTGCGGAGTTATATTAAGGAACAACGCTGAAAAGCATCAGTTTGTTATTCAGCGGGGGAGTAGCTCAATTGGTTAGAGTGCCACCCTGT
>JAZONW010000108.1:0-4005 GCA_045654745.1 Victivallaceae bacterium | reverse complement strand
CCCATCAAAATCTTGTTCAAGCATATTATCAAAAGTACCCCAGTAATCTTTTACTCCTCTAATTGCAACTCCTCTAAAGATGGACTTATCGACAATAATTCGTGGATAAACAGCAAGCTGATTTTCCCTATCATTGGCTTTTACAAGAGCCTCGCCAAAAACAAATGTCTCATCCATATAGAAGTCCCCTTGAGATATTCCTCCGCGAACCAACAAGCCATGCAACAAAGCGTAGGCTTGAAAAAAGCAACTGTATGAAAAGACCTCAAAAATTGCATTGCGGTCAAAGTGATCAGAGGTTTCTTTGGCAATAACTATATTGTCGCTGAAAATACGAATCTTTATACTTTCCTCTCCAGACAATTCTCTTTCGGTCACCTTATCTATGACATCATTATAAATAGTGTGTAATTTTCGCAAAAAATCATTGCTGTCTTTTGTCGACTTCATCTTTTCGCTTGCACCCAAAAAATCCAAGTGGGCGACAATATGCAACTTCTGTTCCGAATTGTCTTTTTCATGAGGATTATATTTCATTTTCCATCCTCCAATGTCAATTTATCCAAATTGATCAAAAATGGATGTTTATTATCACGGCAGTATTTGTTAAACTGATTCGCCAGCCAGTGATATTTGGGAAAAACGGCCTTGCGTTTTTTGGCAAATATCTCTTTATACTCATCGACAATTGCAGTGCCGATAAAATTAAGACATTGTTTAATGTAATTACATTGTTCTTTTGCGATTTTAGGAATTCCCCAAAATGGAGCCAAGTATAATTCTCCATCAATATCTCGTTTAAGAATGCCTGCTTCATCAGGTGGATCAAAAGTATCACAAATATTTTTCTCTGAACGCACAAGAATTTCTTTGTCAACGATTATTCGCGGATAGTTTGCTATTTTAGATTCGCCATTGTGAGCATCAAGCAAGGCTTGACCATAAACCACGGTGTCATCTACATAAAGCTGTCCTATGGAAATTTTTCCTCGCATAAAGTTACCAGTAAGCATTGCATTCGTATACAGTATTAGCGAAAATTGCTCTACATCGATATATGCTTCAAAAATGCTATTGGGGTTTTCTGGATTTTCTATTTTTTTAGCAATAACAATATTGTCGCTGAAAATTTTAATATCCGGTTTGTTTTTACTAATTTTTTCAGCTTGCTCAAGAACGTAATTTGCAAAGTTGTACACCGTGTAGATTTCCTGTAAAAACTTATCGTTTTTAGCAGGATTGTTCATCTTTTCTGTTGCACCGAGAAAGTCCAGAAATGCAACGATGTGTGGAGTCTGTTTCAGCGGTTCAGGTGGCCGGTGCTTCAGTATCATATTCCCAGCTCCCTGAAGTTGGCGGAGATCTTTTCCATCAGTGCGTTTGATTCCTGCTGCAAGGTCAGCAGTTCGGCGTGGATCTCGTGCATCCGTTTGGCGAAATCCACTCCGTCATCTTCGGCAGCGGCAACTCCGACATACGCTCCCGGAGTCAGCGACCAATTCTTTTCTTCTACTTCAGCAATGCAGGCTATCTTGCACAATCCGGGAACATCAGTATATTCGCCGTCAGTTCCGAACTTCTCTGTCAGCCATTTTGCTCCCTGCAAAATAGTGATATAATCGTTTATAACTTCTGCGACTGCTTCGCCTCGTTGTTCCAAAGCCTTTTTATATGCCGCCAAGCGGCTGAAACCGATATCTTTGAGCTTCTCTTTCTGCAAGTTCGCCGGAACATTTTCAAAACTTCCCAGCACTTCGGCTGTACACTTTTTGTGGATTTCTGCGGCTGCTTTCAATGATTCAATTACAGCATCCGGCTTTATCAAGGTTTCTGCAGTCATCTCTTTCAGTTCTTTGCAGAGATGATCCACTGCACAATCAAAGTGTCCGGTGCGATCTCCATCCAGCAGCTGCCGATATTCTTTAACGCTTTCTTTTATTTCTTTTGTCCCATCGTGGAACGTTTTCAGATATTCGGCAATCAGCTTGCTGTACTTTTCACTCTCGCCGCGATAGAGCCAGACGATAGCATTCAAGTTTTTCAACTGCCACTCGCTCCATTCGTTGAGGGTGCGGTCAACTTCAGTATAATAGTTGCGGGCATCGATGAAAAGAATTTTATCTTTCAACGTTTCCGCTTTGCCTTTGTCAAAAAACCAGAGTGAACAGGGCAGACTTTTCGTGTAAAAGAAGTTGTTGCCAACGCTGACCATTACATCAACGTGCCCGGTTTTGACCAATTTTTCACGGATATCTTTATCTTTACCCTGACTGTCGGTGGAACTCGATGCCATGACAAAACCCGCCCGTCCGACCTCATTCAAATAAGCGTAGAAGTAGGAGATCCACAGATAGTTGCCGTTGCCAACCTCTTTGGATTTGTTGACGGCAGGTATTCCGAAAGGCAACCTGCCCGCAGCTTCGGCAGATTCCGCTTTGACTTTATCCACATTAAAAGGGGGATTCGCCATCACATAATTACATTCGCCCGCCAGATTGTGAGCGTCGTGATAAAAAGAGTTTGCTTCATCTCCTGATTTGATAGCTCCATTCAACCCATGCACTGCCATATTCATCAGACAGAGTTTGGCGTTGTAGTCTACCTTTTCCTGACCGTAAAAGGTCATGGTGTTGTTGGCAATCATTCCGGCATGGTTGACAAAATCACCGGTCTGTACGAACATTCCTCCCGAACCGCACGCCGGATCAAGCAAAATACCATGGCTCGGTTCAAGGACATTCACGATCATTTTTACCAGAGATTTCGGCGTAAAGAATACTCCGTCATCCGAAGCGATATTTTTGGCAAACTTATTGAGAAAGTATTCGTAAATCCGCCCGAAAACATCGCCGCCGACTTCGTCCAGAGCATCGTTATTGAAAATACGCAGGAGTTCCGACAACAATTCATCGGAAAACATCGTGTATTCCTGCGGCAGCACGCCTTGCAGCTGTTCGCTTTGCTGTTCAACCAAACTCATTGCATTGTTGACCGCTTCGCCCAAACTGTTGATCGGCATACCGTTAATGTCACTCAAACCAGCTTCAGCAATATTCGCGGGAAGATTCACCAAATAGGGATATTGAGCAGCTTCCGGCAGAAACAGTGCACTTTTGGATTTGAAATCGTTGGCATCAACCGGCAACACTCTGCCATTGCGTACCGGACGGTTGGCGAGAACCTCTTTTTCCACCAACTTGAAGCGGCTGTAAGCGTAACGCAAAAAGAGCAAACCAAGTACCGGCATACAGTACTGATTGGAAGTAAGTTTTGAACCGGCACGGAGCAAGTCGGCAGATTCCCAGAGATCACTTTCCAATTTACGGATATTGATCATCATTTTGCATCCTCCATATCTGCGGCTTTGCCGGATTTCACCCAAGCATCTACTTCATCCTTTTTGAATTTCCACAATTTGCCAATGCGATGTCCTGGCATTTCTCTTTGTTCGATCCAGCGGTAAACAGTTTCCCGGCGAATACCAAGATATTCGGTTATTTCTTTCAGCGACAGCCAACGGTCTTCCATAATAAAAACTCCATTGAGGTAATTATTTTTGTTCAATGGTAAGATAGCACAAAAAAGCGACATTTCCAGTGCTTTTATCAACTTTTCAGTTATTTTGTATGACTTTGAGATACTCAATTTTTTTGATCTATATATTACCTCCATGAGATAAGCTCACAATCAAATATAAGCCTCGCCGGTTCTTCGGAATCGGCGGGGATTTTTGTCTTTAAACTCTAACCAAATAGGAGGTGAAATATGAGAGTTGAAAAGAAGACGTTGAATGATGCCCTGCGGGTGCTGGGCAAGGTGGTGTGCCAGACAAGCCCGGTGGAATTGTACCGTTCCATCCGGTTTGTCGGTGATGTCGATGGAGTTATGGCGATGGCAACGGATGGCGTGGAAACGGTTTCGGTGATTCTGGATGCATTCACTGAAACGGAGATCGACTTCTGTGTGCCGTTCAAGGAACTCAAAGATCAGCTTCCCATGGGTCCC
>JAZONW010000107.1:0-17027 GCA_045654745.1 Victivallaceae bacterium | reverse complement strand
TTCAAAAGTTTTTGCAAGTTCCTGAATATCTGCATCGGTCAGCATACGCAGTTTCCGGGAAACCATTGTTCCCATTTTGCGGGCATCAATAAAGCAAGTCTTTCCCTTCTGCTTTTTATTGCGGCTCAGGAACCACAGAGAAACAGGGATCTGGGTCGTATAAAAGAGCTGTGTCGGCATTGCAACGATACAGGACACGAGATCATCTTCAATAATGTTTTTGCGGATTTCGCCTTCGCCGCCGGATTGGGACGAAAGAGAACCATTCGCCAACACCATGCCGATCTTGCCGTTGGGAGCCAGGTGGTGGATCATGTGTTGAAGCCAGGCAAAGTTCGCATTGCCTGACGGCGGCACACCATATTTCCAGCGGACATCATCTTTCAGGCGATCCGCGCCCCAATCGGAAAGGTTAAAGGGAGGGTTTGCCATCACAAAGTCAGCCTTCAAAGTCGGGTGGCAGTCGTTGAAAAAGGTATCAGCGTTATAATTTCCCAGATTTGCTTCAATGCCCCGGATCGCCAGATTCATCTGCGCCATCTTCCAAGTAGTCGGGTTGGAGTCCTGACCGTAAACCGAAATATTGTTGATATTGCCCTGATGGTTTTCCACAAACTTTGCCGACTGTACAAACATACCGCCGGAACCGCAGGCAGGGTCATAAACCCGTCCGTTGTAAGGCTTCAGGAACTCAACCAGAGTTTTTACCACACAAGCTGGCGTGAAAAATTCGCCGCCTTTTTTGCCTTCTTGCTCGGCAAACATCGCAAGGCAGTATTCGTAGGTGCGGCCCAGAATGTCGCGGGTGTCGCCATGATCTTTCATTTTGATGTTGGTGAAAAGGTCCACCACATCACCCAGACGGCGTTTGTCCAGTTCCGGGCGGGCAAAGTTCTTCGGCAGGATACCTTTCAGCCGGACGTTTTCCTTTTCAATCAAAATCATGGCGTCGTCAATGGTTCTGCCAATCTCTGGAGTATGAGCCGCCTCTGCGATCTTTGCCCAGCGAGCATCCGCCGGAACGAAGAACACATTACAGGAGGTGTATTCGTCCCGATCTTCCGCAAAGTCCGGATCTTCCGCCATAAGTTCATTATAGCGGGCCTCAAATTTATCCGAGATATATTTCAGAAAGATAAGCCCAAGAACCACCTGTTTATATTCCGCAGCATCCATATTTCCGCGCAAAATACAAGCGGCATCCCAGATTTCCTTCTCAAAACCAATATTCGCAGTGTTTTCTGTCATCTTTTATCTCCTTGAGTGTGGTTATATATCCGTAATATATCATCGGAACCTGGACATCTAACGTCTACTCTGTTACGCTTTGTTAATTTTTTTTCGACTTTTTTCGGGACCACCTTTTGCCAGCCAGTCCTCGATCTGGTCTTTTTTAAGCTTCCAACATTTACCAATCTTCATTGACGGCATATCATGATTTGCGCTCCAGCGTGAAATTGTATCATGACTGACACCCAAGTAAGCGCAGATTTCCTTCATGGAAAGCCAGCGATCGTCCATAGTAACCTCTTGTCGTCATTGATATTTGTAAGCCTATAACTCCAATATGCAAAAGATAGCATACTTTTTCAAAAATTCAAACGCCTTTCTACGCACACATACGATTTTTTTAAGATAAAAATAAAAAAGCCGATCCGAAAACAAACGCCCGGATCGGTCGAAATCTGCCATTTATTTTAAAGTGCAAATTTGGCACTTTGAATGGAACTTTGAAACTTTACTCCACCGCCCAGAACCTCTCCCGGGTCCTGAAGAAAAAGTAAATCTCGGCTCATACGACCGCATGAAGGGTGTTGTAAAATTCTTTCAGGTTTTTTGCGTCTCTTTCCGGAAGAGCTTTCCGGCGTCTCAAAGTTTCACGCAAAGTATCAAGCAGAATGTTGCTTTGACCTTTCAGTGTCACAAATCCGTCTTTGCGCCAATGGAAAATTTCTTCCGGTTCAGCTAATTTTTTCGCCTGAAACCGGGTATCTTTTGCCTGTACGATGTTTGCAATACTTTTTTCCGGATGCTTCCGCAATACTCTGCCAGCCATCTGGATCATGGGTAATCTCGAGGAACTGCGGACAAAAACAGTTTGCAGTTCCGACATATCAAAACCTTCGGTCAGAAGTTGGCAATTTACCGCCAGCGGAGATACACCTTTTTCAAAATCTTCTCTTGATTGCTCATCGCCGCTTTTTATGAACAGACATTTTCTCCCGGCTTGGATGATCAAATCCCGGAATCGCGCACATTGTTCAAGGGTCGGCATGAAAACCAGAGTCTTGCCCCACTCATTTTCTCTGGCAAGATAGTGTTTTGCCACCGTTTCAGGATCGAAATTTTCGATGATGTACGAATTGAATTTGCTCAGAAATCCTTCCTGGACCAACTGGTGGATATTACATTCATTGACTGTCGCGGAAAAAGCAAGTTTTATCTTATCTGTCCGCAATGGTGTTGCAGAAAGTCCCAAAAGATACTTCGGCTGCATCTGGACAAACAGATTGATAAAACTGTCGGTTGCTTCGTGATGGGCTTCATCAATGACAACAATATCAAAGTGTTCAGCTTTTTCCGGTTTGGTAAACATGGAAACAGGTTTGACAGGCAAATCAAAACTGCAATTTGACTTCATAAGCTGTTTGAGCAGATAATGACGGGGAGCTACCCAGGCACAACTGAGTTTTTCTTTTGAATTCTGCATCAATTTTTGCACTATTTTCAGCCCCATGATCGTTTTGCCGGAGCCGACCGGGGCTTCCAGCAAAACGGCTTTGTCGCCATTTTTGAAATGTTCCAATGCTTTATTGATACTGCGCTGCTGATATTCACGATATTCGATTTCCATGTTATATACTCTTTCTTAAATCATTGAAAAAAAGATCTCTGACCGGCTGTCTGGTGGTGTATATTCCCTCAAGGTCGGACGGTTTAGTCATCAACGTTGTGTAAAAATTCTCAAGCTCACTTTCATCCTCTTTTTGATGATGAGTCATAACTTCACTTACCATATTAAGCAGATTGAGCAAACTCAAATCCACCGGCAGATCTTTGCGCCGTGCCGGAGCGATTTTGTCAAAAGATTCGCAATGATAGAATTGTTCCGGATAATTGGCAAAATCCTCCAAACGTTCAACGATTTTCAAAGCGTGTTTTCCGCCGTGAAGTATAAAAAGCTGGGTCGCTTTGAAATATTCTGCTGCGCTTACCTTGATATAGCGGGCATCGTTGAGCCGCTTTTGCATGGCGGCAAACGCACGGTCGTTGCGGAAAGTTTCCAGCAGCTGGCGCAAATGAGTACCATTTTCTTTTTCCACAATAACTTTACTGGTGAATATATCTTTGGTCACAACCGCTCCGTTGGTGCAAACCTCGCGAACCAGCCCCAAAGCGATTTTGCTGTCGCCCCAGCAATCGACCGGAGTGGTAAAACGGAAACGTCCCTGATAAGCACTGTCAGCTTTTGACTGCCATTGATTGGGTTGTCCAATAAAGGTTTCCAAAACACCGTTTTTCGGTCGGAATCTTGCCCGGAGGAGTTTTTCATTTTGCTGAACGGCATCGATGACTTTGGCAAGCGGAAAGAGCTGATTGTCGCTTTGGGTCGCCGCCAGGACCGCTTTATCTTTCTGATCGAAACAGAGCTGAACTGTCTTATCCTGATGCCGGTCAATGATTCTGGTAAACAGTTCAGCTGGAGAGAAATAATTGAAAATATTGTCGGTAAAGCAGAACATCAGCATCAAGCTTTTGATAAAGCGCGGCGAAGTATGAAACGCATCGCAGCCGATACGGATACCGACCAGTTTATGTCCGGCACTTTCCTGTTGCGAAATGGGTTCGATTTCAGAAAGATTGACTTTTGCCAATTCAAACCGGCGGCAGAAATCATTCAGTCCGGCGGGTTCGATTTCAACCGGAGTATCAAAATCGGGCGTGGAAGGTTCTCTGGTGAGCATCATAGTCAGTTGTTCCTTATTTCAATGTAGTTTTTTTTGATATTTTCAGCGCTGGCTTTTTCCATAAATCCCCGTACTTTTTCAACGGAATCCGCTATTTTGATATCCCTTTTCAACGGTTCTTTCCGGTCGGAACTGTAATCGGTGTGGAAAAAGATATATTTACCATATCCGAAGTCAGCCTTGTTGCTTGCCCAAATCAGAAATTTCTGAATAAAAACTTTACTTCCGGAAGTTTTACGGAACACCCGGCGGTCAAGCAGAGTGCTTCCCGGTAATTTATCCGGCAATTCCGGAGATAAAGGAAACGGAACCAGATCGGAAAGCTGCGAACACCTTATATCGCTGATATCAGAACTTTTATCCGGACGGAAACATTCAATTTTCATGCCCAACGCGGAAACTCCGGGAACATTGCCGCGGGATTCCCGGTCGAATCCAGTGCAGAGATCTCCTTATAACCGTAGATCTTTTTGCGCTCGATTTTTACCGGTTCAGCCGCGTAAAGAGTACTTCCTTTCATAAACTGCAATACTTTTGCCATAACGAACTCCTTTTTTATTGGCGTGTTTGGTTTACACCTATATATGACTTTTTTAAAAAAATTGCCCCCAAATTTATGGAGTTGAAGTTTTTTGCATCAATCTTTTTGTGCCGGAGCATATTTTTCAAACTCCGGATGCTTTTCAAGCAGCTCTTTCCAGCTTTCTTCCGAACCATCCTCTTTCAGCATTTCCCAGGGCGCCCGGTCTGAAAGGTGAGGGATAAGTTTCAGCAGAAAAAGCCATTCATCGGCATCATAAAAATCCAGATCAGCTTTTTCAAGGAACGCTGACGGTTCAATGGCGCAGTAGAGCAGCTGACGGAGCTGTTCATCAGGTGAAAATTTTTCAAAAGAATAATCGTCATAACCGATAACTCCGTCAATAATCAAATCAGAGGCCCGCCAACTTTTAAGATCCGTTGCCTTGATGATATCTTCCTCAAACAGCACTTTGATCTCATCATTATCAAAATCATTGGAAATGTCATAATTTTTGACATTGGCAATACCGGCGATGATTTTTTCGATTTCACTCATTTTTTCCTCCATTTGTTTCAAAATCCCAGTTTGTTGACCACGCTGCCCAGACCTTTATAATTGGCTCCGGAAGTTTTGCTGGTAATTTCGGTTGCCAGTGCTTCGATGATTTCGGTATTGCTCAAATTCTCATCAGCCAAATAAAAGAACTGCTGCCGCACATTACGGAAATCACTGGGGGTCATGGAGTCAATGGAATAGAGTTTTTTCTTATCCTCCACATTGAGTTCCGGCAGCCCCATCGGTTTGGTAAAGTAGGTGTTGAAAAAAATCTCCTTGCCTTCATCGGTCAAATAGTCAAAGTGCAGCCGGAAACTGAATCTCCGCAATGCCGCCTGATCGAGTTTCTGAATCAGATTGGTTCCAACGATGAAAATACCTTTGAAGCGTTCCATTTCAGAAAGAAGCGTGTTGACCTGACTGAGTTCCCAGCTGCGCAAGGCGCTGTCCCGCGCGCCCAGCAGAGAATCCCCCTCGTCGAAAAAGAGAATGTCGCCGTTGAGTTCAGCTTCGGCAAAGGCGGCGGCGATACGCTGTTCCGTGCCGCCGACATACATATTCAGCAAATCACCGGCTTTTTTGATGAGCAGTTTTTTACCGAGCTGTTTGGCAAGATATTTGACAAATTCAGTTTTTCCGGAACCGGGAACACCGAAAAGGAGCAGATTCATCCGGGGCTGATCCCGGTTGAGCCGGATGTCGGAAGCATTTTTCAAAAAGTTCTGGCACACCTCGATCAAGCGGGGCAGTTTGATACCGCGGCGGATATTCAAGCCATCCAGCGAGTAATCCCGGGCGGGTTCCAGCAACTCATCGGGAGACTCCTGAATTCCCAGAAGCGAACAATGGGCCTTGAGAAATGTCATGACTTCGTGTTCAAAGTCCAGACGGGGATTTTTCCGTAACAATGCGGCAGTATTTTTCACCGCAAGGGCGATGCCTCCCGGGTTCACCGGATAACGGCTGCTGATGCGTTCGATGAAAAATGAGTCGATCTTCTCTTCGCAGTTGTTGAATTTCAAGGCGTTGCGCCAGATATGGGTGCGGGCAGTATTTGAAAGTTCATCGAAGAAAATGTTGTAGTCAAAGCGGCGGCGTGAACTGGGATCAATGGCGCTCCGGTTGGAGTTGCAGATCCACAGGATCGTGTGGCAATTGCTGTCGATGACACTGTTGAGCTGCCCCTTGGTTTCGCCGTCTCTTGAATTTGCCATATTGCCGAAAAGCATGGAAAGCAGAGAACCTGCGATTCCGGTATTTTCCACCAGTTTGTCACATTCGTCGATGACGAGAATGCTGTCAGCGGGGTCCAGCTGTTTCCGGGCGACGGCGAGGGCGGCGTAACGAAACGCCGGACTGTAACTCATACGGTGTGTATCTTCATCATTCTGGGCGATGAAGTAGAGTTTTTTCCCCATATCGGCGGCAAGACTTGCGGCAAAACTGGTTTTTCCGGAACCGGGAACGCCGTAAAGGAGGACGGAAATACCGTTTTGTTCTTTGGCGGCGATCATTTTTTTGAGGACTTCGCCATGTTTTTCGGCAAGTTTCCCGTGGAACTCCCAGGGGAGGACTTCGCCCTCATACTTCACCCAGAAACGTTCAGCAAGCGGCTTGGAACTGATGCCTGAAAGGTAGGAAAGAAAAGTTCTGTCCAGATCAAGGTCGTTGTCCACCAGACCGTACTTGCGGATATTGTTGTTGTCGTCGAGCAGGGAGGCGGCTTCCACATCCGGAACGCCGATGATTTTTGCCAGTGCGCTGATTTTTTCCCCGGAGCGGAAACGGTTGATATCAAAGTCGCCGTATTCAACGCTGCGTGTTTCTGAAAGAAAGACCGTCATCAGGATATGGAGCTCTTTTTCATTGAGGGAGAAAAGTTCTTTCATCTCGTTGAAGCGCATTTCCACAGCGGAGTGTTCCCGGTCTTCATTTTCGAGGGCGGCTTTGTATTCAGTCAGACGTTTCTGATAGATTTCAGAAAGATTCATCCACATCTTTTTGCGGAGCAGGAGATTTTTGCTCAGATAGCTGATGATCTCATCGGGGGCATCTTCGCTGATTTCAGGAGGATTTCTGAACCCCTGATGGGAAGAGCTGGCATGGCGTTTCCGGGGAGGGAGAAGGTGGTCGTAAAGTTCAGAAATTTCTGAAACTGTCACATATTCCGCCACGGCACGGAACCAGTCGTTGTCGTGACTTGTCCTGACACCGATCGTTTTGAGGATGTTGCAGATCCCCAGAACAGCGTAGTAATTTTTGAAAAGATCCACGCCATCGCCGAAAAGGCGTTCCTGTTCGATGTTTGCGGCAGCAGCAATTTCTTTCATATCATTTTTCCTTTTGTTGGTTGAAGAGTGCATTTTTTTATTCCTTATTATTTATGAGAGTCGATGACAGAATCGACGAGACCGTATCCGGCGGCTTCGGCGGCGGACATGAAGAAATCTCTGTTGGTATCTTTTTCGATCTTTTTGAGATCTTTTCCTGTATGCCGGGCAAGGATATTGTTGAGCATGGAGCGCAGACGCAGAATTTCTCTGCTCTGGATCTCAATGTCGGCGGCAGTTCCCTGCGCTCCGCCCCAGGGCTGGTGGATCATAATGCGCGAATGAGGCAAGGCGAAGCGTTTTCCCGGCGTTCCCGCCGCCAGCAGAACGGCTCCCATACTGGCGCACTGACCGATGCAGAAAGTCCTGACATCGCAGGAAATGGTCTGGAGCGTATCATAGATGGCAAGTCCCGCCGTCACGGAACCTCCGGGAGAGTTGATATAGAGGTCGATATCCTTTCCGGGTGCTTCGGAGTGCAGAAAGAGCATCTGGGCGATCACCAGATTGGCAACATCATCATCAATGGGAGTTCCCAGCATGATGATACGGTCTTTAAGGAGCCGGGAATAGATATCATACCCCCGTTCCCCCTGAGCCGTAGTTTCGATAACCATAGGAACCAGTTGCGATTTTGTTGTCTTGTTCATAAGAACCTCCTTTATATATATGGTAACAGTGTGCGCAAAAAGTTTACACGCTTATATGACTGTTTGAAAAAATCTCCTGATTTTCTGTGAGGCTTTTGGGGCTGTAATCAGCGTTTTTTTCCATTTGTCATAAAAAGTCTCCTGAAAAATTTACAATTCGCCGAAAAAAAGTTTACACGCCTATATGACTGTTTGAAAAAATCTCCTGATTTTCTGTGCGGAGTTTTTCCGCCGCGATCTGCGATTTTTGGCCTCATTGTCATATAAAAGTTCCTGAAAAAATTACTATGCGCCCGAAAAAAAGTCGACATTCTATATGACTGTTTGAAAAAATCCTTAAAAAATTTTATGAACGCCCGAAAAAAGCACAAAAAACTGCCGCTCAACTTGAAAGTCGAGCGGCAGCAACCGGTACAGAAGATCAATTCAGTTTAAAATTCGGTCTTCAGTGAAATCTCAATCATCATCTTCCTCATCCTCCAGCAGCCATGAACCATTTTCTTCACTAAGAATTTCGCTGCTGTAATAAGACCAATCCATCAGGATATATCCATAATCCAGCAAACGGAGTTTTTGCCGCATTTGGGCAATAGCTTCTTCCAGAGTGTCACCAGAAACGAATGAGTCTACCACATTTGGATAAAGGTATTCATGACCGTCTTTTTTGATGATTTCAAGTAAATCTTCAGGGATGGCGGATTCATCAAAATCCTCTTTTCTGACTGCCTCTTCCAGTACAAAATCCAATTGGGTTTCGTGGTCTGAATCAGATTCCCAAAAAGCATGAACGGTCAGTTCCCACGGTTTGACCATGACGATACTTTTTTCGGGCAAATCGTCCCATGAATCTTTTTCATTCAGATCGTTTTCCATTTCAGTCCACAAATTCTTGATTTTTTCGGAAGCGATTTCTTTTTCCATGTTTTTCTCCTTAAGTTCAGATTGCGTTTTTGCGTTGTTACGTATTGGCGTACCACGGGCAGAAGTTTTCTTCCGCATCAACTATTATAAAACAGTTATTTTAACCTCCTTTCATTACTATATGACGTTTTTAAAAAACTTATGGATTTTTTTTCGGTGTTTTACGCCATTTCTTCAATGACTTTTGCCAACTTACCTTCCTGATTTTGCATAAACGTCACAATATTATCGTCCGGCAATTCCGGAAATGCGATAGAATGCTCCGCTGCCGGTCAATCCGACCGGCAGCGGAGAGGATATATTACTTTTCTGTTTCGTTGTGGGCTAAAACATAGCGTTGCTCAAAAAACTCAGAACCATTTTCAAGTTGCGAACTTTCGCCCAGCATTTCAAATGCTTTTCTGGTTGTCGCTCTGGGACGTATCGTTTTTAGATTGTCAGCGTAAAATTCTTTTATTTTCTTTACAGCATCTTTCAATTCAGCAGCAGCTTTTCGCCGCACATCCTCCAAATCAGACAATTTTTTTAAAATCTCTGCGTGAGTATTTGCCATTTCGTGCCATTCAGCCCAACGCTTCGCCTGCTTAGATTTTTGTTCTCCGATTGCTTCCAGATATTTTTTTTCATATTTTTTCACCGTTGCGTTGCCGCATCCGCCATTATAAAAGTGATATAATGGCTCTGGCTCATCTTTTTTAGCAAGTTCTGCTAACAATTGAGAAAATATGGACATTGGCTTTTCATTTTCTTTATCGCTGTGAAAATCAATGGCGGTAACGATCTGCTTTGCTTTGGGATCATAATCTTTCATAGGATCAGCAAGCCCTTTGATTTCTCCCCAAGTTACCCACAAAAAGTGTTTTTGAATATAGCCCGGAGCAGAATTTTTAAATTCATCCCATTCCTTACCCATAAAAGCAGATAACTTCTCGCCAAAGGCAGCATCCAAATCATTGACATTTGCCTGCCAAAGTTTTGCAAATTCCTCTTGCAGATTCTGTATCAAGGAGTATTTATCTTTCCCCGACTTATATATATTTTCAAAATTTTCTGCAATCAGCAGAACATAAAAATTGTTATGACCAGTCTCTTCTGCAACTGATTTTGCAATAAGATATTCTTTGGCAAGTTGTCCTTTGTTTAATGCTGCCGAGTTACGATAACCTTTTGCTTCCAGCAAAAACAGGCTATTCCCATCGGAAATCCAGCCGTCCGGCTGAGCAAGTCTTACACCGTCTTTTTCGTTTTCATAAGGGATATAGTAATTGCCGGCATTGCCGCGTACCTCAAAATTTTCACCGACACTAATTTTTTCAGAACCAAACGAAGATGCTTTCTCAAGAATATTGTTAAAAAAATTTTCCGACATAAAGCTCAAGGTATTCAGAAAGTCTGCCATTAAGATATCTTCGATTCCCCTGCTATCATCTGTTGACAGTTTGGGGTCTACATTCAAATATTCCATAATGTTATCCGATTCAGCTTTACCACGACAAAATCCCCACGACATATTTTCAAGATGATAATGCCAAGGGCTGATTCCGTGACTTTCGATTTTGATTTTTCTCATGATAGAATTTCCTTTATGCTTTTCGTTTCAATCAATTATTTTCACTTCATAACATCTGCCGAGATTGGGCAGGTGGATGATGGTTTGCAGGACTTTTTTGCCGGTGGTGGCTTCTACGGCCTGGCGGTAGAGAGACAACTGTCCGGCGCAGCTTGCGGCGTATTTTTCGGCGTCGTGGGCGGCTGGATGGGTCTTGTGGTCGATGATGACAACCCCTTCCGGAAGTTCCACAAGCATATCTATAAACCCCTGATACAATGTCCCGTCCGCATTGTGAAAGGTCATAGGTACTTCACAGGAAATTTTTGCTCCGGGATAGGCGGTGTTGAGGTGGTTGTAAAGATTTTGACAGCACTCAACCAGTACTGCCGGTTCAACCGATTTTTCCACTCCGTAATTCTCCAACAGCCGCTTGGCATAAAGTTTGCCGTTTTTCTGCGGATTCAGCGCGATGTAATCGTGGAACGCGCTGCCAAGCAGATTGAATTTTCCCTTTTCACACTTGATCTTCCCGGTAAAGTAATCCCATTGAGTAAGCAGAGAAGCAACTCCATCTGCCTTTTCGGAACTGGGACTCTTTCTTGCCTGTTTACCCTCGCAGAAAATCATTTCATCGGCGTAAACTGCAGGTGTCGGCAAGGGAACGATATTTTCTGAAGCCGTCAAAATTTTCGTTTTGATCTCAAATTCTTTGTCCTTAATCTCCACTTTTCCATCGCTGTCCTTATCCGGAATCGGGAAATGGAAGATATTTTCATTTGTCAGACTATCCAGCCAGTTGGTTGCCAAATAAGCATCTCCACCCTTTGTATTCTTTCTCTCCATGGCAAAGATCAGATGATCTTTCGCCCGGGTCAAACCGACATAAAAGAGCCGTTTGCCTTCTTCGATTTCCCGGTCTTTGACATACTGTTGCAGCGGATGGTTTGTCAGAAGAGCATCCAGATTGACAACCTTTTTAGTGCTGCCAAAGGGCCACGGCCAGTAGTGAATACTTCGGTTTGCCAACGGATCATTGATGTCAAATGTTTCTGCTCCAATGGTTCTGATGCCGAAGGCATTATTTTTGCCCTCGGAGTCCAGAGAACCCAGTATCACAATGGGAAATTCCAAACCTTTGGACTTGTGATAGGTCATAATTTTGACTGTGTTTTCTCCGAAACCGGAAGCGGACTCTTTTTCTTCATTGGCAAGCATCGCTACAAATCCGGCGGGTGTCGCCGCTTTCCGGTTGACCAGTGCCTGATTCATATATTCGTTACAGACTCTCCGCAATTCATCCAGATTGCTCATCCGCAGGTCGGGATTGCTCATGGCGGCGATCTTGCGGTCAAGAGACAGGGTCGAAATGACAAATTCCAGAATTTCCAGCGGCGTGGAATCTGCCGGTTTGACCAGTTTTTCCAGATACCTGGAGTTTTTCAAATCGGCAAATGGATCACACTTTTTCCGTTCGGTTTCAGGAAGCGCAAGCTGTGCTTGTCTTGCCTTGCAGATTTTGTTGAGCCAATCCGGTTCCTCTCCGTAAAGTGCGCTCAAGGTCACCAGCGCCGAAGTATCCGAATGATCAATGCAGTAGCGGTATGCCGCCATAACCAGCTGGCACTCCGGTGCATCCAGCAGACTTCCCGCCGGAGCTGAAGCGGAAATATTCCATTGGGCAAGGGCGTTGGCAAGGGCTGCACACTCCCGGTTGCTCCAGAACAGCACTCCGATATCGCCCGGAGAAACACCTTCGTCCCGGATCAGTCCGGCAATGCCTTTTGCCAATGCCGCCATGCGCTCTTCATCTTTGCCGCCGATGATGTGCCAGGCTTCGAGTTTGCCGCCTTGTGCTTTTTCTTTGCGTTTGTCCGGAATTCCCAAAACAACTTCATTTTCAGGCGTTTTGGAGAATGCCTTTTTGAATATTTCATTGGAAAAATTGACCAGATTCTCCTTTGAACGCCACGAAAATTCCAAAGTCTGGGTATTTTCTATTTCCTCTGCCACCGCTTCCATAAGTTCGGGGTCGGTCCCCCGGAAACCGTAGATCGCCTGCTTCGGATCGCCCACCCAGACTGAACCATTTTGCGAAAACTCATTCAATTTCAAAAACAACGCCAGCTGAATCGGGCTGGTATCCTGAAATTCATCGACCATGATCTGATTGATGCGCTGCGACATCAACTTCCGGAAACTTTCATTATTGTTCAACAGCTCCAGAACCCGGCTCTCCTGATCCACAAAGTCCACCAGACCGAAGGATTTTTTGTATTCGGCGTATGCTTCCAACGCCTCCACCGCACAGGCAAAGACTCCGCGGATCATGGCAGTAATATCGGAAAAAAGTTCTTTGCTGGCAAAGACACTATTTCCGATATCGTTCAGCGTCTCAATGGGGAAATTACCATCTTTGGTTTTGGCATATTTGCAGTTGGCAAAACCAGCCGCCTTGCCCCAGGAGGGGAAACGCAGAAAATTATTGATAGCATTCACCGAAGCTGCGGTATCTTTGCCTTGCGCCTTGAAATCTTTGTACGGCGCAATCCTATCTGCAATATTATCCAGCGACAGATCCTCGCTTGCCGGAAGAACCTCCTTCAAGGCGGCACAGGATTTTTCGGCACACATTTTGCAATCCGGCTTTATCAATGGCATTACTGCGGGCAAGGTTGACGATTTTACGAACATCCTTGCGCCAATCGGAAGTTTGACCGTAAAAATTTTCTTTCAGAGGATTGAGTTCAAGGCGGGAAGCGATCGCTTCCAAACCGTCCTTGTATTTTTCAATTACATTGTGGGTTGCCGCCGCAAAGATCATATCAGCGTTATCTTCCGGCAGCACATCCAGTGCCGGAGAAAGTCCGCTTTCAATGGCATATTCGCTTAAAAGCTGTCCGCATACCCCGTTGACGGTACCGATAAGGCCGTCAAATACGCGGGAAGCCATTTCCGGATTACAGCCTTTGAGCAGTTCCTGACGGATGCGGGATTGAAGTTCAGCAGCGGCTTTTACGGTAAATGTTGTCGCCAGCAGTCCTTCGGGATTCACTCCGGCAGCAATTTTTTCACTCAACAACTCCATCAGACGGTGGGTTTTACCGGAGCCGGCACTGGCTTTGATCAAATCTATATTTTTCATGACATTATTCCTCCACAATATTGCAAAGTGCCGCAAATTTACAATAATCACATTGGGCAGTCAACTTCAACGCTAACGGCGAATCCTTTAATTTTTTCTCATCAGGAATACCTTTTTCCAACTTACCGGAATTCAGGGTGTTCATCCGTTCCGTCCAGCATTGGCGGGCATTCTGCCACAAACTCTGCCAGTCGGCGGCTCTATCATGGATAAACTTCTGCTTCGGGAAAAGGTAATAGGCACACTGAACATCCATATTCTCCGGAGAGATCAGCCAGGAATAGGTCGCCAGCTGCAAGGCTTTATTCTCTTTCAGATTTTTTTCATAAGAACTTGAAGTTGACCACTTCATGTCGATGACAAAGGGATTTCCGGCGGGGTCTTCCAGATAAAGGTCGCAAAAACCGATAAAATCTATTCCCTCAAATGAGCTGTCAAACCGTTTTTCACATCCTTTGACCAGCAGATTTCTGCGGTTTATCTCACAGACCAGAGAATAAATTGAATCAACAAGCGTTTTCCGCACACGAGTCCGCTCCACATTGCGTCCGTCCAGCAGAAGCTCCGCTGCCATTGCGGAAATCAGTTTATCAAAAATCTTTTCAGAATTGATTTTTGCTTCATCGGCGGAAATTTTTTCAGTTCCGCAGTAAAGTATTTCAACAACTTTGTGCGCCAGAGTTCCCAGCATCTGGGCTCCGGTCGGCAGATTCATCGCCGCCGGAGTTTGCAATTCCAGATAGTATTGAAACAGCCATTGCCGCGGACAGGAAAGGCAGGTGTTCAACTGTGAATAAGAGAGCCGCCGGGCAACCTTGATTTCATTGCCACAGACAAAAGAAGCAGCTGAACTGGAAGTCTGCTTTTCCGGAGTCAATCTCTTTTCACGGCTGCCCAGTTTCCAGATGCCTTCGGCGTTGATAAGTTTCTCTGACTGTACCGCATCGATGCTGACGATTGCCGGATCATCCAATAGAGCATGCGGAAAAACAGTTTCCCCCTCGATCTGTTGCGGAAGAAACGCAATAAACTCTTTTCGGGCTGCATTTTTTGCCATCTGCCATGCACTGTTTTCCAGTTGCCGCGCTTTGGAACGGTTGAATCCGGGCAGTACTTTGATTTCATCCGCCGACCATGCGGTTTCCCTTGAATGTCCCGGGTCGATGCAATTCCACCACAAAACCGAATCAAATTCTCCCGTGATCATTCCCGGATGAGTGAATACGGCAAAATCCGTTACCTGCCGGGAGTCGGTGTGCGGCGCGGTTCCGGTACTCACGATGGAATCCAGCATCCTTGACAGAGCAACTTTGCTGATGATACCTTTGCCGGCGGCAATTTTTTTCAATATACCGGCATGGGTGACCGGGATCGCAAGCTCCGGAAATTTTTCAATTTGCGGTGCGAGATGTTTTTCCAGATATTCACATCGTTGAATCAAAGTTTTTTCCAGTACACCGGTATTGGGATCAAAGTTGAAACACTCCTCTTTAAGAAATTTTTGCAGAGCAGAAACTTTTTCAATTTCCGCTTGGGTATCTTTGTAAAATCCGTATTTATTTTCCTGAATATCTTTGAGAATATTGTTCCATGCATTTTGCCATTCATCGCCGTTGATGCCGGGAGCTTCTTGCAAAGCCGAAATCAACGCTCTGGCAACATTGCCGGGAATAATGGAGTGCGGTAAAGACAGGAGTTCCAGAAAACGCAAAGGATCAAATGGTTTCCACAATGTCTCCAGCCACAATGGTAATATCTGCAGTGATTCCCGCCAGCAGGAGGATTGAGTATTGCCGATCATGCCTTTGCCGAAACGGTTCAGTACGCCGTCCAGCACGTCTGATTTACCCTCGCAGATAATCGCAACGCTCCGGTTGTTGCCGGAACTCAAATAACGGCAGAGTTCAGTGGCAAGAACATATTCGTTGTTTCCGGCAACTTTGATTATTTCGGGAGAAGATTTCTCCTCCTGCGGCAGAGAGATGATTTCCATGCCGCATTTTTCAAGTTGAGTAATGATTTTTTGCCAATAGAAAGGAAGCAGTTCAAAGTCATCCCGACGCGTGAGCGTATCAGAAAAGGTAAATTGTTCCAACTCGGTCAAGAGCCGTTTCATCCGGTCCGGGATACCGTAAGAAAGGGGCAGCTTACTTTCTTCGATTTGTGCAAGGGCTTTTAATCTGTCGCTGTTTGCATCGATTCCGTTCCAGCCGTTGAGATAAAGTTCATCACGCATTGCGAGCATCTGTTTGGCGGTTGACCAATCATCAAGCTGAAAAGAGAGCCGGCACCACTCCGGTTTGACGGCGTCTATTTTAGCTCTGTACTCATTGATACGTTCCGGGGGAGTAACTTCAATACCGGCAAGACCGGTACGTTGTTCCAACAATGCCAGAAAGGAAGCCGGACCGCAAACGATTTCGCCCAGTGAAGCGGATTTTTCCGACCATTGAGTTCCATCGAGAAACATTCCAAAAGTAATATTCATATAAACCTCAGATCATTGCAAAAATTTTTGATATCTGAAAAAAAAGGATGTACTCTGAAACACTCCGCCCGTGGTACGCCAATACCAATAACGCATGCAAACAGAATACATCCCGTTACTTGAGGGTACGGAACTACTCTATCAACTGCTGCGTTATCTGTTGAGTTTTGGCGTTTTCGGACAGATACAGTCTGAAATTCTTTAATTGTCAGGTTGATGTACAAAAAAAGCTACATGTTTTGATTCCTTTTTATTAAATCTCTAATAATATAGTCTGCAAAAAACTCTTTTACAAGCAGATTTTTTCTTTTTGACTTAAATTTTCCGTTTTTCTGTTTTTATGGTCTTGGTATCGGCGCTCGGAAACGGGGGGCTTTTTTTGTTTTTTAATTAGTTGACTTGCTAATTGAATTTTTTGTGATATATTATATTGCAGGAGGCAATTATGGAAATATCACAAGTTCTCAAGGCAATGAGTCACCCTATACGGTTGCAGATGGTGGAGCTTCTGCTGCAAAAACGGATGTGTGTCCGCAGTCTGGCTCGCCATTTTGAAGTAACAGAACCAACTGTTTCGGTACATTTGAAGGTGCTGAAAAATGCCGGTCTCATCGTTGGCGAAAAGAAAAGTTACTATATGCATTACCACGACATCCGGGAAAATGTTGCTGAACTTTCGCAATTCTTTGCAGCTTTATCCGCTACCCCGGCAGCAGAACAGCAATGCTGCAAAAAGTCTGAAGCCTGTCATTGCAATTGCCACTCAAAAAAGGATTGAGTTTATATGAAACGCCATTTCAAAACCATTGTCAAGGCAGCAATCGTTCTGCTTATTGCCGGAATCGTTTTTTATTTTTGGAAACTTGCTCCGGTAAGTGTTCCAACTTTTGAAGTAAAG
>JAZONW010000106.1:0-25215 GCA_045654745.1 Victivallaceae bacterium | reverse complement strand
ATCCGTACACAAAAGCCTTGCTGCGGGCGGTGCCGCGTCTCGGCGGCAATGAGGGGAAATTGGAAACAATTCCCGGCGCAGTTCCGATGCCCGATAAGTTTCCTGCAGGATGCCGTTTTTCCGACCGCTGTCAGGAGTGTGTCACCCCCGGCAAGTGCCAAAAAGAAATTCCGCAGGGATTGGAAATCGACGGCAGGATATGTGCCTGTTTTAATTACAGCGGAGATGTGCAATGAGCGTGATAAAAATTATGAGCCGGGAGCTCAGTAACCGCATCGCCGCAGGAGAAGTGATCGAGCGTCCAGCTTCTGTGGTAAAGGAGTTGATAGAAAACGCCATTGATGCCGGGGCAAGCCAAGTCGATATAGCAATCGAAAAAGCCGGTTTGCGGTTGATTTCTGTCAGTGATAACGGGTGCGGTATGGATAGCGAAGATGCCTTGCTTGCCCTTGAACCTCACGGCACCAGCAAACTGATTGACGAAAAAGGCATAGACAATATATCCACAATGGGGTTCAGAGGTGAAGCCATACCGTCAGTGGCGTCAGTAAGCCGTTTTTCTCTGCGGACAAGAGAAACCGGCTCATCCGAAGGCACGCTGGTGGAAGTTGACGGCGGAGAGATAAAAAGGACTTCTCCCTGCGGCTGTGCCGCCGGAACAGTCGTTGAAGTACGGGATTTGTTTTTCAACACTCCTGCCAGACGCAAATTTTTGAAATCCAATCCGACCGAAGAAAGACATATCGAAGATATTGTGTTATCTCTTGCTCTCGGTAATCCGGAAATCGGTTTTACATTATCTTTTGACCGCAAAAAGGTGATAGATTGTGCCGCAAAATCCTCAGTGGAATTGCGGATAAGAGAATTTTTCGGCCGCAATTACGCCGCCAATATGTGTAAAGTTGCTCACCTTGAGGGAGATATCAGAGTTTCCGGTATGATCGCCACTCCCGGATTTACCCGCCCCGGACGCAAAGAACAGCGTTTTTATCTCAACCGCCGTCCGGTGGAGTCACAGGCTTTGTGGCGGGGAATAAAAGATGGCTACGGTACGTTGGCAGACGAAGCCGGGCGTTTCCCGCCGGCTGTGCTTTTTGTCGATATGCCGACAAGTGATTTTGATATCAATGTCCATCCGGCCAAAAGAGAAGTGCGGTTCAAATCAGATTTCAATATTTCCCGTATTATCAGTGCGGCTGTCAGTATGGCGTTGCGCAGTGGCGGCACTCTTTCCACTCTGCCTCCGGCGGCAGCAGAACCGGCACTGCCGGAGACCATCCCGGTCGAGCAGATACTTGCCGCCGCCCAGATCGTTTACGCTCCGGCAGAGCACGAGCAGACAATGATGTTTTTGCAGGATAGCGAGAAAAAAGAAGCTGATGATGCGACAGACGTGGTTTCATTTGTGCCGGAAATATATCCGTCAGATAATGCTCCGGAAATAAATATATCAGATGATGAACCTGTGCCGGAAGTTCAGCCGGCTGTAAAAATCAGGGCAAGAATACCGGAAGAATCCGTTTTTTGCGGCAACTGGCCGGAAGAAGTTCTGGGAGTATATGACAATACCTATATTCTGGCATCGAGCCGGGAAGGGCTGGTGCTTGTAGATCAGCATGCCGCCCACGAAAGGATACTTTTTGAAGAAATTTGCGGCAAACTTGCTTCCGGCTCAAATGTGGCACAGCCGCTTTTGATTGGTCAGATGGTGGAACTTACCCCGGGCAAAATCGCATTGCTTGACCGTTGCCGCAAAGTGTTGGTAAATATCGGATTTGATTTTGAAAACATCGGACGCAACAGCATCATGATCAATTCTCTGCCGGAAAATTTCAATCTGCCTCCCGGCAGGATCCCGGAAGTTTTTGATGCGATGATGGATGAACTTTTGGAAAACAGCAAAGCACAACTGCCGGTGGATCTTGAATTTGCCGCCAGAGCCGCCTGCAAAGCGGCAGTAAAAGCACATCACGTATTGTCGGTACAGGAAGCCAATCTGCTTTTACGCCAATTGAAATCCTGCCGCCAGGGGACCCTCTGTCCCCACGGCAGACCTACTATGATAACTCTCTCTCTGCGTGAATTGGAAAGGCGTTTCGGACGCAAATAATATTTGAAACTCTGTCAGAAAAATTTATATTGTTCATAGAGAAGTCAGTAAAATATAAGGAGTCCGCTATGGCAAAAATAACAGAGCTTCAACAGCACGATCTGGAAGAAATCATCAACACCAATCCGGTGGTACTTGTGGATTTTTATGCTCCCTGGTGCGGCGCCTGCAATACGATGGGGCGGGTCATTGATTCAAATGCAGAAAAAATCGGCGATCCCGACACTCTTATCGTAAAAGTAAATACCGAAAAATTTGTCAAAATAAGTGAAAGACAGGGTATTTCTGTTTTGCCGACATTTCAACTTTACCGCAACGGTAAATTTATTCAGGAAAAAACCGGCGTTATGCCGCTGGCTGAACTGAATGCATTGCTTGAAATGTGACATTTCTGATTGCCGGAGTAAAAAAGTGGTACCTGGAATGGGACTCGAACCCATACTTGACAGATTTTAAGTCTGTTGCCTCTGCCATTGGGCTACCCAGGCATCCGTGGCTTAATATACTTTTAACAGGCGGATATTTCAAGAATTCTTCTGTTTTTTTTCGGCACGGAGTTTTTCCCAGTAATCCAGCCGCTTGCGGATTTCTCTCTCAAAGCCGCGTTCAACCGGCAAATAGAATTTCTGCCGCGGCATTTTTTCAGGGAAATAATCCTGACCGGAAAAACCTTCCGGCGTGTCGTGGTCGTAGCAGTATCCCTTGTTGTATCCGAGTTCTTTCATCAATTTTGTCGGAGCATTGAGAATATGCTTCGGCGGCATCAGTGAACTGTATTCCGCCGCAGCTTTGGAAGCCAATATCTGGGCTTTTTCGGCTGAATTGGATTTAGGAGCTGTACCGAGAAAAGCGATCAATTCAAAAATTGCGATATCTCCTTCCGGAGAGCCGAGTCTTTCGTAAGCATCCCATGCCGCAACCGCAGTCTGCAACGCCAGCGGGTCAGCCAAGCCGACATCTTCCATCGCAAACCTGGTCAGGCGGCGCAGGATATACAACGGATCTTCGCCGCTTTGGAGCATTCTTGCCGCGTAGTACATAGCGGCATCTGTGTCTGAACCGCGCAATGATTTATGCAATGCACTTATGAGATTGTAGTGGCCATCCCGGTCTTTGTCATATACCGGGGCTCTCTGCTGGACCATCTGCAATAATTTTTCGCTGTCAAGGATTTCGTTGCTTCCTGCCAGATCGTAAACGGTTTCTATCAGGTTTATAAAATATCTGCCGTCACCATCCGCAAGTTCGATAAGCGTTTTACGGGCAGATTTATCCAGCGGCAAACCTCTTTCCATTACAGATTCGGCTTTTTCAATGATTTTTTGCAGAGCATTATCTGCCAGGCTTTGCATGACAAAAACTTTGCAGCGGGAAAGCAAAGCACTGTTCAATTCAAAAGATGGATTTTCGGTAGTCGCTCCGACCAGTACCACTGTGCCGTTTTCCACAAACGGCAAAAAACCATCCTGCTGCGCACGGTTGAAACGGTGGATCTCATCCACAAACAACAAAGTTCCTTCTCCGTGCATTCTTCTGCGAGAGGCTTCTTCAAAGGCTTTACGCAATTCAGCAACGCCGGAAAAAACCGCAGAAAGTGCCGTGAAATGCATATTGCAGCAATTGGCGAGAATCCTTGCCAGAGTGGTTTTGCCGCATCCCGGCGGTCCCCAGAGGATGAAACTTGAAAGTTTGCCCGAATCGATCATCCGCCGCAACGGAGCGTTTTCGCCAAGCAGTTTTTCCTGACCGTAAATGCCGTTTATATCCTGCGGACGCATACGGTCGGCAAGCGGACGGTTGACTTGTGAGGAAAAAAGTGAATCGCTCTCAAAGCTCATCTTTTATCTCCTTGCTCTGCCATTGCGTAAACGGAGTCTTGCTCAAATATCCGTTGCCGTAACGGGAATCGCCTGTGATTTCATCTCCCAGCCATTCCGGTTGTGGAAATACTGTTTCCGGTGTTGGCAATTCTATTTCTGCAATCAACAATCCGGTATTGGCGTTGATAAACTCATCGACTTCCCAAGTCAAATCGCCGCAAGGTACTGTGTGCCGGATCTTTTCCACCACTCTGGTACCGCAAAATTCATTCATCATAGCTGCGGCATCTTCCAATGGGATATCATATTCATATTCACTGCGGGATATCCCGTTGCTTTTGCCTTTTAAAGTCAGCACAGCAGTGGTTTGGTCAATTATTCTCACCCGCAATGTCGACAATGCACCTGATACTTCGGCATACCCCTGAACCAAACGGCAGGAACTTTGCACATCGTGCCGCCAGTCATCGCTTTTAACGAGGAATTTTCTCTCTGTTTCAATTGCCATTGCACAACTCCGTAAAAGTTTTGAAATGGGTTTTGGCGATATTTACAAAAAAACCCCTGCCGTTTTTTGCCATTAATTCTTTGCCGGTCGCCTTTACCTTTGGGCCTGCTCCTTTGGGCAGCTCTATGCCGGTAGTTTCTGCAAGTTTTTGCATACCGAGCAGAAAGTTTTCCCGGGCGAGGATACTGGCGGCGGCAACTGCGACATCACTCTCTGCTTTGGTCTTTTGCTCTAATACGGTCTGCCTGCCGCGGGTCATCAATGCCCGGCGTATCAGAGTTTCATTGCCGAATTTATCCGAAATCATTCGCGGACAATCCGGAACCAGTTCCAGCAGATTTTCTATACAGCGGGCGTGCCCCCATGCCAGCAGTCGATTCAGATTGCCGATCTGGGCATACAGACGGTTGTAGGTTTCCGGTTTCAAAACAAGCACTGTGTATTTACCGGGAATGATATTGCGTACTTTGGCGGCGATTTGCAGCAGTTTTCTGTCACTGCTGACAGCCTTGGAGTCACATACTCCTGCTTCGCGGAGCAGGGGGGCGGTAGTTTCATCGACATAAGCCGCCGCCACGACCAGAGGTCCAAAAAAATCACCCTTGCCGCTTTCGTCGATGCCGCCGTGCGGAGTGACGGTTTCGCCACGGATTTCTTCCGGCGTGTAGCCGTAAGTAAAAGTGTGCAGAACTTCCGGTTCAAGGCAGAACTGCACGAAATCAGCAGTGTCTTTGCCTTGCACGACCAGTTTACCCGAAGTATATACTGTCACATTTACTTTTTCTGTCAGTGAAGATGCACGGTATTCGGCATAAGGACAACTGGAAAACTCCCAGTTTTTTTCCTGCAATATTTTTTTGAGTTCTGCACTTTCCTCTTTGGAAACGGTGCAGACAAAACCGTTGTTCGGTGGCATAAGTAGAATCCTGTTTTTTATGATAACACCCGATAATATACCCCCCGTTGGTACATTTGGCAAGAAATAACTATGCCGGATGGCAACTTTTTCTATGAAAAAGGTTGACTTTTGGATGAGTTACAGTATATTTATAGTTGACAGTCTGCCGGAAATACAAGTACAACACCGGCGACCGGGTGAATAAAATTTTTCAGGAGTAGAAAATGAGGATTTTTGCATTCGCTGCACTGGCGGTTGCGGCATTGTTGATCAATGGCTGCAAGAGTGACAAATACTATCAGGCTTCCGCGGCTGAAAAAGCGCGGGAATATCTGTTGGAAAAGTCTCCGGAATTGACTTCCGGGCAGGTGGCTTATGTAAAATACAATGATCCGGTTTTTCTGGTCAGTGATGTTTTAGGTGACAACACGCTCGGCAGTACCGGCAAGACCAGCAGTATGCAAAAGCAGATCTGTGTTGCTTGGCAAATACCAGGAGCCGACAAAATTTATATGGTTTGCGGTGTTTCAGACAGTATGATGATTTTTTGGTCTCCCAACCGGCTGGTCAGAAAAAACTTCAACAAAGTGGCAATGCCCCAGGATTCCGCACTTAAAGCCGCCAGAAATTATGTGGCATCGTACCTTTGCAATTCTTTGTCTGCCAGAGAAATGAATCAGGTGTTGTACCTTTTTCCTGAAATCAGCGAAACAAATTTTGAAGTCAATTTCAATCCCGAAGGCAAGTTTTCAGACAAAGCCCTTGCTGATATCAAAGCCGGTATGGCAAAACAAAAACAGTATTCTCTTATCTGGGGCGACAATGAGCGCAAAGTTGTGCTTACGGGTTACACCGGAAACGATTTGAGCTCGTGGCAGGTGCTTTTTGCCGGTGTGCTTGACAGCAAAGAAGTCAACGACCATACCGTCCGGGTGGTCAACACTCCGGAAAATTTCAATTCCGTCATCGATACCGAACCCCGGAAATAATCAGACAATTTAAGGATTTTTTATTATGTTGAGTATGACAGGTTTCGGCAAGGCCGATGCTGTATTTGATAACAATCTGCAAATATCGATTGAAGTATCCTCGGTCAATCGCAAACAATTTGATTTGCGGGTAAATATGCCGTCAGAACTTTCTGCTTTGGAAACTCTTGTACGCAGTAAACTCAGTGCTGCTGTTTCAAGAGGCACAGTTCAAGTAAAAGTCGCTTTAAAAAACAATGCTTCATCCGGCAGGACCGGCTCGGTAAAAGTGGATAAAGAACTGCTTTTGCTTTTGGTGCAGACCTGTCGCGACATCCGCAGCGAATGCAATCTTGCCCCGGAAGTCGATGTGGAAAGCCTCATTTCAGCCCCGGGAGTTATTCAATACGAGATGCCCGATACAGCCGGAAGTGATTTTACCGCGTGTTTTGCCGAGGTATTGGAAAACGCCGTAGCCGATTATCAGCGTATGCGTCAGACCGAGGGAAATGCTCTCAAAGTTGAGTTGCAGGGCAGACTTGAAATGCTGGAAGATATTTTGAGCCGGATCGAGCCGCAGGTGAATCATCTGCCGGAAACAGTAAAAGAGCGTTTGCTGGCAAAACTTGCCGCTGAAAAAATCCCGGTGCCGGCAACTGATGAGCAGTTGCTTAAAGAGATCCTTTTTTACGCAGACAAGTCGGATGTTACAGAAGAAATCACCCGGCTGAAAAGTCATTTTGCCCAGTTCAGGGGATTCTTTGAGAGCAAAACGCCCTGCGGCAGAAGTATGGATTTCCTGACCCAGGAAACATTCAGGGAAATAACCACGCTCGGCAATAAAACCGGTTCTGCCGGAGTTTCCCCGTTGCTGGTGGCGTTTAAAAATGAATTGGAAAAAATGCGTGAGCAAATTCAGAATGTGGAGTGATTTTGATTATGTCTGATCAAAAAAATGATATGAGTATCAGTGATGTTTTAAAAAATATCGCCGGAAGTCTTGATGAAACTTATGTTGATGGAGTCGGTGTGAACCGCAATGCCGGAAATGATTTGCCGCGCAGTAAGGAAGTGATCGCTCTGACAGAAAAATTGCTTGCAGTCGTTTTTCCCGGGTTTGAGAATCCGGCTGACAAGCGGGATACTGCAGATATTCTTGCTGAATTATTTGAAATCCTGTGCGAACTGGTGAGGCGTTCAGTACGCCATCAGGCAGATGGAGATTGCCCGCATTCGGGTGTCTGCCGTCAGCATTCGGTATGCAGTAATGCTTCGCTGGCACTGATCAAATCCCTGCCGGAATTGAGAGAAGTAGTGAAACTTGATGTCGCCGCGGCCTATTCCGGTGACCCTGCCGCCCGTAATTTTGATGAGATCATCGTAAGTTACCCGGGGCTGAAAGCCATTACCGTCCAGCGTCTTGCCCACGTGCTTTATCTGGAAAAAGTTCCGCTTATCCCGCGGATGATGACAGAGTATGCCCATTCCGTCACCGGTATAGATATTCACCCGGGAGCCGCTATCGGCAAAGGGGTTTTTATCGACCACGGGACGGGAGTGGTCGTCGGTGAAACCGCTGTTATCGGCGACAATGTGCGTATTTATCAGGGCGTGACCCTCGGTGCTGTAAATTTCCCCAAAGATGCCTGTGGCATTTTGATCAAGGGCAATAAGCGTCATCCGACGATCGGCAGCAATGTTACGATTTATTCAGGAGCATCTGTACTTGGAGATATCGTTATCGGCGACAATTCGGTCATCGGCGGTAATGTCTGGCTTACCGAAAGTCTTCCGGCCGGAACTAAAATCACCGCCCGTACTCCGGAAAATATGGTTAAATTCGCCTCGGAGCACAGTTGCAAATGAGTTCCTGTGCTGCGAATTTTTCTTCCATAAGGCAGGCGATCGACGACTGTGCCAAAGACGTTTCACGCGATCCGGCAGAAGTCCGTTTGCTGGCAGTCAGTAAAAACGCTGACATCAGTGCTATCAGGGAACTTTACGATCACGGAGTGCGTGATTTCGGCGAAAACCGGGCGGCAGTACTTCAGGAAAAAGCCGCAAATCTGCCGGATGATATAAACTGGCATTTTATCGGCACTTTACAGTCAAATAAGATCCGCCGCATTCTGCAATCAGCCAACGTGATCCATTCAGTTGATTCGCTGGATTTGATAAAAAAACTCGACCGCATCGCAGGGGAAGAAGGAAAAACTCCGGAATTTTATCTTGAAATCAGTGTGTCAGGAGAAACCAGTAAAGGCGGCTTCTCTCTGGAAGAAGCGGACTTGGCTGTCGCTGTGGCCGGGGAGTGCCGTTATGCAAAGCTTGCCGGATTGATGACTATGGCTCCGCTGGCGGCATCGCACGAATATCTTGTCGAAATCTTTTCCGGATTGCGGGCAATCGCAAAAAAACACAGTATCAGCGGTTTGTCGATGGGAATGAGCGGGGATTTCAAAGAAGCGATATCCTGCGGTTCAACGATCGTCAGAGTCGGTACTGCAATATTCGGTAAATAATCAAGGTGTATCATGAAAGTTCTTTTAACGGGGGCAGGGGCAGTCGGGCTTTATTATTGCGGCAGACTTGCCGAAGCCGGAGTCGATGTGAGTGTCGTGGCAAGACGGGATTATGAAGTTGCCGCTAAATCAGGTTACCGGGTATCCAGTATCGCGGGGGATTTTCATTTTACTCCGCCCGCAGTTCTCAAAAATGCTGCAGAGTACCGTGACGAAGCGGATTATGTATTTATGTGTGCCAAGACTTTTGCACCATCTCTTGAATTGCTTGATGGAGCAATCAAATCTCCCCGGACAGTTATCGTCCTCATTCAAAACGGCATCGGCATTGAGGATGAAATAGCCGCTGCTTATCCTGATAATAAAATCATTTCTACTGTGGCATATATCGGGGCATCCCGTCCTGTACCGGGTGAAGTTCTGCATCAGGGGGCGGGAATTCTTAAAATGGGGTCATTTCCCAATGGTAAAATATTCCCGGAAGCCAAACGGCTTATGGATGTATTCAACAGCAACAAAGTCAAATGTGACTGGTTCGATGATATACAATTTCAACGCTGGGATAAATTATTGTGGAATATTTCTTACAATACCGTTTCTGTACTCGGCGGCGGTTTGACTACCCGGCAGATGTTAAAAGCCGACGGGACAGGCAAACTCTGCGAAATGCTGATGCTGGAACTCGTAAAAGTTGCTAATTCCTGCGGAGTTGCTCTTTCAGAAAATGACGTCCGTAAACAAATAGATTACAATGAGGATTTCCCCGCATACAAAACCAGTATGCTGCAGGATTACGAAGCCGGACGCAGTATGGAAGTCGAAGGCATCGTCGGCAATGTTTTGAAAATCGCCGGCAGAAACGGAGTTGATGTGCCTGCTGTGACTTTCTGTTATCATTTGCTGGCTTCGCTTGACAGAATTAATCAGAAAAAAAACAGATAATGTACTTTTACTACTTGAAAAAATCACTTTTTATGAGTATAGTTTAAGCAGTATTAAACAAACTTATCGCAAAGGAGAGTATTTATGTATAACGTCGAAATCGAACTTCTGCTGGATACCGTGGAAGAAAACATGAAAAAAAGTGAAGAAGCCCTGAAAAATGCTTTTACCGCCATCCGTACTGGCAAAGCTTCACCGTCATTGGTCGAGGGCTTGACTATTGATTACTACGGCAGTGCCACCAGACTGCGTGATATCGCCGGCATTACCACTCCGGAACCCCGTCTGCTGGTGATTCAGCCCTGGGATGCCACTGCGGTTTCTGCCATTGAAAAAGCCATCCTTGCCTCCAATCTCGGTATCACTCCGATGAGTGACGGCAAAACCATCAAACTGCCGATCCCGCCGTTGAGCGAAGATCGCCGTGCAGCTCTTTCCCGTCAGGCGAAAACCGAAACCGAAGATGCAAAAGTTTCCCTGCGCAACATCAGACGCGAAGGCAATGAAACTGCCAAAAAAGCCCAGAAAGACGGCATGCTTACCGAAGACGAATTGAAAAAAATGCTGGATGACATTCAGAAACTCACTGACAAATATATCGCTCAGTTTGATGTTATCCTTGCCGCCAAAGAAAAAGAATTGATGACTGTCTGACAACAGTAAACAAAACACTTCCGCCGTACCGTATTTCCGGTGCGGCGTTTTTTTATCTGCACAGGAGATAACAGCCACCTTGATTTACAACTAAACTTACAGTACAGATCGGGATTGGACTTGAAAGAATTATCTGACCGGATTATATTATATTTTTAACAGAAAACACTAACCGGAGCAGTTAAAATAGATACGCAGCCCTTTATCACAGTCCCGCAGGACTGTCACTTTACCGAACCGCTGGAACTGGATTGCGGCAAGGTACTCAAAGATGTGGTGATCCGCTACGAATGTGCCGGCAAACTCAATGCTGACGCATCCAACGCGGTTCTGGTCACTCACGCCCTGACCGGCGATGCTCATGTGTGCGGCAGACATACTCCGGAAGATAAAAAGCCCGGCTGGTGGGATGAAATGATCGGCCCCGGCAAATATATTGATACAGACCGGTATTTTGTCATCTGCTCCAATGTACTTGGCGGATGCTCCGGTTCGACCGGTCCGCAATCCATTGATCCTGATACCGGCAAGCCATACCATATAAATTTCCCTGTCATCACAGTCAAAGATATGGTTCGTGCCCAAAAAAGATTGATCGACCATCTCGGTATCAAACAATTGCTGGCTGTTGTCGGCGGATCAATGGGCGGCATGCAGGTTTTGCAGTGGGCGGTGGATTATCCGCAGGCTATGCGGGCCATCGTGCCGATTGCCACTGCTGCAAACTTTTCATCTCAAAACATTGCTTTTGACTGGGTCGCCCGCGAAGCCATAAGATCGGATTCCAACTGGAATAACGGCGATTACACCAGTGACAAACTGCCGGGACGCGGACTTGCCGCCGCCCGGATGCTGGCTCATATCACCTATCTTTCAGAAGAATCCATTGACCGTAAATTCGGCAGAAATCTGCAGAATAAAACGGCTTATGACTTTGATTTTGCCCACGATTTTGCCATTGAGAGTTACCTCGAATATCAGGGCAAACGCTTTGTCGAAAGATTCGATGCCAACAGTTATTTGTATATCACAAGAGCCACAGATTATTTTGACCTTACCGTTTCCACCAATGGAAATCTTGCCAAAGCATTGGAAAAGGTTACAGCTGATTTTCTGGTGGTCTCTTTTTCAAGTGACTGGCTTTTTCCGACGCGGCAGTCCAAAGAGCTTGTCCGGGCTTTGTTGAAAAACAAGGTGAATGTTTCATTTTGCGAAATACAATCCGGCTACGGCCACGATGCTTTTCTGCTGGAAGTCGACACACTTGGTAAAATGGTCAGAGACTTCCTCCGTCATCAGGAGATTTGAAATATGGCAATGCGCAATATAGATATTCAGAAACGCGAAGACCTTGATGTCATTTTTAATATGGTCAAACCGGGCGACAGAGTGCTGGATCTCGGCTGCGGGGACGGCTCATTTCTGGCGAGGCTGAAAAACGAAAAAAAAGCCAATGTTCTCGGCTTTGAAATCGATCAGGATCTTATCGGCAGATGTATTGCAAACGGAGTACCTGTCATCCAGAGCAATCTCGACAGTACACTTGATTTTGCCGAGGACGATTCTTTTGATCTTATTATTTTAAGTCATACCATTCAGGAGTTGCGTAATCCGGAAATCTTGCTCAAACATATTGTCAGAGCCGGAAAAAAAGCCGCAGTCAGTGTTATCAATATCGGACACTGGCGGTGCCGCCTGCAAATGCTTGCCGGCAGGATGCCGCGCAATTCGCAACTGCCGTATCAATGGTATAATACTCCCAATATCCACCTCGGCACGATCGCGGATTTCAAAGACCTCTGTCAAAATCTTGACATCAGGATCACCAGCGGCACACCTATCGCCGGAAAATTCCCGAAACTGACGAAACTTTTTCCGAATCTTTTCGCAGTCGGTGCTGTTTTTGTTCTGGAAAAACGGTAAAAAGCCTATTTTTTGCAGACAGCAAAACGGACGATCAGGGTGGTTTCCCCATCGACGGCAGCATAGTTGCTGTGTCTTACCATCGGTGCCCAAATTACGGTATCTGCATCTTTTACGACCGGAAATTGCAGTTTTGCCGGAATTTTGCGATCGGTACGCAGTTTCTTGATTTTAACAGGGGAAGAATTGCCAAAAGGAATCATTCTTTCGCCCTCATTGCAGGGAGCGATCAGTAATTCTTTATTCAACTTTGCCGCATCAAAATATGCACATGCACAATCGGTTTCCTCCAGCGTATTGACATATCCGGCACTGAAATGATACTGCCCGAAAGTGATTTCAGATTCTTTTTCCCAATGCCACAGCAGAGGTTTGCCGGAGGCTTCGACGATCCCTGCGAACTTACCGGCAACAAAGAAATCAACTCCTTGTCCCAATGGGATTTCACTGCTGGCACCGGAGTTTTGGGCAAGCATTTTGCACAGCCGGTCAATGGTGTCTGATGAGAGAATGATATCTTTGTGCAGTTTTTCTCTTAACCAGTAACGCATTACCCGCGGCAGCAGAGCAGGGGGGATGCCGCGCCAGAAAGAAGCTGTTTCAGGATTTCCGTCTGACAATGCTTTTTGAGCTTCGTTTTCCATATATAATGCGTCAGCTGTCATTGCGAGCAAAGCGGTTTTAACGGCATTTTTGCCGCCGGGGAAAAGCCGGTAGAATTCCGGCAGTAAATTGTTGCGCAGGTCATTCCGGCGGAAACTGTTGTCCAGATTGCTGGAGTCAACGGCAAATCCTGATATATTGTTTGCTTTGAGAAAGTCAAAGATTTCGCTTTTGGTAAAAGAAACAAGCGGACGGATGAAAGTTACTCCGTCAACAGTGGAAATCTGCCGCAATGAAGTCGCTCCGGAAGTATTGGCACCTCTGCCGATGCGGATAAAAAAGTTTTCCAGACAGTCGTCCAGGTGATGTCCCAGAAGAACTCCGGCGGCATTATAACGCTTGACCAGTATCTGCCATTGAGCCAGACGGGCGTTTCTGGAGTTTTCCTCAATACTGCCGTCAGTCGGGATATCGAGATCGACAGCAGTGAATTCGATATTTCTCTCTTTGCAGAAGTTTTTGGCAAAAATGATTTCGGCATCAGACTCGGCTCCGCGCAGGTGGTGATTAAAGGAAACTGCCACCAGACGGATGTTGTATTCGCGGCAGAATTCTGCAGAAATCAACAGCAATGCACAACTGTCACTGCCGCCGGAAAAGCCGGCAAGCAGTGTTTTTTCTGAAAAATTCGTAAAAATTTCTCTGCAAAGACCAATGTTCATTTGAAAAAACTCCATATTTGTTATAATATATGCTTAATACAAACGAAAAGCAATTTCCAAACTTAAAGAAGAAGGTTTTTTTTATGGCATATATAGTTATTGCAACTGCCAATACCCATAAAGTAAAAGAATACAAAGAACTCATCAACGATGACAGTATCGAGTTGAGTTCACTGGCTGATTTTCCCGATTATCCGGAAGTGGAGGAAAACGGCAAGACATTTATGGAAAACGCCTGTATCAAAGCCGCCGCCGCCAGCAAATATTGCAACAGTGTTGCTTTTGCCGATGATTCCGGGCTTGAAGTTATGGCTCTTGACGGCAGACCGGGGATATTTTCTGCACGCTATGCCCCCACTTCAGAGGAGAGAATCGCCAAACTGCTTAAAGAAATGGAAGGCAAAGATGATCGCCGGGCCCGTTTTGTCTGTGCCATAGCGATCGCTTACAATGGTGAAGTGATCGCCACTTTTGAGGGCGAAGTAAAGGGGGCTATCGCAACTTCCCCCAGCGGCGATGGCGGTTTCGGATACGATCCGGTCTTTGTGCCCGAAAATTACAACTGCTCAATGGCAGAACTTGATCCGGCAGAAAAGAACCGTATCAGCCACCGCGGTAAAGCATTTGCCCAGGCTATGGAATTTGTATCTGAGCAGATGGCTCTGCTCGGAGATGCTCTTTTTTGAAATAACTAAAATAAAGGTTTTATGCGATGTCTGTTGTTTTGAATGACTACTATACCCAGGAAGAATGGGCTCTTTTTAAAAGCGAATCCGCCAAACACGAAACTCCTTTTTTGCTTGTCAATACCGATATTATTGCCCGGCACTACGGAGAATTGCAGGAACAATTCCCCTATGCAAAAATATATTATGCGGTAAAATCCAATCCGGCGGTGGAAGTTTTGAGTTTACTGCGTGACCTCGGAGCAAATTTTGATATTGCATCCAGATACGAACTTGACCGGGTGCTTTCACTGGGGGTTGATCCTGCCAAAATAAGTTACGGAAATACTATAAAGAAACCGGCAGACATTGCTTATTTTTACAGCAAAGGGGTCAGGCTTTTTGCCACTGACAGCGAATACGATTTGCGCAATATCGCCAAACACGCTCCCGGAGCCAGAGTTTTCTGCCGCATATTGTGCGAAGGCAGTGAAACTGCAGACTGGCCGCTCTCCCGCAAATTTGGCTGCCACCCTGATATGGCGATAGATCTTATTATGCTGGCGAAAACGCTCAATCTTGAACCTTACGGTATTTCTTTTCACGTCGGTTCCCAGCAGAGAGAAATCGGTGCCTGGGACTCTGCTATTGCCAAAGTCCGTTATATTTTTGACTACCTTGCCGAAGAAGGAATCAAATTGCAGATGATCAATATGGGTGGCGGATTCCCTGCCAACTATATCAGCAAAACCAATGAAATGCAGGTATATGCCAAAGAAATCTCCCGTTATCTGCAGGAAGATTTCGGTGATGATCTGCCGACGATCATACTGGAACCGGGTAGGTCTCTGGTCGGCAGTTCCGGAGTCATTGTCAGTGAGGTCGTACTTATCAGCAAAAAATCAGCGACCGGTATTGACCGATGGCTCTATGTCGATGTCGGCAAATTCAACGGTCTGATTGAAACTTTTGATGAGAGCATCAAATATCCGCTTTATTGCGAAGCCCGCGGCGAAGCCTGTGAAGATTTTATTATTGCCGGGCCGACCTGCGACAGTCAGGATATTATGTATGAATATTTCCGCAATCCGCTGCCGGCATATATCAAACCGGGTGACCGGATATACTGGTTGAGCTGCGGGGCATACACTGCGAGTTATGCGGCGGTGGAATTCAACGGTTTCCCGCCCCTGAAATCCTATTTTATCAGCAGCAAAAAGTAACCCTGAATTTGCTATTTTCAACGGCAGATGATATATTAACTGCTGTCAATAAAAAAGAAGCAGGAGTTCTGTTTTATGAAAAATATCCTTTGCATCGGAGCCGGTTATGTCGGCGGACCGACAATGGCTGTGATCGCTGACAAGTGTCCTGATTACCGGGTGACAGTGGTTGATATCAATGCGGATCGCATAAACGCCTGGAATTCCGATATCCTGCCGGTTTACGAACCCGGTTTGGATGCCGTTGTCAAGAGATGCCGCAACCGCAATCTTTTTTACTCCACCGATATCCCGGCTGAAATCAAACGGGCGGATATTATTTTTGTCAGTGTCAACACCCCCACCAAAACTTTTGGGGCAGGGGCAGGCAAAGCGGCGGACTTGCAGTTTCTGGAAAAAACCGCCCGCAGTATCGTTGAATACGCCGACTCTGACAAGATCGTGGTGGAAAAAAGTACATTGCCGGTGCGTACGGCACAGGCTTTGAGCCGGGTATTGCACGCTAATACCAAAGGTATCAAATTCCAGATCGTTTCCAATCCGGAATTTCTTGCCGAAGGCACCGCGATTTCTGACTTGGAAAATCCCGACCGGGTATTGATCGGCGGATTGGAAACTCCCGAGGGCTACGCTGCAGTGGAAACAGTTGCGGAAATCTATGAAAACTGGGTGCCGCGGGAAAAGATCATTACCACAAATTTGTGGTCGAGCGAATTGACCAAACTGGTTTCCAATGCGTTGCTTGCCCAGCGGGTATCTTCGGTGAATGCGATTTCGGCATTGTGCGAACGTACCGGTGCGGATATCGATCAGGTGACATCGGCGGCGGGTAAAGACAGCCGTATCGGCAGTAAGTTTTTGAAAGCGGGACTCGGTTTCGGCGGTTCGTGCTTTAAAAAGGATATTCTGAATCTGGTTTACCTCTGTGAACACTACGGCTTGCCGGAAGTTGCGGCTTATTGGGAAGGCGTGGTCAAGATCAATGATTACCAGGCGACCCGGTTTGTGCAGACTATGCTGGGAGCGATGTTCAATACGGTTACGGATAAAAAGATTGCGGTTTTCGGATTTGCCTTCAAGGCTGACACCGGAGACACTCGCGAATCTCCGGCGATAGCGGTTTGCCAGCAGTTATTGGAAGAACGTGCCAAACTGACTGTTTACGACCCCAAAGCGTTGGAAAATGCAAAATATGATTTGGCGGAATACGAAGATGTGGCATTCTGCGATGATCCCTATGAAGCGGCAAAAGGAGTCCACGCGATAGTTATTGCTACGGATTGGAAATGTTTTAAAGATTTGGATTTTCGCAAAATTTACGAAAGTATGGAAAAACCCGCCTTTATTTTTGACGGCAGAAACCTGCTTGACAAGGAAGAATTGTTTAAAATCGGTTTCAATGTCTATAATATTGGCAAAAAAGCGCTCACTAATTTCTAAAAAAACGTATTTTTTTGATTTTTCTGCAAAAAAGGATTTGCAAAAAGCAAAAAAGCGGCATATATTATGAAACAACGCTCCGGCATAGCTCAGCGGTAGAGTAGGTGGCTGTTAACCACTTGGTCGAAGGTTCGAATCCTCCTGCCGGAGCCATTTTTTATTTATAAAGAAATGGCGACAAAGACGGATTCACGGAATTGAGAAATCAATTCCGTTTTTTTTCAAAAAATGAACCGTAAGAGGTTCGACAGAAAAAGTTTCAAACAGAATATAAAGCCGCAGGTTTTGACCACCGGCTTTGTTTTTTTCAGATGTGGCCGGATATGCCTTTGGCTGCTTTGTTTTGAAATATCTTTTTGCCCGGAGGCACCAAACAGGAAATCGTGCTGTCGGAAACATTGTAAAGCTGATAAAGCCTTTGCAATTCGCTATCGATGCTTTCACCTTGAGCAAGTTTAGCGTCGATTTCAGCTCGCAGGGCAAGTATTTCCCAACGCCAGGAAATTTTTTCCGGAGCGATTTTCTGCAAATATTTTAATGCTTTTTGTGCGGCTTCCGCTGACAGGGCATGGGTCTCGTAAACGATTTCAAACGGAGCATTTTTCAGTTTCTCTCCGGAATAAGAAGAAAATTTTGCACCATCCTGATAGAATCTGGCATTGTGATCCAGATTGTTTTCCAACAACGTGAGTGCCTGATAAAAGCGGTCATCAACTATGTCAAAATAAAACTTCGCATATCTGTCCGCAATGGCTTTTGTTTCCTGCGGCTGCCACAACCACGAAAGAATCAGTACTTTGTTGAAATCTTCAAATATTCCCTCCGAATAGGGCCTCGCTCCGACACAGTGTATTCCTGCTTCCAACTCTTTTGCCAACTGCTGCGGCAACGGATTTGCTCCGAATCCACCCCACGGGAGCATTTTTATCATACTGATTTCAGACATATAAACAACCGGAAGCCCTCCGGGAGAAGTGTTTTTGACTTTATCCAAATCAGCCGGATCAATATAAATGCGGTCAATGCCGGTCAAATCACGCGCAAAAACGCCACTCCATTCGCCATCGGTAAATGCATCAAATCTCCAGCAGGATAATTCAACTTTGCAGCTTTCACCGAGATACTTTTTTGCAAGCTTGGCGTAATGAGGAATTATTTTCCACATACCATTATTGCCGTAAGGAGCGCAATCATTGCAGGTGCAACCGCCCTGGTCGTAGGGGAATATCGTTACAAAATCAATTTTCACATCGGCAAATTCAGATAGCACCGCCTCACGGTACTCCATTATTTTTGCCAGACCACCGGGGACACTCGGGCAGATTTCTACATTAAAGTGTCCTGCAAGGTTGCTCCGGTAGTTGTTTTTTCCGCCACGGTGATCCGCCCGCAAATGGATTTCACTGCCGTCAAATGATTCATTGGCGATACCGAGCAGTCCTGCCGATAGGCCGCAATCTTTTGCCGCCTGCAAAATGTTTTTCAACTGGGCGATTTTTTGCTGCGCTCCGGGAGTCTTGATCCCGGTATAGTGGTGCATATCAAACCATACCGAAACACCGTTGCACCCCCAAAGTGCCAAATCAGCGATATAATCACTTATAACTTCTGCATCAGAATTATCGTAAAAGTTGGAAAAATGCGTGGCAAAATAAATTCCTCTTTCCGGAAATTGCGGAGAACTTTTGCCGACAAAGTTGTTTTCACGCAGGAGTTGTCCCAGTCCGTAAATAACCGCACGCGGAGAGCCGCCGGTTATCCGGATCGAATTTGACTTTGCTTCAATTTCAAAGGTTTCCGGCGGCATGGCAGGGGCAACAGAAAAAAAGAGAGAGGTTCCCTGCGGCATTTTGTTTGCGTAACGGTTGATGGTCCTTTTTATTACAGATTGGCATTTTACCGGTACTGAACAGTCAAAATCCGCCCCCGGACAGGCTGAAACTCCGCACAATATTGCCGCCATTTTCAACAGATTTTTCATATTACCCCCTTTTTATTGTGATTTATTATAAGATAATTGTCATTTTACACTTTTCAAGTAAGAATATATTGAAAAAAAAGGAATAATATGCTAATGTATGTAACACACAAAAATTGCAAATCATATACCTCCGGAGGAAACATGGATTTCAAACCTTATATCGCCAGATATGAAAACGAACTGGTCAACAATGTCATACCTTTTTGGGAAAATCACTGCGTAGATACCGAATTCGGCGGGTACTTTACCAACCTCGACCGCGACGGTTCGGTTTACGATACCGAAAAATATATGTGGATGCAGTGGCGTATCGTTTATATGTTTGCCACGCTTTATATGAGCCGCTTCAAAAAAGACAACTTCCTGGATATTGCCAAACAGGGGTTTGACTTTTTGACCAAACACGGCAAAAGCGAAGACGGGACTTATTATTTTGCCCTCAACCGCAAAGGTGAACCTACGATGGCTCCGTCAAATATTTTTTCGGACTGTTTTGCCGCTATGGGTGCAGCGGCGATGTACAAGGCCACCGGAGAAAAAATCTATTTCGATGAAGCCAATAACGCGATGAAAAATTACATCCGCCGTATGGATAACCCCAAAGGCAAATGGGAAAAATCTATGCCTGCCAAAGCCAAAAGGCTTTCTCACGGTCACTTTATGATCCTCGCCAATCTCGGCTATGTGATGAAAGACTGCCTCGGTACGACTGAATATGATGCCGACAGCCGCCGTGCCGTTGATACTGTTATGGAGAAATTCTGGAATGAAGATTTGCAGGTGCTGTTTGAAAATGTCAATCCCGATGGCACCTTTGACCTTGAATCCTGCGACGGCCGTCTGATCAATCCGGGACACGGATTGGAATCTATGTGGTTTGTGATGAACTATGCCGAAAGCTGCGGCGACAAAGCGATGATCGCCAAGGCGGCAAAAATCGTCAAAGCACTGTTGGAATTCGGCACCGACAAGACCTATGGCGGTATCTATTACTTTATGGATGTGCTGGGCAGACCTCATTTGGAATTGCAGCACGATATGAAACTCTGGTGGCCGCACAATGAAGCCACCTTGGCGACACTTTACGCCTACCGCCTGACCGGAGAAGAATATTACCTTGATAAATTCAAAGAGATCGACCAGTACAGTTGGGAGCATTTCAAAGACAGGGAATATCCGGAATGGTTCGCCTACCTCAACCGCCGCGGCGAGCCGACTCACTTGCTCAAAGGCGGCAAATGGAAAACCTTTTTCCACTTGCCCCGATGCCTCTTTACCGCCATCGGTCAGATGGAAAAAATGCAGTAAACACAAACAAAAACTCCCGGCTCAACACCGGGAGTTTTTTTGTCGTTTGGAATAACAAATTTTATTAAACAGAATAAAAATATTCCAATTCTCTAATGTGTTTTTGCATAGTAGTTAAACCGACATGGTACTCCCAATATTTGTCTAATAAACCAGGGTCACAAACAAAACTTGTGATTTTGTTTATGAAATCTTCTTCTGAACCACCCTTGTGTTTGAAAAGGGGGCTGCAGCATAATTCACTGGCACCGCCGAAATCACTGCATAATATGGGGACTCCTGCAGCCACTATCTCTATCGCTATTTGAGGCAAATTATCTTCCCACAGAACGGGGATCACACCTAAATCTACTGGCTCAAGAATTTTTTTCAAGTTCGCGTGCGTAAATCCATCGTATACTATAATTTTATTAAAAAATTTCAATTTTTCTTTATATTCTTTGGCTTTTATTTTTTTTACTGCAAGTACAACATTTATTTTTCTGGCAATTTCTTTGTTGATTTTTGATAAAGAATCAATAAAAAAATAAAAGCCTTTGTCAAATCTTTTGTATCCCAAATACCCTATAGTCAAAATACCAGTATGGTTGTTTTTATATAATTTTTGTTGCGGATTATCTGCAAATTTTGTGCCGATGTAAGATGTTACAATCTTTTTTTCATTTATTCCATGATTTATCATTATATTTCTGACACGTTCTGATACAGCCAAAATAATATCCGCATATGAATTCAAGATATTTATATTGTGTTCACGATAAAATTTAAAATATTGAGGTTGCATATTTTTGGGACTGCCGATATATTTTTTTGCCTTGTATAAAAAAATTTTAGAAAACAGTTTTATTAACGGTTTATAAAACTGTTTTCGAGCACATGTCTTATCTTTATAAAAATCAACAACTCGATGGCAATACTCTTTCTTCCTAGGAAGTTTTTCGCAACACAACATACACTCATTCCCGTTTTTAAAATCATAACATATTTGCATATTGTGATTTTGAAAGTATTGACACAGAGGACAAATTGTTTGATAATTATGAATTGATACAACGAATTTTGTTTGAGGATATTTTTCTTTCAACCTTAAAACATTTATAGAAATACCTTCGATGTTATTAAAATGAATCACATCAAAGCCACCTTGTCCTTCAAGGAAATTATCAAATAATCTTTCACACACACAATCATTAAAAGTTTGGGATGGATTCATAAAAACAGTAAAAGCCGGTGCCATAATGGGAGAATTGATAATTTCCCAGGTCTTGCATTTGCCATTAAAGCAATTATCTGTTTCTCTGATATATGGATCTGTATGCAATGGATCATATTTTACTCCAGAACTCAAAAAAGATATATCATGCGTTGTGTTTTTTATTAAAAATTCAATAATATTCCGTTGATATACATTTACTCCTCCGCCATTGCTATTTGGATTATCAAATTGCACCCAGTTGAAATATAATATTTTCATAGATATACCTCACAAAATTTTCTTGCCAAATAAAACGATACTTATCCGTGATAAATTTATGCGAATTGAAAACATCTTTTTTCTTTCTGCACGTTTCCTTTTTTTGCATATGATTTTATTTATATGTTTTTTGAATTTATCAATATCCAAAAGCAGCAGTTCAAATTCTTTTTTATTGATTTTTTTGAAAAATTCTTTTGTGATTTCTCCCGCATTGTAATATTCAGAAAATGTTTCAGCAAAAACATCAATAAACTTTTCGCGGAACACCTCATCGAGCCTTGTTAAGTTCCACATATAGGCATTATACTGCTTGATAAGTTTATTTGTGTTGAATTTTAGTTTTAATGCAGGATGGCTATTCAGAAAATCGGTTATTTCATTGTATTCATCGCAAATCATAAAAATTTTATCTTTGGATTTTACTGAAGAATTTTCATTGTCCTGCCTATAATATAAATATGCTTTATCCGTGAAAAATATCCTTTCAGCCAATGCCAGTGTTTTAAAACCAAACGAAGTATCCTGATAACTTGCGCCAGGTGTTTCTAAAAAATTGATTTGATTATCAATCAGGAATTTACGCTTATAAACAGCACTCCAGATTGTTGGCATCATCTTTAATATTTGCGGATGTTGAGCTGCTGTAAAAACCTTATTGCAAAGTAAACGATTGATTTTACCGGCTTGACTTGATTGCTTTTTTCGCGAAAAATAATAATAAAAATCTGCTTTGACAACATCAGCTCCGGTTTGTGATGCAACAGAATATAAGGATTCAAACATATTTTCTTTTGCAAAATCATCTGATTCAATAATACCTATATATTCACCATTGGCGACAGTTAACCCCATATTTAAAGAAGCGCCGTAGCCGGAGTTCTTTTTGTCAATCAGCTTTATCCTTGAATCTTTGTCTGCATATTCTTCGATGATGTCAGCGGATAAATCGGTTGAACCATCATTGATACAGATGATCTCTATTTCTCGTAATGTCTGGGAAATCAAACTATCCAGGCATTCACGCAAATATTTTTCAACATTATAAACAGGTACAAGTACAGATACTTTAATCATATTTCTACAGAAGTATTATATATTTTTTCAAAAAGTTCCATTGCCCGTAGAATTGCTTTATCCATATCGTAATACTGATAATCCCCCAGGCGTCCTAAGAAGTGAATATTATTCAAACTCTTTGCCTCTGACAAATATTTGTTGTAAAGTTTTTTATTTTCATCATGAGGGACGGGATAATATCTTTCATTTTTACCCAAAACAAAAGGCTGCGAGTATTCTTTTGCAATAACTGTTTTTTCTGAAATATCGTCAAGGTAATACTTGTATTCATGTATTCTGGTGAAATCATAATTACAGGGATAATTAACGACCGAATTGGATTGATAATACGGTTTGTTGTGGGTTTCAAACTTGAACGATACGCTTCTGTACGGCAGTTGACCATATTTATAATCAAAATACTCATCAATCGGGCCGGTGTAAAAAATTCTGTTGAATTCACTTGGATCAACATCTTTGAAATCCGTATTCAAGCGAATTTCAATATTTTTATTGGACAGAATCTTTTGAACCAGGCTAGTATAACCATCCAGCGGAATGCCTTGATATTTATCTTGAAAGTATCTATTATCCTTACTCAAATATACCGGTACTCTGGCAGTCACTGCACTGTCGAGATTTTCCGGAGAGACGCCCCATTGTTTTGCGGTGTAATGCAAAAATATTTTTTCGTACACATAATTTGCCAAAAACTTTAAATCATCGTCATTTTGCTTCAAAAACTCCAAAACAGGAACTTTTGTGTTAAAAGAGAATTTTTTCAGTAACTTATTTTCCAGACGTTTTGCCAGAGAATCAGGAAAAACATCATATAGTGTGTTGAAACTAAAAGGAATTCCTGTTTCAATACCATCTAAAATTCCAACAACTTTATGCATATATGTATTGAAATCAGTAAATTGTTTCAGGTATTTCCAAACTTTTTCACTTGATGTGTGAAAAATATGAGAGCCGTATTGGTGGATCATAATACCGTTGGGGTCGCGGTAATCATAGGAATTGCCTGCGATATGATTTCTGCGATCAATCACCACAACGCTTTCATTTTTATCTGCTATTAAATTTGCCAATACAGCACCGGATAAACCGGCACCAACTATTAAATTTTTGATCATATTATTCTTCTCCATAATTGATTGTTAACACATTAAATCCCAGTAAAAAAATTTTTTCCGAGCGCAAGCTCATTGAGTGTCGATATATACATACTCCGAATATTCTGAATTCTTTTTTTACCGCCCAAAAAATACCATCCTCGATGTCTGCATTTTTTTCTTTCAGCCAATTCAGCACAGTCGCATTGCTAGCATTTTTTTGCTCAAACATTTCTTTGGTTTGCTTTTGTTTCACTATTGAATTCGGACGGCGGTAATAATAGTAATCGGTTCCCGGTACCGTAACAATTCCATTCGCATAATACACCGCCTGCAATGTGAATATTTTGTCTTCGCAAATAACATCTTCCTGGAATGTTATGTTATTGTCGATCAGCATTTTTTTACGATAAATTTTATTGACAGAGCTGGGGTGTTTTGCCTGTTTTGTTATGTTTATTTTTTCCTGTAATGTTTTGACAGCGATTTCGCTTGCAATATTCAGGCGTTTTTTTGTTTTTCCATTACCAACTCTGATGTAATCTGCAAGAGCGATATCAAAATCAAACTTTTTTGCAGCAGCATACAATTTTTCAAAATAATCCAAATCGACCCAGTCGTCTGAATCAACAAAGCCGATATATTCACCTTTGGCAAATTCAATTCCTACATTTCTGGCTATTGATAATCCCTCGTGTTTTTTGTTGATCACAGTGATCCTTTTGTCGCGTCTTTTATAATCTTGTAGAATAAACGTAGAATTGTCCGTCGAGCCATCGTTTATGCAAATTATTTCAACATCCTTCAGCGTTTGATTTATCAGTGAATCAAGACATCGTTTCAGATATTTTTCAACATTGAAAACCGGTACAATTATTGAGACTTTTATTTTGTTCATATTGTTTCACTCCAAATGGTAATTAAAAAATTTTTTATTAAAAATACAGTGAGAGGTAACCGTCTCCATCTTTCTCGTACTGATTAATATAATTTCACTTTAGACAGCTTATTTGAGTGATTCAAAAAGCAAGCAGCCGCGATGATCCATATGCGAATTTCGCGGCTGTAAAAATGTCTTAACACAGTTTTTGAGGTACAAAGAATCCGTGTCTTGAAAATCAGAAAAGAGTGAAAAGTGAGACCGGTAAGAGTTCGACCGGACTGGGACAAGTTTTTATTTTCCGCCTGGCTTTGCCAAGCCGGATGGTCCGTTGCTTCGGATTGAAGCAAGCCTTTATTATTTAATAAAGGCTTGCTTGCTTGCTTGCTTGCTTGCTTGC
>JAZONW010000105.1:0-14074 GCA_045654745.1 Victivallaceae bacterium | reverse complement strand
TCGGTGTAAAATCCGTAAGCCTCTCCCCCTTTGCCGCTGATCGTATTGTTGCCGGAAACATTGCCGAGAGTGATATCTTCACCGGCATATATTCTGTAAGCACTGCCGCTTGAGGAAATGCTCCATGCTCCGGTGGTATCCTGCATGGTGACCGACTGTTTGCCGCAAATACCGTACGCAGTCCCCTCTCCGTCATCTTTCAGAGTAACGGTAAGTTTGCCGGTGTAAGTGCCGTAGAAGACAATATTTCCAGCGTCCTTGCTTCCGGTTGTCGTGATGCCGGCGGCTTCTGACTGAAACAGGGCGTTGCTGCTGACGGTAATATTCTGCATGAACTTGCCATTGACGTTTTCATCGCCGAAATAGAGGTTGCCGTTGTGGTAATATCCGTAGGCGTTGGCGGTACCCTCGAGTTTGTTGCTGGATTTGAGGGTCTTGGCGGCGTTGTTGGAGTAAACATGCAGATCATAGGTGCTGATCGAATAAACTCCGTAGCCCTCATAGGCGTTTGTTGAGGCGGTGATGTTGTTATCAAGCACCAAATGAGTCTTGGCTTGCCGTTCGCTGCCGATGCCCCAGCCATTCTTGACGTTGATGTCGGCTTTGGAGGTAAAGAGTGTGTATTCCGCTGAAATTTCTTTCGTGGCGGTCAATTTGTTTTCGACCACGCCTGCGTTCCAGGCGGGGGAAATTTCGCTCTTGAGGTAAAGGGTGTTGCCCTTTTCATAGACGGTGTAATCGTAAAGAGCGTTGCTCTTGGAGAGAGACTCCAGATTGGAAATGAGGAGATCACTCCACTGCATATCCTTGGTTTTGCTGATCAAAGCAAAGTCACCCAACAGACCGAAGTCGATATTGTAATCAAGATCGGATTTCCCCCAATCCCCGGTGGCATTCCACATGACTTTCTTTTTGGTGCTTGCATCGTTGATGTTGAAAAGGATTTTTTCAACGTTACTCATTCCGCCGCTGACTTTGGAGCCGGATTCGATGATGACAGTATCATCATCGTTGCCGATATAAATATCGCCGGTGAGCTGGGATTTGCCGCTGATGGTGATTGTACTGTTACCTTCATCTCCACTATGATAGACAGAATACGCCTTTTGCCCTTTAGCAGTAACTTTAGCGGTGATCTTGGCTCCGTCAAGAATCACATCACCTTCGTTCACTGAGATCCCGTACACTCTGCCTTGTCCGGTTACGGTAATATTGGCTCCGATCTTCACAATTTTTGAGGAGTCTCCATCGGCATGAAATGCAGTCACCAAGAATCCATATGCAGCTGCATTGGCTGATTTGACAGTTATGGAACCCGTGATCATACTGTCCGGGGTGTAAGCTTCGGAATTTAAATAGGAAAAATAAAGTCCGTATGCATAATCATCCTTGGCGCTGATGTTCATTTTGCCCAAATTCAAAGTGGACTGCTGCATGATCAGATCAGATGCATAAATTCCGCATGCAAAATTTTCTGCGGAAACCGTCAGATTCATCTTTGACAAATCGCCTAAAGATATATCGTATGCAGCATATACAAAATAGGCACCATCACCAGTAATTTTGATTTTGCCGGAGATACTTTCTGCCTGAAAATCGGTGGTGCAAAATCCATAAGCACAATCATCTTTAGAAGTAATCGTTTTGTTTCCCGAAACATTACCGAGAAAAATTCCGTAGTTGCCATATATACCGTAAGCATCTCCCTCGTTGGCAGAGATGTTCCAGGCGCCGGTGATATCCTGCATTGTAACATTACCGTAATAGGCTTCGATTCCAGTAACACAACAGGCTTCATCCTTGCTTGTAACGGTCAATTTGCCGGTGTAATCGCCGGTGAAAGTAACATTGGCAGCATAAATTCCGTTGATTTCACAATTATAATCATCAACAGAGGCAGTTACAGAAATCGCTCCGGAGTAATTGCCGACAGTTATTGAGCCTTTGCCACTGGCAATACCGGCAGCAGCCAGATAATCAGCGTCATAATAATTCTCTCCGGTGGCAGAAACGGTGATCTTGCCGCTGTTGAATCCGTAAAGGTTGATGTCCGACTCCGCCCAGATTCCGGCAGCCAGAACATCATGCCCTTTGGCAGAAGCATTGATAGATCCGGAATAGGAGATGAGATTCAAACTTTTCGTTTCAGATTCGGAATATATACCAATGGCTTCGGCTTGGCGGGCATCTTCCGCACTGCCCTTGACGCTGACCGTGATACTGCCGGTGAATTTATTGGCGATCCTGCCGGGGTAAACGCTCCATGATTCAAAACTCAACCCATGAGCACAGGCGCTGCCGTTTTTGGTTTCAGCAGTGACTTTGAATTTACCGGAGAAATCCCTTGCATAGAACATATCGCCCTTGCTCAGATAAACGCCGTAAGCCACGGCATCGTAGGAAGCGTTTTTGCCGACAGCTTTTGCGCTGACGGTGAAGTTGCCCCGGAATGCGGAGGCAACCCAAATGCCGGGAGTAAAGACTCCTTTTTCATCCAAACAGTAAACCAGCCGCCGTTGCGTTCCCGGAATTGCTCTGGGCAGTCGCATTGAAGTTATAGCAGAAGTCAATGTCGCTGCCGCCGCCGATGTTATTGAGATAAAGATACTGACCGGAAAACATGATGCCGTAACTTTCGGCATCTCCGAAAGCAAGTTTGCTGGTGGTTTTTATAGTCTTTTTGGCTGTATTATTAAGAGTTATGTTTTGGTCAGTATATATACCGATGACCTCTTGCTGTTCAGCATTTTTCACCGTGATATCGTTGTTGAATGTGACTTCGATACCGCTCCCATATATTCTGGCGCCCACATCGTTTGCAGTAATTGCAGCTTTAGAAGAGTATTCCGATTTAACATAAATGGATTCGGTTTTTTTGAGTTTCCAATCTACATAAGCCATAATCGTATCCTTTCTATTTCGTATAGTGCGCAACCGCAGTACACATGATTTAACATAACAAAAACTGAAACAGCTGCAGGATCTCCCCCTGCAAAACTGGTATTTTCAAAGTCGATAAGGCAAACAGAGAAAAACACTATTTGCCTTTTTGGTTATTGACGTTTGCTGTCAGTTGAAGCAGCTCTTCTGCGATGAAGACAACACTCCACCACAGTACAGTGATTCTAATATATCATGCAAAAAGGAAATTACAACCGAAAAAAAAGAAAATAATTAAAATTTGCAAATAAGCAAATCAGCCAATGCTCAAATCAACGATGCCTGATAATCGAATTTTACAACCGTCAGCCAGCGTGATGGTTGCATCTGCGCCGGATATTTTTTTGACCTTGCCGGAAACTTCCACAATAGCCCCGCCGCTTTTGTGTTCATCCGGGACAAAATATTTGATGCGAACTTCCGGTTGTTCGTGGATATGATCAGCGATGTACGCCAAGCGATCATTGATGGCTCGTTGCTCCTGTTCGTCCAGTTCAGGCCGTGATTCTGTCAGGCGGGCAGTTTCAGCAACTGCGTCATCGTAGCCGACCAAAGCCGCAAAAGGAGCAAACTGTGCCGCCCTGTCGTGCATGGACATTCGCGGATGATTCGTCGAAACGTGATGCGGGAGGTTTATAATATCATCATACCGGCTCATGCCTTATGCCCTCCCACCTGCTGATTGCGGTCTTTGGCCGTTGCTCCTTCTTGAAGGTTCATTGCTTTAAGAATGGAGTTCTTCCCGAACTGTTTTTTGATACTCAGCAGCGCCTCCTGAAGCCTGCGTTCTTTGGCAAGCTCGGCATCTTCGGCTGCCTTTTGTTTTGCCAACGCCTCGTGATCGGCAAAGAGATCCGGTTGCTCCTGGACTTCTTCAGGAACATCGCCTTCGTTCAGAATGTGGTTCGCTCCAATGGTAATCTTCCGCACCAGCAGATTGGGATCAACCACCCGCTCAAAGAGCTGCATCATATGGTCAATGATGATTTTTGAAGAAGAGGTATGCCGGGGCAGATTGATTGAGCCGTGAGCATCTTTGGGAGCTTGCCTGCCGTAAGAGTCCGTTTTGATTGGACCGGTGTACTTCTGCCGCCGTTCCGGATCTGTCAGGTTGAGGACATCGTAAGCGATATTCAAAGTCAACTGATCTGTCACGATCCGCTTTTCAACGAGATCAAGAGCAAGGATATCCGTCATTTCCATAACGACCAACCGAGCTTTATCGTGTTCGTATGGATCTTGAAGAACCTGTCCGGAACTGACCGAACTGCTCTCCGGCCGGTACGATTTAATATCGGCAATGGTGCAAGGTTCCCAGCCCCATGCGTGATCAATGAGCAGTTCCGCATTGATCCCGAACATTCGGTACAGTATATCTTCGTTTTTAACGGACATCCGGGCGACATCGCCCATTGTGTACATCCCGGCCGCTTCAAGTCTTGCAGCATATCCCCGGCCGACCCGCCAGAAATCTGTCAAAGGACGATGATCCCACATTTTTTCCCGGAAGGAGCGTTCAGTCAGCTCTGCGATCCGCACACCATCTTTATCGGCCTGAATGTGCTTCGCTTCAATATCCATAGCGATTTTGCACAAAAACAGGTTCGGCCCGATACCGGCTGTCGCTGTAATTCCGGTGGTCTGTAAAACATCCCGGATCATCCGCATGGCAAATTCGTGAGCGGTCAACTTGTAGAGTTTTAAATAGCTGGTAGCGTCAATGAAAACCTCGTCAATGGAGTAAACATGAATATCGTCCGGCGACACATATTTGAGGTACACAGAATAAATCTTTGCACTCACTTCCATATACCGAGCCATCCGGGGAACGGCAACCACATAGTCCAGTTCCAATGCCGGATTGGATTGGAGTTCCGCAGCGTTAGCAGACTTGCCCGTAAATTGTCCTCTGGGGGCTCTGTGGCGGGGGTCAGCGTTGACTGCCCGTACTCGTTGGATGACCTCAAACAAACGCGCTCTGCCGGGGATTCCGTGGGCTTTCAGCGAAGGAGAAACGGCAAGGCAGATCGTCTTTTCCGTCCGGCTCTCGTCTGCAACAACAAGATTGGTGGTCATGGGATCAAGATTGCGATCCATACATTCCACCGAGGCATAAAAAGACTTCAGGTCAATGGCTATGTAAGTGCGGTCGGTCATTGCTGGTCATCTTTTGTTATTTCAATGAGTCGATCAAAAGCCAAAGTGAACCATTCTTTTGCATCGTCGCTGTATATTTTGCCATGATCCATCCAGTGCGTTAACCAGCGCCAATATGAAAAGATTGCAGTTCCCAGAAAAAATACATCGTCGATAGAATTAACAACCGTCTTGAATCCGGAGGCTTTTTCTACATTGACACCAGGAAAGGCTTTCTTTAGCGATTCGCCCAGATCCATTCCAAATCCGAGCGAAAAGCACTTTTCAGAAAAATCCCCATTTGCAATATCATCATAACTGGCAGAAATAATTTCTCGCCACTTTTTGGCAAAAGCGTTAATGGTATTATTCGCCGCCAATTCATAGCGTTGTCCGCGGTTCGGATTTACGCTACGCTTTGACATAGATTTTGCCTCGATATAGCCCAGCACTTCTTGCCCAAGATACCGGTTTATCTCTCCCTTTTTATTCAACAACGGAATTCTCCATTGAGAAATGTTGCGAGCATTGTGGATCTGACCACGTTGCGTCGGCTGAAAGTGACCATGAGTAAATTGGTGAGATTCATCCGATCCGGGATAAACAAGGAAAACGTGTGGCGACTCAAATTGCAAGCTATAGGCATACAACTGTTTCAGATCGCCGTCATCAGAATAAACATCCTGCAGGACTTTCCATTTTGTGTCCAAAACAAAGATTCCAGCCTGGGATTCAATAACGATGTCCGGGCGGATCATCTTTCTCGAATTGCTATCATCGTGCCGCCAGAATACTTTGGAAACTTGAGCCTTCATTTTCAGGCCTTCTTGAGAATTCCGGCATGCTCTGCGAATTTCACCTGCCACGTAGCTTTCAAAGAGTAGGTTCATATCAAATAGAAACGCTACGATATTCAACGAGCCATGTTTCAGGTCTGGCTGAAATCCTGTAATAATCAGTTCGGCAAGAGTGATGGCGGACCGATAACACTCTGTTTTGCGGGTATAGCGTAGTTTGCGAAAATCACCAGCAGAAATTGCTTGGTCCGAAACATTGTCAAAATGTGCGAGCAGATCGGAAGCCATCGTTTCCAGTCCGACCGATGTGTCAGCGACAATCTGCAACGCTCGTTTCAATATATGGTTGAACCGATGATCGACAGAATATCGTTTATACTCGATGAAGTTTTTATCTTTTCGGATCAGATTGTTTTTCAGCTGTTCCGGCATCAGCAAGCGACCTTTGATAAAAGGTTCGTTAGCCCGGTGTAAGGAATAATGCTTCGGCACCCCCTGCGCTACCAAACTTCTGACTTCTTGCAAAAACAAGCGGAGATATAACTCAAACAGTGTGCCGGAAGTTTTATTCAGTAACGCCGACTCTGTTTTTTCCAGCGGGAAATCTCCGGTTCGATGCAACATCCTTACAAGCATATCCCGCATGGATTTTTTGTCGTTATAATGTTTGTCGATTTTCGGGAGAACTTCAATTGTCAAATTGTGAATATGAATCACGCCGACAAAGTTCTGAAACGTTATGCGATCATGCCCAACGATAAAAAACTGACTTCTGTGCAGATCGTTGTATGTGACAAGACGGTCGAAGTGAGCGCTGGTAAAACCAGGCTCACCGACCTTCAATGTCTGATATTCAAATTTTTGTATAACAACCGGCTTCATGTTACTTTATCAGTTCCGCAAAATCGACTTCGGTCAACGTTGACAGGTCTGCAACTTTCAAGCTGACCTTGTCCTGAAATTCAACGGCATCTTCGCCGCACATCAAACAAGCGGAAGTCAATTCCTGTTCTTCATCCGGAACAATAAATTTACGTCCCAGGACCATTTGGACTTTTTCCAAATTTCCATAGAAGTAATCTTCCAACAGCGGGATGATCTGATTCTTGAAAGAATCCTGCAAGTTTGTCAATTCTTTTTCCGCAGTCTCCGCCTGGATCGTCATAAAATAGGAATGGCCGATTTTATGGTCGCGGTCCAGCAGAAACTCCACGCGACGGTTCAGGGCCTTCAACAAAGCGCACAAATCGACGGATATGTGTTTCGGTTTGAATTCGTCGCTGGAAAGCAGCTCCGGCCTCGGAGGCATTTCGACAAAAGCAAAACGTCTGCGCAGAGCAGAGTCCAGAGCATCAATACTCCGATCCGCTGTATTCATGGAGCCGAAAATGTACAGATTTTCAGGAACATAAAAATCCGTTTTGGAATATGGCAAAGTGGTATGCAATTTTCCACGCTTATCAGCCTCTATCAAAGAAATGAGTTCACCGAACACACCGCTGACATTTCCTCTATTGATCTCGTCGATAAAGAGAGCATACTTGTGTTCGGGATCATTCTGTGCTTTCTGGCAGAAGGTCCAGAAAATACCGGGTTTTATATCATAGTGAATGTTTCCGTTATCATCGGTTTCAGCACTAATGCCTTCCACAAAGTTTTCATAGCTGTATGACTGGTGAAACGTAATAAACTGATAACGCTTAATTTCGCTCACTCCGATTGCGGTGCGATACTGCTTCAGCCGTTCTAAAAGATCTGGGCGAATTTCTGTTATCAAATCCCGATCCACAGTCCATGTCGAATCCGGGCTCTTGGAAAACACCTTCGGATCTGCTCGTCTGGCCAGATCATATTTGACGTGCTCGCAATCTTCTTTTGTATGAATTTGGAGCTGCCCCCATACTGCGCTGGAAGGATTGTTTGACATAGAATTTTTCAGATGGGCTGCAATCAATGGATGCTCCATGATTTTCGGAACCTTCGCACTATCTCCGTTATCCAGCAGACACAATGCAATAACTTCCCACCAGTTCAGACCGGCAACAACATTGGCATTACGTTCAGCTTCAGTCAACTGACCGACTTGTTCATAAAAATACTCTTTTGCTATTTCGTCAAGTAGTATCCGCGTTTTGCCCGTTCCCGGAGGACCATAAAAAATTGTATTAAGAGCATAGGGTATTTGGGCTTTATCCATCTTGCTCACCTCATTTTGTATATTTTCAGTTCCGGCATAGCTTGATTCACTATCAGCGAGCAATTTTTCATATTGACTGCATTTATCCGGTTTTAGTTTAGAAAGACTTTTTTGAGCACATTGTGATGGTAAATCCCATGTGCCGATGTGAGTCCATTCGACATCACATGCGTGCTTGAACTCGCCACTATCAAGTTTTTTGTATTCTGATTTAACAACTCCCCGGCCAACAATTTGCGTCACGCCTTTTTTCAAAAAAACGACGTGCCCCACTTTAATTTCATGGCAGAAGTCCCACAACATCGTAGCAACTTTATCCGGACTTTTTTTTCCGTAGTCGTCGTATTCTTCCTTCAGTCTTTGATATAAATCATTTTTACTTGCAAATTTAGAAAGATCTCCAACCTCGTTCCAGCCTATTTTTATCATATTGGAAGTGATAAAATCATCCAGCAAATATGCGTTTTCTCCCGGCGCAATGAGCCAGGCGTTTGTATATTTTTTCTCAACTTCGGACCATAAATTCTGGGAAAACGAAAATATATCTGTTTCGACGGGCTTTCGTGCAATTACCTGCCTGTAAATTTCAGATGAAGGGACATCTTTTTCAAAACACTCTGCGTATGCTCTTAACCTATCCTCCAAATATACGCAGGGAATTTTTATATCAGTTTTTTTTTGGTATAAAAAAGCAATTTTCCATTTTGTGGCATGGCCTAAATCAGCAGAATCAATAGCAGAAAGGTTCCCTTCGGCAGCAGATTTTGCAATAGAAAGTATAATCCCTCTTATTTTTTCAAAAGCCTCGCTTGCTGATTTTCCGTATTTTTCGAGCCACTTATATTTATCGTCTTTTAAGAAGCCTGCGCCTTCATCCTTTGCATTTTTTGAATTTGGATCAAACTCAAAAATACCAAATTTGAAAGCTGATCCCCCCCAGATAGATCCCAGATCTTCTGTTTTACTTTCAAGCCAGTAACAAAAACTGTTCTTGCTGCCGAGAGTGTTATATTCCTCCAACGTCAGCTCTTTCAGTTTTTCAATGGGCCAAGTTTTAATAAATTGATCCCATAGATCAAAACGTTGTTGTGATGTTAATTCAGCCATTTATCAATTCTCCTTCCCGACACTCTCATATCACCAATTCGGCATTATCCGTCCACATTTCGCACTGGCTGATTACAGTTTCCAGAGCTTCTTCCTGACCTTCCGGAGGATATTTGTATTTTTTCAGCAGGCGTTTTACCATTGAGCGCATTTTTGCTCTGGTGTTTTCTTTTTTCTGCCAGTCAACGGTTCGATTGCTTCGGAGCATTTCGGTCAGTTCTTTGGTAATCGCCACCAGCTGGTCATTGTCGTAAAAATCTTTGACTGCCTGCGGTTTGGTCAAGGCATCATAAAAGGCGATTTCTTCGGTGGATAAGCCTAACTGATTGCTGCTGTCAACTGCTGCTGCGATTTCGGCTGCCATCTTTTTCAGTTCTTCGATCACTTCCTCATTGGTCAGCATACCGTTGAGGTAAGCGTTCATTGCCCGCTGGAGTTTTTCGGAAAAAAGCTCAGATTTGACAACATTGGTGCGACGATAGACCGAAACCTGTTCTGCAATCAACTTTTTCAGGATTTCAATAGCAACATTCTTTTCCTTCATTTTGGAAATCTCTTCCAGAAACTTCGGATCAAAGAGCGAAAACCCTTCTTTTACATCGGCAAACAGATTGATTACGCCGTCGCTTTTGATACTCTGCTTCAGCAGTTCATTGATCCGTTCGTTGATCTCCTTCAATGAGAAATGCTTGGGGTTGCCGGTAATACGGGTCAGCATGGTTCTGACGGCTTCAAAGAAAGCTGCTTCATAACGTTCTTTTTGCGGAACGATACTGCGACAAAGGGAGAGTGCTTGACGAAGCAGCAGACCTTCTTTGATAAAGAGTTCTTTCTTTTTCGGCTCTTTCGGATCGGAAAGGAAGTTCACGCCGCCAATGATAAGCTGGGAACGCTCAAGGTCGGTTCCGTCCATAAAGTTGGCATAATCAAAACCGTGAAAAAGATCCCGGCAGACTTCCAGTTTTTCCTGAAACTTGGGCAGTGCAGCTTTGCCAATATCGGTATCGCCGTAGTTGCTTTGGTCGCGTTTGGAGTAGTCGTTCATTGCCTGTTTCAATGCGCTGGCAATGCCGACATAATCGACCACGAGACCGCCTTCTTTGTTTTTGAACACACGGTTCACACGGGCAATCGCCTGCATGAGATTGTGTCCGGACATGGGTTTATAAACATACATCGTCGCCAGAGAGGGAACATCAAAGCCGGTGAGCCACATATCCACAACAATGGCGATTTTCAGCGGATCGTCGTTGTCTTTGAACTTACGGGCAAGCTCATCTTTGCGGGACTTGTTGCCGATGATACTGCGCCATTCTTCGGGATCGTCGTTGCCGGAAGTCATCACCACCGCAATTTTTTCATTCCAAGCAGGACGCATTTCCAAAAGTTTCCGGTAAATATCCATTGCAATCGGGCGGGAGTACGCCACGATCATGGCTTTGCCGGTCAATTCCTGCGCCCGGTAGTTTTCGTAGTGATCCACAATGTCATTGCAGAGAGCCTCTATGGTTTGTGGCGCACCGAGGATGCTTTCCATTTGGCCCAACTCTTTTTTGCTTTTTTCGATGGCGTGAGCTTCGGCGTTTTGTGCAAGCAGTTCATATTCCGCGTCAATTCGCTTCAAGATGTTTTGGTCAAGATTCAAATGAATTACGCGGCTTTCATAAAACACCGGGCGGGTAGCGCCATCTTCGACTGCCTGGGTCATATCGTAAATGTCGATATAGTCACCGAAAACCTCGCGGGTATTGCGGTCTTTTTGCGAAATCGGAGTACCGGTGAAACCGATAAATGTGGCATTTGGGAGGCTGTCCCGAATGATCCGGGCGGTTCCGATATGAATTTTTCCGTCCTCATTGATCTTTTCAAAACCGTACTGTCCCCGGTGGGCTTCGTCAGCCATAACTACAATGTTACGCCGTTGGGAAAGTGCAGAATCGGATTCCTCAAACTTCTGCATGGTGGTGAAGATAATACCGTTTGCTTCCCGGTTGGCAAGAAGTTCTTTCAGGTTCTCCCGGCTGGAAGCCTGTTGCGGGATCTGACGGAGAAACTCCTGGCACTTGGAAAACTGCCCATAGAGCTGATCGTCAAGGTCGTTGCGGTCAGTCAATACAACAATGGTAGGACTGTTGAGTTCCTGCTGGAGCAAGTGGGCATAAAAGACCATAGAGAGAGATTTACCACTGCCCTGAGTATGCCAGAAAACGCCACCGCGACCATCGGTTTGTGTGGCATTGACAGTGGAAACAACCGCTTTGCGGACAGCATAGAACTGGTGATAACCGGCGAGGATTTTCGCATCTTTGCCATTGTCGCACGAGTAGCAAATGAAGTTCCGCAAAATGTCAAAGAAACGCTGTTTTTCCAGCATCCCTTCAAAAAGCACATTAAAGTCAGCAAAGGCAGTACTTTCGGTTTCGCCGTCAACGGTTTTCCATTGCATAAAACGATCTTCGCCGGAGGTGATCGTGCCGACGCGGGTTTCCGCCATATCGCTCATAACACAGAAAGCATTGTAAACAAAGAACGACGGAATTTCCAGCATATAGTTGCGGAGCTGCCGGTACGCTTCCGAAGCATCTGTCTCTTCTCGTGACGGGGATTTCAGTTCAATAACGACCAGCGGCAGACCGTTGACAAAGATCACCACATCGGGGCGTTTTTCGGAGTGTTCCTGAAAGGTCCACTGATTGGCGACAATAAAACTGTTGCGGTCAATATGGTCATAGTCGATCAGGTGGACACGCTCATATTTCTGCTCGCCGTTATGGCAATAGGCTACCTCAATACCATTTTGCAGATAATCAGTAAAAATGATATTCCGCTGTTCCAGTTTGCCGTTTTCAATGTTGCGGAGCTTGAACAAGGCTTCATTGATCGCTGCCTGCGGGACACCCGGATTGACTGCGATAAGAGCCCCTTCCAAAACCTCCGAATACAACGGATCGGTATAGTCCCGTTCAACATCCGGGCCGTAAGCATGGGTATATCCAAGCTGTTCAATCAGCTGGATCACCGCATTTTCATAATTTGCTTCTGTATATGCCATATTTTATGCTCCGCTAAATTGCTATTTAGATTTCCTTCTGGTCCGGTAAAAAAATTGTTCTATCGGTTACTTCTGTCAAAACTTTCATCTGAGAAATCGCAACCTTGTTTAATTTGAGGAGCCGTTCTGACTGCGGCAAGCCATCATTGATAAAAACCGAATTCAGGCTTTCAAGGTTGGAAAGACAGATCAGCTCGTTGATCGTGGCATAATCGCGGATATTGCCTTTTTTATCCGGATTGGCATCTCTCCACTCCTGAGCAGTCATTCCGAACATTGCCACATTCAGGACATCTGCTTCGCTGGCGTAAACAATAGAAACCTTTTTGCGGTCCAATTCCGGCGGAATGAGATTTTGCTTGATCGCATCGGTATGAATCCGGTAATTCAGCTTTGCCAGTTCCCGTTTTGCAGACCAGCCGAGCAGCTTTTGCTCATCCTCTTTCAGACGCTGAAACTCACGGATAAGATATACTTTGAATTCCGGGCTGATCCACATGGCAAATTCAAAAGCAATATCTTTATGAGCGTATGTTCCACCGTAACGTCCGGCTTTTGAAATGATCCCGATAGACTGAGTCTTTTCCATCCATTCTTTTGCACTTAAGCGATAACTGTTGAGACCAGCCTGACTTTTAATTATGTCGAATTCGACACAATTAAAATTGGGGTTGTAAACTTTTTCCCATATTCCCAGAAATTCGATGGTATTGCGGTTACGCAGCCAGTTGGAGAAAAAATACTCTCCATCTTTCGCTTTAAGCATATCCGTGAGGGAAATATAATCCTCTTCATTGATTTTCAAAGTACGAATTTCAATCGCATTTACCAGTATTTTTGCCATAGAATTTTCTCCTGATCGTAATTTACACCTGAACTTCCGACACGTCAATCTCCCCGGACATCAGCTTCGGTAACAATGCGTCCCTTAATTCAGAAAGCTGCCGATTTTCTAGTTGGTTATTAGCTATGGTCTGCCTTATCTTTGTCAAGGTAGAGGATACCTCGTTTTGTGCTTTGACTGGAGCATACGGAATTTTGATAGATGCCATATCAGCATAATTTCCTTGCGGGAAAGTCCCAGAGCGCGATTCTGTTTTTAATGTGAACTCTGCTTCGACATTTGGCAATAGTAGATACTGATATAGCATTGCGGGGGACACTTTGTAATCAAGTGCACGTATTACCATGAGTCGCGTTGAGGCAATGTATTCGGATGCATCGAACAGCACGAAGCCATAATGATGGTTTCTCGGTCTTATCTCAGAATACAAAATATCACCTAGTTGAAAACGCTTTTTGAAATGACCTTTTAAATTTGCGTTAGGTACAAGTTGTATATCTGGGAAAACGCCTTCCGTCACATCGCTACTGTTTAATAAGCGCACAAACCCATTGTTTATTGGTGTATAGTCCAAGATATTAGTCGAAAGATCACCAATTGCTACGCTTTCGTTGCACCCCTGAAGCCAATCATCGAAAATAAGTGCTGCCTGTTCTTCCAAATTATGGTTTATCTGAGTGTTCAGCTCGATTTTGTCGTCGAGATATGAAAGAAAATTTACTATTTTTTTCATATCATCCGTTGAGAATAATACTTTTACTGGTAATTTTCGAATTTCGTTTAAGGGGATGTATTGTTGAGTAGTACCACGCAAACGTTCTTGTATAGAATATTGACCCTCGGGGGAACTCAAATAGTAGTAAAGCCACTTGCCATGAAATTCATCTTTATTCTTCAATAATCCTACATTTTTAATGGCAAAATCAGGTTGACGGTCCACAAAACACACCAATCCTACAGTGCCTATCATAGAAATTAAGACATCGTTTTTATCGACCTTG
>JAZONW010000104.1:0-14346 GCA_045654745.1 Victivallaceae bacterium | reverse complement strand
AAGGGGAAAGTTTACTGCGACCTGGACCATTCTGATAACTTTTGCGGGAACGTTTTGGAACAGTCAGATGTTCTGCAAAAATCTGGGCGGGGCTGGCGTGCCACAATTTGGTTTCCTCCCGTTCCAAAAGCCGGTAGGCTCTCGAATTGTAAAATGTCAGCAACGCCTGTTTAACTGCCATGTTGCGGCTCGACCGCAGCATGGTAGTGATTTTCGCTGCTTTTGGGGGGATGAGGTTATAAAGATTCTTCTGCGTTACTTGCATGATACTTCCTCCGTTGCCGCGTATTCCAGAAACAACAGCGACTTGGCTGTATGGAACAATATCTGATCTGCCAGCACATAAGCTTTTAATTTTTTGATAACAGTTTCCCGGTCAGCCAAACCATCTTCCAACATATTCAAACAGACGTACACCCGGTCATCGGCGACTGGTCCTCTGACAATATCAAATTCGTGGTCAAAGTCGACATTTTTACGGTTTGCCAGAACAAAATCCAACCACTCTTCATTGGCATTTGCAAAAGTTTTTATACGCAGTTCAGGATGTTCAAAAAGGCTATCCGGAACATCAAATGCGGTTACGATGCCGGCAGAGAGTTCTTCCTGTTTTGCCCGGATTTGAGCCCAGCGGCGGGCTTGTTCCAAATTACTGGTCGTATAAAATCCACGCCCGAAATCTCCCACTCTTGATGAGGTAAGGATTTTCGGATTTTTCACTTCAATATGACTGCCGTGATATAACTTCATTTATTCCCCCGTTTACTTAAAAATCTTTCAATTTCCGCAAGGAGTTGTTCTTTTCCAAGAGTATGCAGCAAGTCATAATTTTCCAACAAAAAATCCAGCACGCCGGATTCTTCAAAATATTCAGCAACTTTCGCTCCGGAAACTCCGAGTTTGGTTTTATACGCTTCAATTCCAAACGAAAGAAATTCTGCTTTCATTTCATCATTATTCATTTTGCACCTCTCTTTCCGAAACCTAATATAACCTGTTTTCTTGATTTGTCAAGTAAAAAATCAACTCTTGTCAATTTTTGATAAACATTTCCGGTTGACATTTTCAATCTGCAATAAACAAGTGAAAATCATTCGGTTCGCTCTTTTGATTTCTCCATGCAGCTTTGCCGTAATAATAGAGTTGATCTATTGCACTCTCTGTTGCTGGTTCGGGGATTTGAATCATGCCTTTAACCTCATTTGTTCTTTTATCGAAGTAAAAATCGGAAATGATTTTTTCCTCTGGGAGTTTGCAGGCTTGAGCCAAATGCGGAGTGACTTCTGCGATAAAATCACTGCAACTCTTTTCAATACTCTGGCGGTTGATAGTTGGCGTTGGGCTTTGTGCAAAAATAAATCCGAATTGATGTTTTTCCTGTTTCATTGTTTACCTCATTTTTTTATGATTGTTGGCTATAATATGAAAGGGAACTAACTCGGACAATAAATTCACACTCTTTCAACGTTCATCAGCTATTGCCTGATTAGGTTCCTGATAAAAAAACAAGCCGCAACAGCACCCGGTTTCTATATAGTACACTTATATATAACAATATCCAATCAAAGAGGTTCATCATGCCAAGAAAGAAAATCGTAAACATTCATCAGATCAATGGAAATAACCTTACTGAAAAGAATCATGACTTCCACATTCAACATTTGGAAAAAGGTATCAGGTTAATTGACTCCATGAGCCGACGTCACAGCAAAGTTCTGCAGGAACGTGTAGACCTCCGTTATCCCAAGACGATTAAATCAGATGGATCAAATACGGATTTTTCCTGTACACTTCAAAATTATACCAAGGATTTAACCAGAAAGAAAGTGAATGTTCAATATTTCGCCCGACGGGAACAGAGTAATCAGAGCGATAATCCTCATTTGCACGTGGCGATATTGGTGGATGGCAATAAGAGACGTTGCAGGCAGACATTACTTGAGCAAATGGAAAAGCATTGGGCAAATACGCTGAAGATATCCGTAGAGGAAGTTCATGTAAAAAAGTTGGTCTATCCATGCAATCACGATCAGGACGGTAATCCACGCCCTAATGGATATATGCTGGAACGGAATGCTATTGACTTCAACGATACCCGGGAAAATATGATCAGGCAGCTTTCCTATCTGACCAAGCACGATCCAGAAGATACAACGCCAAGCAGTACCAGAAAGTTCTTTATATCACAATTCCAGAAAGATGAAGATAGAGCTGCAGAGATCAGACGGTTCTATGCTGATAAAAGACGTAATGAGGAAAAATAAAAGCACCCCATGCTATACATTGCAAGAGGTGCTTTGTGCAAGTTGTCGGCAGACAACTCCGTAAAATATACGGATATACGGATATTTTAATCCACATCCTTGGGAAGATCGATGGTACAATGTGTATACCCCCGGAGCATTTTCGTTTTTCCCGGAACTTTGATATCGGTACTGTGACGACAATCAGGATACAAACGGAGCATTGCCTGGCAAAAATCCCGTTCAATCTTTTTTGCTGACATATTGATGACAGCGTGATTATTCCATCCAACATAATTTACGAATTTCAGAAATGCAGGAACAACGTCACGAGTCAGAATCGATTTGTCAGGTGCATAAGAAACGCACTTTTTGATAAATGTTTCAATCGGTTCTGATTCGCCGAGCAAATATTCCAGAGCCCTGTCCTGTTCTTCTCCCTTTGTGATGATTCCGCCGGCAGCAAGCAACTTGTGTGCCCCTTCAATTGCCCAAGCCAAAATTCCATCTCCTTCTTCTTCAATCAACAGATCATCGAATCCACTGATGCGCCGGAAGTTTTCAGGCTTTTTACAATCGATCCAAATCATACGACGTTTAAAGGCATCTCTACTGTTGCCGAGCTGTAATGCCAAATCGCCATTACCGGTGATGATGATATTAAATTCCCCGCGCATATAAAGACGTTTGTTTTTGTTTTTCTGCTCTGCTGCCAAAAGGTCATTTCCCGTCATCTTTTTGAGATTATTGATCTTGTTTGCTGAGAGAGCATCGTTATCTACATCTTTAGCTGTCAACAGACTTTTCGCAGCATATTCGGCAAGTTCAAAAGGACTGGAAAGGCGTTCAGGATGCAGCTCTGTGACATTTTCTGCTCCCAAAATTTTTTCTATGATATTGGTGAGAGCACTTTTCCCTATTTCAGCAGGTCCGGAAATAATGAGGAAGGTCTGACTGAGATTTTTGTGAAGAAGACACTGACCGAAATAGAGTTGAATCAGCAGAAGATCACTCTTGTTCTTCAGCATGGGCAGCGCAAGTTCATTCAAGAAACGTGGACACTTTGCAGTTGGATTATAGATGCGATTGATCATGTTGCGACTGTTGTAATCCGGTGAAAACTGGACAGATCGAAAGACCTTTGTTGTGTTGTCAAAAACCAGCAGGCAATCGCGCAAATGGATGAAGGGACAGGGAGGCAAAGGCAATGTATCAACGCCAACTTTATATCGGAAAAGAGTCGCAATGTCAGAGAGAACAGCGGGAGCCAGAAGTGTATAGACCAGCATACGTATTTGTTCAGGTACAATAGCAATAATCATTGTCATAATCCGATGGTTAATATCATCATCATTATCCAGTTTATGCCATACTTTGGTTGTCGGCAGATACTCTTCGAAGAATCCGACAGGTTTGATGTAGCGAATAACGACGGACGCATTGAATAATTCGCTCAAGCAGAGTTTGTTCAACTTCACGCCGCCAGATTTTGTCTGCATAAACGGTTCGCCATAGAGCTTGATAATTTCTTCTTTTCTTTCTTGATCCATTTTATTACCTCCTGTACTGTGTGACTGGATCTGAAGTCAAATCGATTTTATTCTTAAGGTTCAATATCGAGACATTACGTTCCACAATTCCGTACAGCTCATTTTCTGCATTGTCTTGGACATCCCATTTACACTGCTTAAACGTAATCTTGAACGCTGTAACCTTTCCGAACAGCAAAGGTCGATCTTCTACAATGTATTCGTATTGTTCTTTTTCGGACCACCAGATATGAATATCCTTGCCGCAAATATCGCTAAAAAACACCTCCGCAGCCTGATCCTCCTGGGAAGTGATAATAACGATATCTATGCCGTGTTTCTGTCCCCAGCAACAAGCGATTTGGAGCTCTTTCGTGTATTCCTGTACGATTGCTCTGTTTTCAAAAATAAGGACATTGAAGCTGTTTTCTTTTACAATATGGTAGAGCCGATCCTCTATCATATCTTTCGTGCCGGTGGGAATCTCATAGCAAGCACAGTTGTCTGCAGACAACTTTTCAAAAATAATATTGTGCCGGGTAACCGTATTATTTTTGATAAATAATGCCGGATTTATTTTCCGCTTGCATGTCCATTTTTTCGAAAATATTGTACCGTGCTGCAGTCCGCTCACGATACTGCAAGCCACCATAGTCAGATCAACACCTGTGTGTACTGTTACTGCCGTCAATTCTCCAGCATTGAGAAAACCGTCTATAAGAGTGTGTCTTTTCTGGTCAAGAAGAACACCATAGCGATCCGGACGCAGGTTTTCCGGAATTTTTACACCGTAAGAGATCCCCAGTGTCACAATTTTTTCGATACCGACTTTTTCAGGCTTGTAATGAAAAACAACGTTAGGAAGCCCGGGATCTGAAATTTCCTGATTAAGAGGTTCAGCATCATTGATCTGCATAATTTCAGCTTTGATATCCAACTCTTTCAACCGGGCCATCAACAGGATCGTTTCTTCAAGATTGTTCCGCATTTCCAGCTTATTCGAAGTCATGTTAAACAATATTTTTACGTTCCGGGATTTAAGACATTCCAACCTCAAGTAGGGGATCATTTCTTTGCCGAAAAAATACCGGAGAAAAATTCTGTCAGCTGCAGGATTGCCGCTTTGGCAATGCAACTCATTCGTGATTAATACTTCAGCTTCAGGATAAAGTTTCAACTGCTCACTGCCCATAAGCCACCATTCCGGAGAAAAGATAAAATGACACACCAAAGGAGTACGATAATTGGGGTGTTGTGCAAAAGTCATCGGAAGAATGCAAACTTTTCCATCTGCATAATTTTCGCAGATAAGATGCCGGATATAACCATCAATATCTTTGATCGCATAAATGTTTCCGTTAGACATTTCTTTCGCTGTGAAGTACTGTTCGTACTCTATTTTTGCTTCTTTCCATGAATTTCCGGAATCAACGAGAGCCGGTTCAATCCAACCTCCATAAATGCCCAACGCCGGAGCCAGTTGTTCAGCAAGTTCCAACTCGTCTTTCAAACTGCATCCATTGCTTTGCAAATACTTAAAAAGCGTCGTAAGCATCGGGGACTCGCCCGGTATCGGCATTCTGATTTCCTGTTGCATACCGTAGCTGATTCCAATAGATTGTGCAATCAGCGGTTGATTGTAAAACCTTTTTTTATCGCCGTTTATGGAATAACATGCGGGAGCTTGCGGGTGCAGCGGACAATCACGGGCAATACTCAACCAGGCACAGAGCTGGATTTTTTTGTCTTCATCTTCAAAAATACGTATCGCTGCTTGTAACTTATCAATCGGGAATGACCTCAACGCAAACTCAACCTCGCTTTTGACGCAATGATTGTGTTCATCATCCCGATCTTTGGGGGAGCGAAGTCTATAGATATTTGCCATACTACACAAGCCCCTGATAAATAATGCGTTCAACTTCCGTGCGGATTGTTTCTTCAGGCAGCCCACTCATAACAGCTTTCGCAACAAGGTCAAAACGGAACTCTTTGCCATAATTTGTCTGCAGACAAGTATGGAAAAAAAGCAGAAAAAGTCCGACTCCAATCATGGGAATACGCAAAAACTGTCTGTTGAACTTGTAGGTGAAAAGCGGATGCAAAAATTCATTAACATCGAGCGGATTATGAATAAGTTTACCCGGGATCAAAAGACTGGCATCTTCATCGAGGCAACGATGATAATCATAGCCTAATGTATTGGACATCGCATCGACATAAGAGGTAAGGTGCATCAATGATTCTTTTGAAAAAGGGTAATAATCTGCTCCCCATTCCGTATACACGATTCTTTGGAGCATGAGTTTGATCCGTCTGCGGGTTTCCATCGCATGCCGACTGTAATCATCTTCAAGCCCTGCAAGTTTTAAAAGTTCATACACCGTGTTTTCTTCCATTGCATCAATGGAAATATTGCTGTTAACCGGCTGAAATGAAAAGGTGTTCCAGTTGAATACTGACGGTTCAGTATGAAAGCCTTTTTTAATAATCGTTTTGCGGGGCTCAATACTGACTGTTTTGGGCTCAATAATTTCATATTCGTTCATTTTTATAACCTTTTCCAGCGGGAACTCCATGTGTTGGAGCCCCGCTGTGCATGTTGACGTTAGTCTTCGATATAATCTTCAGCAGCCGTTTCTTCTTCTGCAGAAATTTCACCGTTCATTGCCTCGGTCAAAAGGTTGTTTTCTTCCTTATGGAGTTCGGCGGCAAATTTATTGATTTCGGGAAAAAGGTTTTCCGGAATCGCAGTTTTCCTGGTAAAATCCGTTACGACACTTGCCAGAAGCGGAACAGTTCGAATTTTACGTTTGTACTTTTTGAGTACATCAGACACGAAATCGGCATTGCTCGGAACAGTTTCTTTGATCGAATCAAGAAAAATCTGATCGATCAAGGACATTTTATGCTCTTTCAGGGCTTCTTTGATTTCAGCAACCCCCGGTCGGAACTTGAGGAGTTCTTTTTCGTCATCCATCAAGCTTTCGACGTCCTGAGTATCATGGGGGGGATCGCTGGAGTTACCATCATCAGATTCATCATCAGTGGCCGCATTTTCTTCGGATTTCTGTCCCGTTGCAATCGCCTTGGAGGAAGCTTTTTTGTTGTTGTACCTTTTTTTGCACGCTTTGAGATAAATATCTTTGGCATCACCGGCATAGATTTTATTAAGAATGGGACGTACGCAGTATTCACTCGGAAGCTGATCGACTGCAAATCCCATATCAATGCAAAATTTTCCGTATGCAATCTTATGCGTGATTGTTCCGGGCGTAAAGCCTCGATCTTGGAGATAGGTCCTCAGATTATCGAATCCGACCTTTTTATACAGATTGAATTTTTCGACACAAAACAATGCAATGGATGCTAAATTCGAGGATATTTCATATCCGTTGAAGGTATTCTCGCAAAGTTCAAGTACAGCCGCTTTTTCTTCATCAGTATCCGGATGCTGAAGACCGCCAGCGAAATAGTCTTCAAAGTTTTCGTAATTCTCCATAATAAAACCTTTCTTTGTTTGGAGTTGCTTACACTAAAATTTTTAAATAGTACATTTTGATTTTCTTTTTATCGTTAGTTAACCTCCTTATGTTCTTGAGTGGCCATGAACGACACAATATCCGGCAAGTAGTAACGAACCGTTTTATTGCCGATAACCCGACGTTTGAAATGCCCATCAAAAGCACCTTCTTTCTCAAGCTGCCTGAATTGACTGTAAGAAATGTTCAAAAGCTCTGCTACCTCCTGCGGCGTTATCAGTTTTTGTGGCACAGCTGGAGCCAATTCTCCGTGTTTTGCAAGATGAGTTAAATTTTTGGCAATTACGGCATATTCAGATACAGTAAGGACACCCGGCCCGATCAGCGTTCTGATCAGAGCCAGGATAGTTTTGACAACTGTCTGTCTGAGTCCGTTATTCTGCATTATTTCCTCCTGCTTTGCATTTAAAATACGCCGCCAAGAGTGAAATTACAATAAAACAAATAGAGATAAAAATAATAGAATTTGGACAATACTGACTTGTTTTTTTTCAATCTTGATGTATTGTATATCAGAGGTGTGAAATGGGAAAAATTTTTTTTGAAGAATCGGCGTATAAAGCCGGGTTGAATGGCAGATATCTGAGTTCAAACAAGAGTTGTAACGTTTTGTTTAATTGGTTTGATGCTCCTGATCACCGCTGGAGCAGTGGCAGTCAGCAACACTTTTTTGAATGCGTTGCAGATATTATAAATGAAAATAATCCGCAGAACAAAAAATTGACGACGGCAGCTGTTTGTAAGCGGTATCAAAGATTCAGACAACAAACACCGGAACAACATTTGAGGATTGAAGCAAAATTATGGAAAACAATTGAAGCTATTGCAGAGATTCCGGTTTCTGTTGAGTATGACAATAATAATTTTCCGTTATCGAAAATTTTTCAAGAAAAATTCGATAAAATATGGATGCAAAGCCACAAAACATTAGATCTTATCTTCAGCACAAACAGTAGATACACTCTGAATCGAAAAGATATCAGTGCTTACGGTATTTGGATTAATTATGAACTTGCCCAGCTTGTATTGAAAAATTGGTCTATTGATTTTCCCAGATTGCCAATTGAACTTGCATTGATAAAAGATCACGGACAGTTTCTTGTCTTTGCGGGGGCTCAGATGGTTAAAAATACAAAACTCGAAGAAAAGCATCAACGTATCTTAAAAAAGCGTCAGGAAATAATAGACTCCGGCATGGTAGAAGAACGTGAAGATTTGTTCATACTTAAAGAATCTGTTGCCTTTTCATCACCTTCGTCGGCAGCTTCTGTATTGGCAGGGATTAATATAAACGGACAAATATATTGGAAAGATAACCGCGGCAGAACGTTTCGGGAATTGCATCCGGATTTTGACAAAATAAAAAGAGGACCGGGAAGACCGAAAAAGTCTTCCTGATCCTTACGTTTATTTTCAGCTTAACAGCTTCTTGATTTGATTGAGAAGCTCTTGTGTAGGCTCTGGCTTTGAATTAAGTAAGTCGAGGACTTTTTGAACCCGTTCTTTCAGGGGGTTTTGGGATGAGTCCGGTAAAATTGCTTTTATTGCCAACTGCTGGGCATCTTCGCCGACGTGAGTGTAATATTTGTCAGCAATGTCGCTGTCGGTTCCCAGAATTGACAGCAGCACTGCTTTCGGGACTCCGGCTTCGGCACAGAAGCTGGCGAAGCTGTGGCGCAGCGAGTGAAAGCCATAGACGGTCATTTTCTTATCTCGTCCCGGAACAGATACTGACGGCTCAAGTCCGATCCAGCGGATCACCCGCAATACATCCATATTGACAAGGTTGTTACCGGTGTTTTTCCCTCTGGAATCTCGACGGTTGTAACGCTCGGCTGATTTGGGGCAGACATACAGATCTACTTTCCATGCTTCTGCTTCTTTCAGAACCCGGTATAATTCTTCGACGATCGGAATCGAAACTTCCTTGCCGGTCTTGAATTGTTTTACATAAATCCGCTTGTGGGGCAGATCGATATTTTGCCATTGCAGCAGTACGCAGTCTTTCAGCCGCTGCCCGGTGAACATTCCCAAATAGTAAATCACCCGGATTTCCGGCTTGTTTATGACCTTGTACCTGTCATCAGCCAGAACGTTCCGCAACTGTTGTTCCTGTTCTCTGGAGAATGCCTGCCGTCTGACTGTTGTACTTTGCTCTTCACGCATACTGCGGAGCAGAGATTTGGCGGCAAATGGATTGTCGCCGGAGTAATAATCAGACAGGCAGGCAGGAAAATATTTTTCTCAAGCGTTTGATTTTCCGGTTGTGGGTATCGACAGCCTGTGCTTTTTGCCGCATAAAGTCGGCAAATTCGGAGGCTGTTGAACTTTCAACCTCCGCTATTGAAGTAATCGGTACTTTCCGGTCAGGAGAAGAAACGAACTCAACAAAATCTTCATAGGTCTTTTTGTAGGAAAGATGCTCGCTGACGGTATGCGGCATTGCCCGGTTGGGATGTTTCTCATATTTGTTCCACCCTTCTGACAACGGCAGCATTTGGGCTTGACGTGAAAATCCCTTGATCGCATTGATCTGTGCGAACGCCACTTCCTGATTTGGGGCTTCATAAACGGCATCCAGATCCGCCGCTTTCTGCACAGCTTCATCTTCGTTGGATGTTTTCAATGCAAATTCTTTGCGAAGCCCATTGGCAATAGTGAGGCGGTAGTAGTAGTTACCGCCTTTGGTTTTCTGTCTAAGTTTGCCGCGAAGTTCTTTCATCCGTTTGGAAATCCGTTTTTGTTTCTGTTTCATCAATACATAACCTGTTTTGGCAGATTATGGCGTAACATAGCACCAAAAAGGCCCGAATGCAAACGGAACGGGGAAGAAATGGGGAAAATACGGTAATTTAAGCAGAAAAATGGTGGAGCAGATGGGAGTCGAACCCACGACCTATACGATGCGAACGTATCGCTCTAGCCAACTGAGCTACTGCCCCTCAAATTGTTGTTCCATTAAAATATCATATTTTTTGAAAATTGCAAGTCGCAAAACATTTTTTTTGTGTTTTTCACCGCCTTTTTATATGTCGGATGCTTATTCTCTCAAAAGCCGAATGAGAGCTGTTCGGGCTTGTCGGCAGATTTTTCTGCGGATTTTTCGGTGTCAACCGTTTCCGGAAAAAGCGGCAATTCTCCGCTTGCAGCGGTTGGCGCTTTTTCGGCTTCCAAACTCTTTTCTGCCGGTGCGGACGGTACTGCCGATGCGGTTTCCATGGTCATAAACTCTTCGAGCGCCATAACCCTCACTCCCAGCTTTGCGGCTTTGACCAGCTTGGATGATGAACCTGTTATATCGGCCGCCACCAGCAAACTCAACTCTTTTGAAACAGTATCCACCGCATGAAAACCTTTGCTCTTGGCCAAATCCTCATAGTAAGAACGCTTTTCGGGCATCTTGCCGGTAAAACAGATCGTCGGCAAATTCTCATTTTCCGAATTCCGGCTTTCACTCAAAATCACAGCTTCAAGCAATTCGTCGATAAAATCCGACTGTTCCACAAGCTCTTTTTTGATCGCTTTAGCCCGTTCCGGGCCCACGCTGGGAATTGCCGACAACGTTTCTTCATTGGCTGTTCTTAATTCCGACAGCGGCAGATTTTACAATATTACTTTGGCTACATTGAGCCCCACATGCGGTATATTCAATGCGGCAAGCACCTGATAATCGGTTACATTGCGTGCCTTGGCTATTTCGTTGTAAAGATTTTCTGCCGATTTGGCTTTGAAGCATTCCAACCGCATTATGTCAATAACTTTCAGCTCAAAAATATCGCGCAGAGTTTTTACTTTCAGCGTTTGCATCATCTTACGCAAAGTCGGTTCGCCCAAACGCTCTATACCGATATTTTTTACTGCGGCAAGCAAATTCTGCAGCCGGACTTCAAAACACTCTTTATTTACACAGCAGAGCTCCGGTCCGCGCTGTTCCAGATCGCTGTTACAGCAGGGACATTGCCTGATGATCACGCGGCGGCGGTTCTCGCCGGGCAGCGAATTTACTATATACGGTATAACATCCCCTGCCCGCTCGACTTCGATTATGTCATTTATCTGCAGATCGCGGTCGATAACATTCTGCAGATTGTGCAATGTTGCGTGCGTGATGGTTACCCCGCCGATTTCCACCGGATCGATCTCTGCTACCGGTGTCAGACAGTTTTTGCCGAAACTCCAAACCACTTTGCGAAGCACGCTCTGGCGTCGTATATTGGTGAACTTGAATGCGATCGCGCCGCGCGGATGATGTGCTGTATTGCCCAGACTGGCAGCGTATTCTCCGTCGGCGAGTTTTATGACCACACCATCGGTGGGGTACGGCAGTTTTTCGATCTTTTCAAGCAATTCATCAAAGTATTCCGGCAGATCTCGGCGACTGTATGCATAGGAGATCTTCCGGTAATCGACCAGAGTGAGTTTAGCGCCCTGCGCCTGAATATCAGCAATTTCTTTGAGTCCCATAATGCCGGCCACGGCATTGCGGGAATTTTTGTACACTTCCCCATTTTTGCGTTTGATATTTTTATAGATCGTGCGGAAATCATCGTCGCGGATAACGATTTCGCCGCGGATGGGTTCATTCTTCCGAAGTCTGCCGACATAATCATTTATGCTTTCAAGCTCGATAAGCGGCAGTTTATCGGAAATATCTTCACCCTCGGAGCCATCGCCGCGAGTTACCAGCAACCCATCCTCCCAGCGGGCGGAAATACCATCGTATTTAGGCTGAACAAGGAGCATTTCATCGGCGTTCCGCACGAATTTGTCGGCCCATTCCAGAACCTTTTCCAAGCTGTATGCCTTATCCAGCGAAAGCATCGGCTCTTTGTGTTGCACTTTGCCCGAAGAAGCCACCGCCGCGCCGTGTACGGCCGTCAGCAGCGGATGATCGGGTGCGATCGCTTCCAGCTCCCGCATAAGATCATCGTACTCAACGTCGCTTATTTCGGGCGTTGCCTTTTTCCAATAAAGATCATTGTGATAAGCTATCAAATACTCAAGTTCCTGCAAAGTATGCATAACGACCTCAATTTTTCATTGCTCCGGCAATTACAGTTTGCAGGATCTTTTCACTTTCTGCCAGCGGCACCGGCCGGGGAGCAAGCTCCAGTTTCATGCGGTTGGCTCCCGCACTGCGGCAGGTCTGCGCCAAAAGTTCAGGTGTCAGGCCGGCAAATGAATTCAGTTGGGGTACATGCCACTCGTCCAGCAATTTTTCGTAATTGCCTATGACTTCTTCAGCGGTATTGCCGCCCAGAACTTTACCGATTTCCAATGTTCTGCTTTCGACCTCTTTTCTCCCGATATAATAACGCCATGCCGCCGGCAGCAGCCGTGCCACCGCTATACCGTGTTCGATCCTGCCGAACCACGAAAAACTCAACAAATGCGGCAGCCCGGTGGACTTATTGCGGATAGTCAAGCCGCCCAGCGCCGAAGCAATTTGTACTGCTTTGCGGTATTTTACACTATCCGGTTCCTTCAAAGCCTTTGCCAGATTATCGCGCAGCAGTTCCACGCCCACCCGGGCGGCGTTATTGATAACTTCTCTTCCCGCATCCATGGTCACATTGAGCCAGCCTTCCAGCAGATGCGCCAGCGCATCGCAACCGGTGGCAAGAGTTACACTTGCTGGCATAGTTGCGGTAAACTGTGCATTCAGGCAAGCCGCTTCCGGCACCAGCACCGGATCGCTGATAAGCTGTTTTACCCCGCTATTGCGGTTGACGATATTGCTGTACTGGGTAATTTCGCTGCCGGTGCCGGAAGTTGTGGGTATAGCAATGATGCGCTTGAATTTTTTACCGGGGAACCGCTGCGAAATTTTGTCAGAACCGAAACAGTCAGCCAGTGGCATTTGCGTTTGATAAACTATGTACGCCGCTTTTGCGGCATCAAGCACACTTCCCCCTCCCAGCGCGATCACGCCGTCGGGAGCGGTTTCCTGCAGAAAATCCTGCATGGCGAAAACGGTTTCCATATCCGGTTCCGGCGGAATTTCCCTGAAACGCACCGCCGCGCAATCCGTATAACGCATGACATTGAGCAATTTAGCCCATGCGCCGGAAAAATCCGCAGAATTGCGTCCGGTAAAAACCGCCACTTTCCGGAGATTTTCCAGCCGTATCAACTCCTCAAGTTCAGAAAAAGAGTCATCTGCATGAAAAATACTCACTTCATCCCATGAGTCAAGGATTTGCAAACCCTGTTCAAAAACAGTGCATTCCGCCATAAAGCATCACTCCCGTAAAAAAGCCCGTATCGGCAGATATTCCGGCACGGGCTCTGGTAAATTCAGAATATTCAAAGCTGTCTGCTTATTTTGCCTTGGCCGGAGCCTGGGGCGCAGCGGCAGCGGGCATCTTGGGCAGTTCAGCCTTGACCAGAATTTCCGCTTTAGCTGCTTTCATAAGTCCGGCAACCACCTTCTGGGCGGCAACCATCTGCTTTTGCTGAAGCAATGCAGCAGACAAGCGATCTTTGACTTCATCAAACGCCATAGCTCTGGAGCCTTTGGGCGCATCGCGACGGATAACGTGATAACCGAAATCGGTTTTGACTGCGCCGGAGATTTCGCCGACTTTAAGCGCATAAGCAGCTTTTTCAAATTCAGGCACCATCTGACCTTTGCCGAATACCCCCAGCGAACCATTGGCACTCTTGCCGGAGGGGCAGGCACTCTTTTCTGCCGCCAGTTTACCGAAATCGGCACCTTTTTTCAGCTGTGCAATGATCGCTTCAATTTCTTTTTTGGCCTTTTCCCAAGCCTTGGCATCAGCACCTTTATCCACGCTTACAAGAATGTGCGAAGCACGGATACTGTCGGCCGGATCGGCTTCTTCCTTGAACTGGTCGGGATTTTCTTTGTAGAACTTTTCGACTTCCGCCGGAGTTACGGTAACTTTGCCGGTCTTGCTCTCCAGAAACTTCTGAAACGCCATCATCTTCTGGGCATTTTTATCTGCGGCCTGTTCTTTAATAACATCGTCGATGGTCTTGCCCTGTGCTTTGAGCATCTGTTCGATCATC
>JAZONW010000103.1:0-3718 GCA_045654745.1 Victivallaceae bacterium | reverse complement strand
CGCGATCTCTTCAACGGACAAGCCCAACTGATTACTGCTGTCAACTGCTGCCGCGATTTCGGCTGCCATCTTTTTGAGTTCTTCGATCACTTCTTCGTTGGTCAACATGCCGTTGAGATAAGCGTTCATCGCCCGCTGGAGTTTTTCGGAAAAGAGTTCTGATTTTACAACGTTGGTGCGGCGATAGACCGAAACCTGCTCTGCTATCAATTTTTTCAGGATTTCAATGGCAACATTCTTTTCCTTCATTTTGGAAATTTCTTCCAGGAACTTGGGATCAAAGAGCGAAAAACCTTCTTTTACATCGGCAAAAAGATTGATTACTCCGTCGCTTTTGATACTCTGCTTCAGCAGTTCATTGATCCGTTCGTTAATCTCTTTCAACGAGAAATGCTTGGGGTTGCCGGTAATACGGGTAAGCATGGTTCTGACGGCTTCAAAGAAAGCTGCTTCATAACGTTCGTTTTGCGGAACGATACTGCGACAAAGTGACAACGCCTGCCGAAGCAGCAGACCTTCTTTGATAAAGAGTTCTTTCTTTTTCGGCTCTTTCGGATCGGAAAGGAAGTTCACGCCGCCAATGATAAGTTGGGAACGCTCAAGGTCGGTTCCGTCCATAAAGTTGGCATAATCGAAGCCGTGAAAAAGATCCCGGCACACTTCCAGTTTTTCCTGAAACTTGGGAAGCGCAGCCTTGCCAATATCGGTATCTCCGTAGTTGCTCTGGTCGCGTTTGGAATAGTCATTCATCGCCTGTTTCAATGCGCTGGCAATGCCGACATAATCGACCACAAGACCGCCTTCTTTATTTTTGAACACGCGGTTCACACGGGCAATCGCCTGCATAAGGTTATGACCGGACATGGGCTTATAAACATACATCGTCGCCAATGACGGAACATCAAATCCGGTGAGCCACATATCCACAACAATGGCGATTTTCAGCGGATCATCGTTATCTTTGAATTTCCGGGCAAGCTCATCTTTGCGGGACTTGTTGCCGATGATACTGCGCCATTCTTCAGGATCATCGTTGCCGGAAGTCATCACCACCGCAATTTTTTCATTCCAGGCAGGGCGCATTTCCAGAAGTTTTCGGTAAATATCCATTGCAATCGGGCGGGAGTACGCCACGATCATGGCTTTGCCGGTCAATTCCTGCGCCCGGTAGTTTTCGTAGTGATCCACAATGTCGTTGCAGAGAGCTTCTATGGTTTGTGGCGCACCGAGGATACTTTCCATTTGGCCCAGCTCTTTTTTGCTTTTTTCAATGGCGTGAGCTTCGGCGTTCTGTGCAAGCAGTTCATATTCTGCGTCGATCCGTTTCAGGATATTCTGGTCAAGGTTCAGATGGATCACTCTACTTTCGTAAAATACCGGTCTGGTTGCACCATCTTCCACAGCCTGAGTCATATCGTAAATGTCGATATAGTCACCGAAAACCTCGCGGGTGTTGCGGTCTTTTTGCGAGATCGGAGTACCGGTAAAACCGATAAACGTGGCATTGGGAAGGCTGTCGCGGATGATCCGGGCGGTTCCGATATGAATTTTCCCGTCCTCATTGATTTTTTCAAAGCCGTACTGCCCCCGGTGGGCTTCGTCTGCCATCACCACAATATTGCGCCGTTGAGAAAGGGCTGAACCGGATTCCTCGAACTTCTGCATAGTGGTAAAAATAATACCGTTTGCTTCCCGGTTGGCGAGAAGTTCTTTCAGGTTCTCCCGGCTGGAAGCCTGCTGCGGGATCTGGCGGAGAAACTCCTGACACTTGGAAAACTGCCCGTAGAGCTGATCGTCAAGGTCGTTGCGGTCGGTCAAAACCACGATGGTGGGACTGTTGAGTTCCTGTTGGAGCAAGTGGGCATAAAAGACCATTGAGAGGGATTTCCCACTGCCCTGCGTGTGCCAGAAAACGCCGCCGCGACCATCAGATTGAGTGGCATTGACAGTGGAAACAACCGCTTTGCGGACAGCATAAAACTGGTGGTAACCGGCGAGGATCTTCGCATCTTTTCCATTATCGCGGGAGAAGCAAATAAAGTTCCGCAAAATGTCAAAGAAACGCTGTTTTTCCAACATTCCTTCAAAAAGCACATTAAAGTCAGCAAAGGCAGTACTTTCGGTTTCGCCGTCAACGGTTTTCCATTGCATAAAACGATCTTCGCCGGAGGTGATCGTGCCGACACGGGTTTCTGCCATGTCACTCATAACACAGAACGCATTGTAAACAAAGAATGACGGAATTTCCAGCATATAGTTGCGGAGCTGCCGGAATGCTTCCGAAGCATCTGTCTCTTCTCGTGACGGCGATTTGAGTTCAATAACGACCAGCGGCAGACCATTGACAAAAATCACCACATCGGGGCGTTTTTCGGAGTGTTCCTGAAAGGTCCACTGATTGGCAACAATAAAACTGTTGCGGTCAATATGGGCATAGTCGATCAGGTGGACACGCTCATATTTCTGCTCACCGTTATGGAAATAGGCTACCTCAATACCATTTTGCAGATAATCCGTAAAAATGATATTCCGCTGTTCCAACTTGCCGTTTTCAATGTTGCGGAGTTTGAACAAGGCTTCATTGATCGCCGCTTGCGGAACGCCCGGATTGACTGCAATCAGAGATCCTTCCAAAACTTCCGAATACAATGGATCGGTATAGTCCCGAACAACGTCCGGTCCGTAAACATGGGTATATCCGAGCTGTTCTATCAGCTGGATCACCGCATTTTCATAATTTGCTTCTGTATAGGACATAAAATATTACTCCCCTGCCGATAATTTTTCAAGACGGTCTTTTTGAAGATCCTCAAGTTTTTTTATATCATTCATCAGCCTGTCATAATCTTGCTTGGATCGCATCAAACCCCAACGAGCATTCAGTTCATTAACCTGTTCTTCTGGAATCACGGCTTGCATAATCACCATTTTTCGATCAAAACGATTTTTCAGCATAAAAGAGGATAATATATAGATATGAAATGAGATAAAAAATATCGCGATCATAATTACAGAAATCCCCATAAGAAATTTGATTTTTTTCAAAAGTTTTTCTGTATCTGGTAAATCCTGTTGAGTTCCGCGCTCTATTCGCTTCATAAATTTTAAGTTGCCATGCAAGAACGAAAAATAACAGCCAAGTCCGACACCAACAATACAACTTGCCCCAATTCCGATAAAATCAGGAAGTGACATTGCTGCCGCAACAGCATAATACAAATTGACAAAATAATTTCCCGTTTGTCCTATCACCGCAATTGCAGCTGTATAAATTGGACGAAATAATTCCCAAATAACGCCTGCTAAAATTACAAGAATTATCCATGTTAATGCTTTTTTAAGACCATTTTTTATCCATTCTTTCATAATATATTCCCTCCGCTAAATTGCTATTTAGATTTCCTTCTGGTCCGGTAAAAAAATTGTTCTATCGGTTACTTCTGACAAAATTTTCATCTGAGAAATCGCAACCTTGTTTAATTTGAGGAGCCGTTCTGACTGAGGCACGCCGTCGTTGATAAAAACCGAATTCAGGCTTTCAAGGTTGGAAAGACAGATCAGCTCATTGATCGAGGCATAATCGCGGATATTGCCTTTTTTATCCGGATTGTCATCTCTCCACTCCTGAGCAGTCATTCCGAACATTGCCACATTCAGGACATCTGCTTCGCTGGCGTAAACAATAGAAACTTTTTTGCGGTCTAACTCCGGCGGAATG
>JAZONW010000102.1:0-3036 GCA_045654745.1 Victivallaceae bacterium | reverse complement strand
TGTATGTTCCTGCTGGACTTTCCTTTGTCGCTCGTATATACCTGCACCGGCGGGATATTGGCGATCCCCGCATTTCACTGGAAATAGAGGAAACGCAAATGAAGTTCGACTTTACAAATTTTACCGCAAAGGTCGCTGAATTGAACCGTATGCATAAACTGGCTCACGAATTGAGTGATGTGCGTTTGCGTACCGGGAAAATGGAAGATATAGAACGTTGGGAAAAGGCGGTCAAGGATTGGAAAGAGTTTTCCGGCTTCGGTTATCCGGAGACAAAGTTTTATTTTTTTGAAAATCAAACCTTTCTCGCCGCACTTTCTGCTGGCGATGCCGATGCAAAAGAATCTGCCATAAAATTTCTGGAATTCGATCCCTATTATTATCGCAGCGGATACATAAAAAGCAAACTGTTGGTGCGTTTGAAACATATCAAGTTGACCGCTTCTGAAATCAAACGCCTGCAAAAAGTTATTTGCAACGCTATCGTTTCTCGGCAGCCAAAGTGTGAATTCAAATATTATGCCGGTTTGCTGAAAAATGTCGGCACTCCGGAATTTCGGGAGAAACTTGACGCACTCTCCCTCCCGGCTTGTTCCTATCTGCTGGAACGCAAGAGCCGCTGTCTTCAAGAGGTGTATTGGGGGTAAATAGCATAAAATTTCAAAAAAAGTCGATTTTCAACTTGACAACATTATGAATACGGTGTATATTATAGCATCATCACAAGAGATGATACCTTAAAAGAGGGCGTATAGCTCAGTTGGTTAGAGCGTCACGTTGACATCGTGAAGGTCGTAGATTCGAGTTCTACTACGCCCACCATAATTTCCAAGCAGCTCAAAGAGCTGCTTTTTTTGTGCCTTGAAACGGCGAGAATTTGTGCGAGCACCTGATAGTCAGAATTTGTATCACCGGAATAAAGGACAAAAAGACAATGTAAAATATCATTCCAAGGCAACCGGGCAGGAAGTTATTTTTAACGGAAGATCCCATCGAGAATATCCAGAAAAATATTGATGAAATGTTCAGAAAATACAGAAAAAACGTAAAAAGCAATAAATCTTGAAAAATTTTTGAGAGGACATTGAAAAAAATTTTTAACGGTGTATTTTATTTAAATGATGCTTATTTTTACAATATGCTGCTTTTTTGCCACTATACTCTTGGGGATAGTGACAGTTTGTTGCGGCTTTAGAAATAATGGAATGCCGGGAGTTTTCTATACACTCCTGACTTCAGGGGGAACTGTATTCTGGAGTCTGATTGGGTCTTCCATCGTATTGTCTTTGCCTTTTATGGAAAATTGGTGCCGGATTGTCATATTTTTGATATGGGAGTCTGTCATTTTTCTGCCTTGGCTGATCCTGTGTCGCAATAAGTATAAAGTCTCAGCCCCGGGATTCTTGCAGATCGGCATTTCAGGAATATTCACTCAATTATCTTTTCTGGTCTGGATCGTATTTATGCTTACAAGGGAAAATTTGCAGGAAGTTCTTGAATATGATATTGGACGGTTCTGTGGCGGGCTGTTGCTGTTGTTTGCAGTTCCAGCATTTATATTAACTGCCCTGGCGTTCAGTTTTAAGAAAAAAAGCAGACAGTGCCCTGATACAACATTAGCTCTGGCGGCTTGGAGTTGTGCATTGTTTTTCTTTTGTGCCGGTTTATCCGGCTTGAAAATAACTGCCTGATTATGTGCATTCCGGAAAAATAACTTTGCTGACTCTTTCCAGGTGTGGGATGGGGCGGACTTTCTCTTTATCATGCGGTATATGAAATCACTTCTCCGCTCAAATTACCATTCAGTAAAAAACTTAACGACCTTTGCACAATTCAATCCGGTTTATTCCGGAGTATTTTGACCAGCCAAACGTACCCGGTAAGAATATCGGGTATCTTTTTTATCGGGCTTTTCGCCTTTATCGGTGTGGCTGAAAATCCGGAAATCGTTTTTCGTTTTCTCATACATCAAAGGTTTGTGATCCAACTTTGACAGCGGTATCTGGGGGAGAAAAGAGAGATCTTCCGGTAGTTTCCCGTTTTGTTTCCGGTACTCCATAACCTCGGCGGCAAGGAGTGCCATCTGGCGGACATCGCGCGTCCGGTCGAGCCGCACCAGAAGATTGCTTAAAGCCGGAATCACAACCGCTGAAGATATGAAGAACTCTGCTCCAAGATAATCTTTATTCAAATATGCCAATTTTCTTTTTTCCAGACCGGAAAGTTCATCCCGGTAAAGCAGTGAGTTGATTTTTAGGTAATAATTCAACGTAAAAAGATGATCCCGTTTGATATTTGTTTTTACAAACAATGGAGCAAATTTTTGATAAAATTTCCAAAACGTTTTTGGCACGGAGGAAATTTCCAAACTTTGAATATTCTCTGCTGATGCATTCTTAAGGCAATTTACAAATTCTTCCGTCATAGCGTGTTCGCTGGCGAATGTTTCGGAATATTGCTTGCTCCAATCAGGAGATTCTCCAATGAGTTCTATTATTTCCGCTTTGCTGTAAACACCGCTTGCCATCGCATAACTCAATGCGTACAAACGGGAATTGTCCACAGTTCCAGCAACCAGTTTCCCGATCAGAGTTTCGTTATGCAAACACCATTGGCGGAATTGCAATAAATCCTGATTGCATCGGGCAACCACGTTTTTGTCTGCGCCATTGGCACGGATTTTCAGAACCCGCAAATGAGCGGCGGTCCGGAAAGATTCCAAGTCCGGCAGCAGCAGACTGGCAACAGTTTTGCCCGGTTCGACCCAGTTATATGCGATCCGCTGCGGTTTTAGTTCAAGCAATTTTTCTGTGGCGATGAATTTATCTGCCTGCGTTTTGCGGAGTTCAGCAAGATATTTTTTCGCTTCTGCCGGTGCTCGGTATTTTTCCATGTCAATTTTTATATTGACTTTGCAGAAACTTTTCACCGGCTCTTTGTTGATAGAATAGCCGGTTTCGTTGCGTTTTTGCCAATCCGCAACCCCGATGCCGCATTGAGTAACTTTGGCAAGTTCGGATTGATGTTTGTCGATTT
>JAZONW010000101.1:0-15627 GCA_045654745.1 Victivallaceae bacterium | reverse complement strand
GATATCCGGTTTTCTGCTCCTGAAACGATTCCGGCAGACGCTGAAATAGTACAGGAATCTCCTTTTTCTCTGGTATACAAAATCGACGGTTATTTTTTCAAGTATCAAAAACCGGAGCAACGCTCTTTGCTTAAACGGCTGAAATATACTTTTTATCCCAGAGCAAAAAAAGAATTCATAGCGATCCGCCGTTTGCAAACCGCCGGTTTGCCGGTCGTGGAAGCTGTCGGATACGGCAGTTGCGGAGCAAAATCCATACTGATAACTAAAGAAGTCCCGGATTCAATTACTGTATTGCAGTATATCCGGAATCTTTCCGCAAACGGGGAATGCATCGACGCAGAATTTTTGGTCAAGTGGGGCAAATTTATCAACGAAATCATTCATTCCGGATTTTATATCGCGGATTTTCACGCCGGTAATGTACTTTATTTGCAGAGCGAAAAATGTTTTGTACTGGTCGATGTCTATGGCTTAAAAGATTTGTCAGACATCATTGACCGGACTTTTGCACGCCTTTTGGCCCGGGGCGGCAACATTCCTTTGGGCAGTTCTAAAAAATCTGTACGGCGGCAGAAAAGAATGTTGTCCCGCCAGACTGGCAAAGCCGCAGAAATCTTCTCTGCCGCAGAGATGTCGATAGTAAAAGGTCAAATCAAAACGGATTTTTGATTCAAGTTGATCTTCAGCGGGAAAATGCTCCGAAATCATAAAAGCGGTTGATGCCTTCACAGCCGACGATACCGGCTTGGATTTTTTCCGGTAATTCGGGCAGAAGACAACCAAAACGATGTTCCCCCATTTGTACTGTCAGCATCTGTCCGTAACTGAGTTTGTCGAATTCCGCAACGATCCTGCAGCGTGTTTTGGGGGCAAAAGGAGTCCGCAGAAATCCGGCAAGTTTGTATTTTTGTTTGCCATTTTCAAAAAAATGATGCCAAATGTTTATTCCCTCATCAAAAAGGATGATTTCCAGATGTTCCCGCAGTTCCATTCTCCCGTCAGAGATCCTTTCAGGAGAAGTGATGGTAAAAATTAATCCCGGTGCCATACGGTAGTCAAATTCCATTTCGCTTGTTACGGTCAATTTGTCTGTCGGCAGGGGGGATTTAAGCAGCAAAGTGGAGTATGCATCTGCGGCTCTTTTGCCCTGCATTTCTTCCTGCGTGGCATCGGAAGGCGTGGTGTTTTCGATATGATTGTTTCGCTGTTGCCAGCCGCAACTTTTCTGCCAGCGCCAACTTTTATATTCCTGCCATAAAGACTGATCCCAGTTGTTTTCAGCGAAAGTACTTTCATAAAAGATTTTGCCTGCAAAAGTAGAATTTGCAGCCGTAATAAGCGACAACAACCAATTCAATTTATTCATATATCTCCCCGTGTTTTATTTGCCTGCTGTGCCAAAAGGGATGTGGACAGATGGCGAAAAGTCTTTTGCCGCATCCAAATGCGGATGCCGCTGGTCGTCAAAAAAGATATGCGGTCGCAAAATCTGCAATATCCGGCCTTTATCCATCCCGCCGAGGAAGTGGGTTTCATCCACAGAAATATTCCACGAACGCAATGTACTTACCACCCGGCGGTGAGCCGGAGCGTTTCTCGCTGTGATGATCGAAGTTTTGAGAAACCGCTTGTAACTGCGGTCTTTTTCTTCTCTCTCATCTTCCAACTGACGCAAATTGCCCAGTTTGCGGAAAAGAGTCCCCAGCGGGCCGGGCGCGATCGCTTTTTCGGCATTGGCAGTTTCGGAGTTGTAAAAAGCGGTAATTCCCTGCTGCTGATAGATTTTTTCAGCGCTGTCGTCGGCGATTACTCCATCGAAATCAAATGCCACCCGGAGTCCGGTGTCTTCCGCATTGTCGTCGGCGGTACTCGGCAGCACCAGTCCGGCTGGATGACCCTTGCCGATAGCTTCACTGACATCATCGCTGTTTGCCGAGAGAAAAAGTGAAACATTGTACGCCGGGATATAGCGGAATGGCGAATCACCGCGGGTAAAAGCGGCTCTGACAATACCGAGATTGTAATGCTCAATAGAGTTGAAAACCCGCATCCCGGTGTCGGAATCGTTGCGGCTTAAAAGAACGACTTCAACCGGTTGCTTTTCCGGAAAAAGTTTATTGAGTTCCAGAAATCTTCTGATAAAAGGGAAAGCTATTCCGGGTGCAAGCACATCTTTTTCGTGGGCGAGCTGATAGTCGCGGTAGGCTCTGACACCGTCGTTGCGGAACACCCGGTCAGCTTCATCAAGTTGAAATAATGCACTTGATGCCACTGCAATTACCAATTTATTTTCAATGGGATAAGCCATAACACATATTCCTTGTTTTTGCTGCAGTAAATATAATTCACAAAATGCATATATGCAACAAAATATTTCCGGTTTTTATTGACAATCCGCTTGTTTTTATTTTTGACAAGTGATATATTTCTTTCAAAACACTTTTTTTGTTAAATTAAGTTGACTATGAGTAAATCATCCTTGTTGAAAAACCTGCAATGGTTTGAAAGATCCGGCGTAATGATCCCTGATAACGGTCTTTGGGGTGTTGCTGAGAGGATCGTCCTGACCGCAGATAACTCTGCCGTTGAAAAAATCCGGATGGAATTTCCTGCCTACACCGATTTTCCCGGTTACAGCGTGATTGAGCAGCGTCGCGCCGATTGCAATTTTGAAGCCGCTTTTATGTATCTCGCCGCAAGTATGGCATTGAAAGAAAAGAGATTTTATGATACAGCGGTAAACATCTTTGATTTCCTCTATTTCCGCAGCGGCTTGCTCTGCCGCGGTGCGAAACGCTATCCGACCGGATCATGGAACTGGTCGCATATCCGCCGGGATTCCTGTGTCTGGTTTGATGATAATGCCTGGTGTATTTTTATTGCACTGACTGTCGCAGAACTTTATCCAGAATTAGATGCCAGATATGATATGAAGTATTGGGCACTGGAATTGAGCCGCTGTATGGCAGATGCCGCTTTGACACTTTTGCCTGAAAAAATGGAAATGCCGCCGGAGCAGTCGTGGTACGATGCAACGGGGGGTTGGACAGGATTTCTCTCTTTGCCGCACTGGGGCGGGTTAACGGCAATGGCATTGAGCCGGGCTTTTGCCGATGAAACAGAAAATGATGCAAGAGAAAAGTACGACCTCTATATCAAAAAATATACCGGATATATGCAGCAATATGCTGATAAATTCAATTCTTCCGAGCAAAGTTACGCTCTTTTGAGTGCCAATGGCATATACCGTTTTACCGGAAATGAAAATGCTTTGCGTTTGTCGCAGGAATTGTCCCGTATTTTGTGCGGTAAAATATCTTCTGCCGGAAATTTGCCGGCAGAGCATCGCGAAGCTCCGATCGGCAAACATCTGGTCGATACGATCTACACCGTTAACTGGGCGGTGTTGGCATTGCAGTCAAGTTTCGATGCAGATGCCAGAAACACCGGAAAAAAACTGCTTGCATTGTTGAAAAAAATTCAGGATAAAAGCAGTGAAAAACATCTCCACGGCTGCTGGAGAGGGATGTCCGATCTTGAATCCGGCTGGTGGGGCGGCGGAAATTGTTCCGAGGGGGGTGCCGGCAGTATTTATACCGGCTGGACAAACGCTCCTGTCGCATGGACATTGGCTTTTGATATCCTTGGTGTGGATATCTTTCAATTAAAATAAAGGAGAGTTTTTTATGAAAAAGTTTTTGATGTTTGCCGCAGTTGTTTGCTGTATTGCTGTTACGGCACAGGAATTTACAATTATGCAGTGGAATATCCACATCGGTATCGATATGCACGGCAGGTACAATCTGCTCCGCCAGGCAGAAGTTATATTGGAGCACGATCCTGATATAGTGGTGCTCAACGAAGTGGACAAAAACTGCCCGCGTACAGGATGTGCCGATCAGGCTAAAGAATTGGGGCTTCTGACCGGTATGTTCAGTTCATTCGGCGGCGCCCGGATATTGCCGCCGGAGGGCTTGTATGGCAACGCCATCCTTTCCCGTTATCGTGTGACTCCGGTCAGAACCTGGTTTGTTCCTCACGCACCGGATGAAACAAGAGCATGCACGCTCTGGCGTATCGAAGCCAAACAGCCCTTTTATGTGCTGGGTACCCATTTGAGTTACCAGCAAGTGCCCGAAATCGAAAAAATCCGTATCCAATCACTTGACCGTGTTTTTGAAATCATCGACCAAGAGGTCAAAGATCAGCCGGTAGTTATTATCGGCGATCTCAATAGTGAGTGGAATTCTGCTCCCATTAAACATATGTTGGCTAAAGGCTGGATTTTTGCCGGAAACAATCCCTCTTTCCCCGCACCCAAACCCAAGAGGGTACTGGATTATTTTGCCGTCAGAAAAAATGATACTGCCATTACAATAAAGAAACATTATCCGGTTGACGAAAAAGTTGCATCTGACCATATCCCGCTGGTGACAGTGATTGAAGTCAAGGGGAAATAATATTTTACCCGGATATTGATGAAATTTTTCAAGAATCGCTTGATTTTTGAAAAAACGATGTTACGTTATCTGTAGGCCGGGTTGATCCGGCAAGTAGAAAAAAGGAGAATTACTATGAAAAAACTTATGCTTCTTGCTGTCGCCGCGTTGATGGTCTGTGCTGTTACCGGTTGCGGTTCCCTGCGCACTCCGAAAAGCGGAGAACGCAGCAAAACTGTTTATTACAACACTTTCTTCGGTCTTTCCATCGAAAGCGGCGTTTATGGCGACGGTTTCATCGTCAAGTAATCGCATATGAATATCACGAATGCCGGTTTGCCTCGCCGCAATCGGCATTTTTTTTGCAACAAGGGGTAACAAATGAAAAAATTTGCAATTGTTTTTGCTTTTATTTTTGCCTTCGCTCTCTTTGCTGATGAGGGTGCCGGTGTCGGGATCTGGTTTGACAGCAATAAGTCTAAGATCGAAGGTATCGGACTGGGGCTTCCCGTTATAAAAAATTCCGAAACAGAGGGGGCTTCGCTTGCTCTGTGCGGTAATCATATCGGAAAAATGGAAGGTTTCAGTTTCGCCTTTCTCGGTTTCAACTATGCCGCACGCCTTGAAGGTATGCAGCTTGCCTTTGTGAATATCCACGACGGTCAGGATGGCGACATCGCTTTGCAGTGGGGATTTTACAATCAGTCCGCCAGAAAAGGAGTGCAGATCGGTTTTATCAATAACGGTGAAAATGATGCCATCTTTCAGCTGGGATTGATCAATATCAATAAAAACGGCCTCTTTCCGGTGATGATTTTTGTCAATTTTAGCAAAAATTTTTTTGATTGATATTGAGTGTAAAAAAGAGACGGTCGCTTGACCGTCTCTTTGTTTATTGCTGAATTCATTGCTTTTTGCCGTCAAACATATCCGGCTCATCCTGCTTGATGTTGCTGAAATCCGAGCTGCCGGCAAGATTTTCAAAATTCAGATTTATATCATCATATACCCTGACGTGATCTATTTCAAAGTAATCTGGCAAAACAGCTTTGTCCAAGAGGGGGTCATGGGTGTCTCCTGCACGGTAGCCATGAACTTCTGTGGAAAGCAGGATAAATTGCTCTACGTGAGAGACTGCACCGTAAAGCGTTCCCCCACAAGGCTTACCGTCGCTGTCGTAAACCGGAGCTACTTTGTCTTTGTGAATAGTGGTACTGCCGACCAGTTTGCCGTCGATATAAAAATCATAACCATCTACTTTCCAGTCGACGCCGTAATAATGCCATTTGTCATCGGTTTCGTGATGCGGCCACTGAAAGTGTCCACTGCGTTTATTATTGTTACCGTAGCCGCCCCAAATCGGGCCGCCGACAATTTTGTTTCCAATGAAGTAATTATAATTTTCCATGATATCCACCTCAACTCCGGCATAGCGGGGGTCGGGATGGGAACCGATACCGGGAGCCTGCAGCCAGAAAGCGGAGTGCCAACCGTCATATTTTGGCAGCTTGCATCTTACTTCGTAGTATCCGAAACGGTGCATAAATGTCGGTTCAACATGTTTGCCGAAAGGCCAGAATTTCCTCTCTGGTGTGTCTTTGGGGATGTCAAAAGTAAGAGATCCTGTCTGCAAATGAGCAGAGCAATATGATCCATCAGGATTTTTTACGAGATGCAGTTTGAGTGTACCATTGCTGACTTCTACACCCTTGTCTGAAAAAGCTTTGAAGCGCTTGCCCCAGAAATAAAGCCTGAAACCCCATTTGCTGCGGTCAAGTTCATTGCCATTGAATTCGTCACTCCATACCAATTTCCATTTTTTTCCTTTAGGAAGCAGACTGGGAGCGTTGTTGCCTTGGTGGACCGGAAACGTGTCTGTGGCTGCATTTAGCATACTTGCAATTACTACCACAATAAAAATTAATGTTCTTTTCATAAATAGATGTTGTTTCGTTTGCTCTACAAACTATTTTTTAATATACTATCGAATATATAAAAATTCAAATCAGCAGCAAAGCAAAATCATTGTGCAGCAACTGTCCGGTATTTGCCCGGAGATATCTTTTTGATTTTGCGGAATGTCCGCGAAAAATAAAATTCATCATCATATCCGGCAAGAGCCGCCACCTCTGCTATCGAAAGTGTAGGGGAGCGGCGCAGAATATCTGCCGCCAGATCGATTCTTTTGGAGATAAGAATTGTTTTGAATGAAGTGTTGAAATTTTTACGCAGATATCCGGTCAGTCCGGAAACGCTCATCCCCACTGCCGCCGCCGCTTTCGGCAGTGTAACATCTTCTGTCAGGTGATTATCGATGTAACGCATCAGAAGTTCATATTTGCTCAAAACCGGCAGCATAATAAATTCCCGGTAAGCAATATAAGTTACCAGATCGCGGAAAAGTGCCAGTTGGGCTTCAAGTTTCTCCTCCTGGATCTCCGGTATTTCATAAAAGGCTTTTGCCACATATGACGGCAGGTTTTCCGGCGGTTTTGATCCGGCAATACGGAACTGACCTATCATTACAAATCCGGCACACTTGTCTTTTATCATAACTGGAGCAATGGCTTCTGTCAGATTGGCGTGGCAGGTATATACAATCATTTTTCCGGTCTGGCGGGCTTGACGGCGCTGCTCGGAATCCAGTTGGAAACAGCGTTCTCTGTCACTGGGACATTCCTGCAGCATTTTACAGTAGCGGCAATTATCCAGTTCTCTGCCCCGCAAAAGTTGATTTCCGTTGGCATCAAAAAAAACCGCCCTTGCCTGAAATGCGGTAGAGAGGTGATCAAGCAGAGAGCGTACCTCCGGAGAAAGCAGCATTGTCAGTGCGTTTTCTCCGGCAACAGAAGTTTTCGGGAAAAGATTTTTTACAGCAGGTGATTCAATTTCCGGCGGATGAATTGGACACATTCGCAGACCTCTTCAAAAGATTTTTCACTGTTTTCTCTTTCGATGACCATCGCGCCGTCAAATCCGGCAGTTTTGAGTGCCGTTATGTATTTGTCCCAGTCGATATCGCCGGCACCGACTTCGGTTTCCTTGAAAAGTTCTCCGGTTTCGGCAATCAACTGCTTGATACCGCCGGTGGCAAAGGAGCGGTAGATCCTTTCCGGATCGCAGTCCTGCAGGTGTATGCCGTCTTTTATATGGGTATGCACAATAAAAGGAGCCAGTGCGGCAACAGTATCCTGCGGTGCTTCGCCGGTTACCATTGCCATATTGCCGGGGTCAAGATTTATACCAATGCCGGGGGCAGATAATTCATCGAGGAAATCCCGCAGGATATGGCCTCTTTCCGGTCCGGTCTCAATGGCAAAATACGCTCCGCAGGAAGCCGCATATTCGCCGATCTCACGCAGGGAATTCAGCTGGTTACGCCGCAATTCAGACCCGGGAAAAGTCTGGATGACTCCGATATGACTGGTTACGATATTGCAACCGAGATCAAGTGCGAGGTCGATGTTGCGTTTGGTGCGTTCGATGTTGGCGGGATTTTTTTCTGCTTCGCGGAAACCGAAACCGCCGACTTCACCGCAGATGGAAAAGATTTTTATATTGAAATCGGCGCAGTATGCCACCGCCTGCCGCCGCTGTGCAGCTGTGAGCAGCAGCAAATCTTCAAACGGTGTACGGGAGTAAAATTGTACTCCCGTGACACCGGTCAATGCTGCTATCGCCACTGCATCCTGCCAGGGCAATTTAAAACGTTGTGCAAGTACGCCGATTTCCATAGTTATCCTGCCGGTTAGAAGGTTTTGACCTGTTCGACCATTTTCTGGGCGAGATCGTTATCCGGCAGCACCAGATCGGGCAGACGGGAGAAGGGAATCATCTCAACCGTGAATGCACCTTCGTATCCGATTTTTTCCAGAGCTGCAAAAATCTTTTCAAACTCAACTTCTCCATCCAGCAGGTCGTCGCCGAATCCGTGGAGGACACCGCCGCAGTCTTCGCCGCGGAAGTTTTTCAGGTGGATGGCTTTGATGCGTTTGCCGAGGATCTCAACATAATCCACGCCTTTGCAGTAAAGGGCGCAGTTGCCGACATCAAAGTACATACCGATGTTTTCAGAATCAAACTGGTCGAGGAAAAGTTTCCATTCCATAGGAGAAATAAGGAATCTTGTCCAGACGTTTTCCAGAGCGATCGTTACTCCGAGGGACTCTGCCAGCGGCAGTAATTCTTTGAGTGATTTGGTGGAGTTTTCCCAAGTGGTTTTGTAGGAAACTACCGGACGGGCGGGATTCCATGCCACAAAGGTACTGCCGGGGACGACAAGAATGGTGGGGACTCCCATCCAGTTTGCGATCTGAATATATTTTTTGGTGAATTCAATGGCGTTGACTCTTTCTGTTTCATCCGCCGCACCGAGGGAAACATCTCCGTAGGCGCCGGTGGCAAGAGTACGCAGAGCCACATTTTTTTCTTTGGCGTATTCCGCGATTTTACGGCATTCTGCTTCGGAAATATCGACATTGATGGCATCTCCGACGGTAAGTTCGATACCGTCAAGGCCGTTTTCTGCGGCAAAGTCAATGAATTCAAAGGGAGTTTTTTCGCCGGTGAAGCCACCGAAAACCCAGTAATTGAGAGCCTTATACATATTTTACCTCCACAGTTTTTTTGGTGTCAATGGATTCGATTTCGGCAAGAAGCATCCGGTAGGAATCTTCGATTTCAGCTATATTCTGGTATTTGTCAGGAGTGACGCCTTTTTGCACGCAGTCAACAAAATAGGCAAGTTCCTGATGCCAGCCGGTGGGCAGATCTGCGGGCATTTCCGGAGTGATGACATTGCCGTTGGTTTCAAAAACATGATATCCGGTGCTGTCCATTTTGAGAGTAGCTTTTTCGCAGACGATGGTGAAGCTCATTTCAAAAGCCGCGCCTTTGGCAGGAGCCCAGCCGCCTTCGGCGGAAATCAGAGAGCCGTCGCTGTAATCGTAGATGCAAATGCAGTGGTCAATACCATTGTCGCTGGTGACACCGCGGACGCCGAAAGCATTGAGGCTTTTTGGTCTGCCGAAAAAGTAACGCACCAAATCGGCATCGTGCATATGCAGGTCAAGGATCGCTCCGCGGCTCATCGCCTCTTTCATATACCAGTTTTCCCAGCCGTTGCCGTCAACAGAGGGGGAAATGCGTTTAAAAGTGGCACTGCGGACAGCACCGGCTTTACCGGATTTGTAGTATTCGTAGGCGTGACGGTATTCGGGCCACGCTCTGACGCACATACCGAGGTTGAAGTATTTGCCGGATCCTCTGACTGCTTTGGTGATTTTTTCCAATTCAGTTTTGTCAAGGCAGAGGGGTTTTTCGCAGAATACGTGTTTACCGGCGGCGAGGGCGGCAACGATCAAATCTGCGTGAAACGGAGTCGGGATGCAGATGTCAACGACATCAATGTCGGGATCAGCGATCAGATCAAGAGCATTGTCGTATGCTTTGATACTGCTCATATCAAGTTTTGCGCCTGCTCCGTTTTCCAGATTTCCGGAAACTTTGCTGATATCTCCGCTGCGTTTGTCAGCGTCAATTTCTGCAATGGCAGTGATTTCAGCGTTGGCAAGAGCCTGGTAGATACCGAAATGGGTCGTGCCCATAAATCCCAGACCGATCAAACCGATTTTGACTTTTTCCATTTTTCACCCCGTTAAATTTGGTTTGCATCCGGCACATACAGCCGGACAGTACAACAATAAATATAACCTGTGGTAGAAATATAGCAATGGAAAAAATGCCAAATATATGGATTTTTTGCCAAAAAACAGCGTTGCAGAGTTAATCAGTCGTGGTTTTCCGGTGAAAATATACTCATCAGCAGGTCGTTAGTGGTCAGCATACCGATGATTTTGCTTTTTTTGTCTCTGACGAGAATGAGTTTTGAATCCCACACGTTGAGATTTTCTGCAATCGGCAGCAAAGTAAGTTCAGCCGGTACGATCGTTACCGGACGCAACAGAGTTTTCCAATCTCTGCCGGGGGAAAAGAGAATGGAACGCAATTCCAGTATGCCGATGCATTTACCTGATTTATCCCTCACCGGATAGCGGGCGTGGCGGTCGCGGTCAGCGACGGCGATAACTTCATCGCGGCTCATGGAAGTATCGAACCAGGTAATATCGTTTTCCGGGATCATAATGTCTGTGACCGGATCGTCTTTGAGGTCGGGTATCTGTTTGATCGCCTGTTCCTGTACCGGAGTGATATGATCTTCTTCGAGGGCGGCTTCCGCGAGAGCGTCGAGTTCTTCCAGTGTTTCCGGCTCGGCATCCTCGTCGCTTTTTTCTTCAAATTCAAAAGGACGGTTCACCAGGTGGATCAGTTTGACCAGCGGAGAAAAGATTATACTGGCCGCATACAGCAGTTTGGCAGAGCAGGCGAGGATAAAGAGATTGAAACGCACTCCGATGGTTTTGGGCAGTATCTCGGTGTACTGCACCATAAGTACCGTAAAAATAAGAGAAAATAACCATACTTTTTCCGTACCGTATAATTCGCCGAATTTACCACCGGCAATGGATGCTCCGAAAGTATGGGCAGCAGTATTGATGATAAGGATCACCGCTATAGGTTTCTCTATATCTTTTTTTAAATTCTCAATGATTTCACCGGATCTGGGGTGTTTTTTTTGCAGCCGGGCAAGTTTGCCGGGGTTTAAACTCAAAATGGCAGCTTCCATAAGAGAGCAGAGAAATGATACAGAAAGAGCCATCAGAGAGGCAATGATTAGAGTGGTCATTGTTTTCCTTTTGATTTAAGGTTAAATAAGGTTTATATCCATTGCTGTATAAAATATCATTCCAGTTATTTTTTTTCAAGAAACAGGGGGTGCAGGCTTAATAATTATTTGCAAAAAAGTTGTTTCAGGTGTATAGTAAGTAAACTTTTCAGTTAATTAGTCGGTTTTACAATACAAAAAAGGAGTTTTCGCAATGAGTTATATCGATTGGTTGATTGTCATAATCCCGACGGCATTTATTATGTTTATGGGGTTTTTCAGCCGCCGCTATGTCACAGGGGTTTCTGATTTTCTGGTCTGCGGCAGGGTGGCACAGCGTTATTTGCTTACGACCGGTGACCTTGTTGCGTCGATGGGCTTGGTTACGATTATTTCTTACTGCGAAAGATACTACAAAACCGGTTTTGCTCTTTCATTCTGGAATGGTATGGTTTTCCCGCTGACCATTATGCTTGGCTTGCTCGGATACTGCAACTATCGCTTCCGTGAAACCGGTGCAATGAGTATGGGGCAGTTCGTGGAAATGCGTTACAGCCGCAGTTTGCGTATTTTTTCCTGTTTTGTCAGGACTATTGCTGAAATCATGGCAAATATCATTATGCCGGCATTGGCAGCACGCTTTTTTATCGCCTTTCTTGATTTGCCGCAGCAGGTCAATATTTTTGGATGGATGTGTCCTACATTTATGATCGTGGTTGTGTTGACACTGGTGTTGGCGATAACCCTCATCCTGACTGCCGGACAGTTGTCTATCCTCATTACCGATACCATTCAGTGTCTCTTTTCCATGCCGCTGGTTTTGCTTGTTATCATCCTTGCACTCTGCAAATTCGACTGGTCCACCGAAATCGTGCCGGTAATGAGTGACCGTATCCCCGGCGAAAGTTTTATCAATCCTTTTGATATTTCAGGTCTGCGTGATTTCAATTTGTTCATTTTGATTGTTACTTTTGTAAACGCCGGTATGCATCGTATCAGCGGTATTACCGGCGCGAGCAACTCTGCCAAAACTGCCCACGAAGGTAAAATGGCTCAGGTGCTTTCCAACTGGCGTACCATTTTGACCGTGGTGTTTTATATTGTGGTTGCCATGGGGATCATCGTGGTGCTCAATCATAAAAATTATGCTGTAGAAGCCAAAGAGATCCGCAGTGAAATTTCCCGTAAGGTTTCAGAGGAAATGATGACTGATCCTGCTGATCAGCAGAGATTTATGGCCAGGATCAATGCGATCCCCGCTCATAATCACACTGTCGGAGTGGATGCACCGCTTTCTCAGAAAAATACTCTGGATAATCCTTATTTTGCCGAAGCTGAAAAGACCTTTGGTGAAATCAGCAGTGACAAAGGCCAGGCTAGTTATAAAACACAGCAGTTTATGACGATTTTCCGTCAGTTGATGTTCCCGATGACTCTGCGTAATTTGCTGCCGGTAGGTGTTGTCGGATTGTTTGCATTGCTGATCGTGCTGCTTATTCTTTCCACTGACGATAGCCGTATCTTTGCATCAAGTTCCACTTTGGTGCAGGATTGTATAGTGCCGTTTTGTAAGGCCGAGAAACTCTCTCCTGAACTGCACATTAAATTGCTTAAATGGTTCACTGTGCTGGTCGGTGTAGTTTATTTGCTCGGATCTTATTTTATGGCACAGTTGGATTATATTGAACTTTTTGTCAATATTATGTTCGGTCTCTGGCTTGCCGGTTGCGGACCGATGCTTGTTTTCGGACTTTACAGCCGTTTCGGTACCACCGCCGGAGCCTGGGCATCGCTGTTGAGCGGTATGGGATTGAATTTGGTGGGGCTTATCTGTCAGCGTACCTGGGCTCCGATAATCTACCCCTGGTTGGAAAGCAATGGTTATGTCGCTGCTGTCGGCAAATTCCTGGAAACTGTTTCCGGACCTTTTCATCCGTGGGTGGTTTGGGAAATGAGCCATCTCAAATTTCCGATCTCCAGTTATGAAATCTACTTCCTGGCGATGATGACTTCACTTGTCGTGTATCTGGTCGTGTCGGCTCTGACCTACAAGAAACCCTTTAATCTCGATCGTATGCTGCACCGCGGCAAATACAACCTCGAAGGTAAAGAAATCGTCAAACGCGATTGGAGTATCAAAGGTATTTTCGGTACGCTTATCGGTATTGATTCAGAATATACAAAAACCGACAAGGCTATTGCCTGGGGTGCTTTTATCTATGCGATCATCTGGCAGTTTTTCATCTGCTTCCTGCTGGTGTGCATATTGAATGCTTTCGGTCTGTGGAAAGAATCCTGGTGGGGCAGCTACTTCCTGGTAGTGTCTTTGATTGTGCCCGCTATCGTGGCGGCGATTTCGACCGTCTGGTTCACTTGCGGCGGATTTACAGATACAGTAGCGCTATTCCGTGATCTGGCTGAACGCAAGAAAAAAGGTGTCAATCACCTTGACAACGGTATGGTTGACGGCTGTATGTCGCTGGCGGACAAGCGCGAATTGCAGGCTGTTGACGAAAATAAAAAATAAGGTAACAACCTTCTGGCAATCAAAACTGCACCGCTTCCGGAAAAAAATCCGGCGGCGGTGCTTTTTTATCTTGATAAAAAGAGCAAGTTGTGTTATATTCGTAAAAGAGACCTGATTCGCATATAAAAGAGGTGTTTTATGGAATACAAGTTACCGGAAAATGTTAAACTCAATCCGGATGCCGCACTGGTGGAAAAAATCAAAGCTGCTCTGGTAAAAAAAGATGGTTATTGCCCCTGCCGATTGCAGCGGAAACCGGAAAACATCTGCATTTGTCAGGAATTTCAAAATCAGATTGCCGATCCCGAATTTGAGGGATTTTGTTATTGTAAACTTTACTACAAGGAGAAATAAAAATGGAAGTATTGCATCTTGACAAAGCATCTTTTGATAAACTCGTCGGTCAGAGTGAAAAAATGGTATTGATCGATTTCTGGGCAAAGTGGTGCGGGCCGTGCCAGAAACTTGCTCCGGTACTCGACGAGATTGCCGCAGCAAGAAATGATATCATCATCGGCAAAGTGGATGTCGATGTCCATCCTGAAATAGCCGTTTCGCTCGGAGTTGACCTGATCCCTGCTATGTTCTTTTACCGCGACGGTAAAATGGTCAAAAAAGTTACCGGATATCTGGATAAAGGCAAATTGCTGGCTGAACTCGGTATATGAGCAACTGGTGGTTTCTGCTGGGAGTGATGGCATTTGCTCTTGGCATTTCGACAGTGGTCGGGGCGGCGGCAGGATTGTGTTTCCGCCGTCTGTCCCACCTCTGGCATGATATTTTTCTGGGGGCTGCCTGCGGTATCATGCTGGCGGCGGCAATACTCGGATTGATAGTGCCTGCGGTGGAGTTGGAAACTTCCGGGGCTTTGCTGTTGTGTGTTGCCGGAGTTTTTTCCGGAGCGCTTTTGATCAGTTTGCTTGACCGGTTGACGCCTCATCTGCATCATATCGCCGGTATCGACACCGAAGTTCATCACGGCAATCGCGGGCACAGTAAAGTACTGCTTTTTGTGCTGGCGATTGCAGTACACAAAATTCCCGAAGGTCTTGCCGCCGGAGTGAGTTTCGGTACCGGTAGTGCTGGTGATGTCATTACCGTTGGCGGGGCGTTGGTAATGCAGAATATTCCTGAAGCGATGGTGATAATCGTGCCGTTGCTGTCGATAGGGATCAGCGTGAAGCGCACATTGCTTATATCCTGCGGCATCGGGGCGATTTCAATGGTTGCCACTATTGCCGGATTCGGTATGGTTTCACTGATGCACCAGGCGTTGCCGTTTATGCTCGGAGCTGCCGGAGGTGCAATGCTCTATGTTATAAGCGATGAGATGATTCCGGAAACCCACAGTCACGGATATGAAAAATCTGCGACATTTGCTCTTATAACAGGTTTTATGCTGGTGTTGATAATCCAGATGTTTGTATAAAAAAAGCCGCGGAAAATACCGCGGTTTTTTTATTTTGATTTCAGTCGTTATCCAATTCTGCTTCGATATCGTCAAACACGACACAACTTCCGGGTTCGATCCCGATGATGATTCTGACTCTTGCCGGAGTTGCATTTTTGTAGCGGCGAATCCTGATTTTGCCATCCATATCACTGTAACGGTCTTCAAAGGGTTTGGCAGAGGTAAGGCGTTCGGTTTTTATGACATTTCCGGTAATATCGAGAATTTCAGCATCTATAAAAGCGGCGCCGGTACCTTTGATTTCAGTGTCAACTTTCAGGAAATCTCCCAGCCGGACAGGGTAGGAAAGTTTACTTTTGGCAATGGTCGGGGTTTGCCCTGCCGAGAGTTCCAGAGCAATCGAAAAAATTTCTTCTCCGGGGACAGTTTTGCCTGCCTGGTCAGGACTAATATTCCAATAAGATGCTCTTTCGTCAAGTGCAAGGTCATATCCGGCATAAACTGCAACGGCTGCCATCAAAAG
>JAZONW010000100.1:0-18024 GCA_045654745.1 Victivallaceae bacterium | reverse complement strand
GCAATTCCGGAGCCAGTGCCTTGCCGGCACTGCCGGTGAGCGGACGCGGGAAAGCAAAAGCATCGCGATCACCGCCTGCCGCCGCTTTTTGGATCGCCGGACCGCCGGGATAACCCAGATCAAGCAGTTTGGCACCTTTATCCAGTGCTTCACCTGCGGCATCGTCGATGGTACAGCCCAGTTGTCTTGCATTGCCGGTCTCATCGACCAGTACCAGCGAAGTATGACCGCCTGAAACCACCATCGCCAACAGCGGATAAGTCTCTTTTTGCGACAGCAGAATATCATCACCGTCAAGAAAAGCACCGTAAATGTGTGCCATAAAGTGATTGACGGCGATCAGCGGTTTGCCGTGACCCATTGCCAGTCCTTTGGCGTAATTGAGTCCCACCAGCAGTGCCGGGATGAGTCCGGGACCGCAGGTGACGGCAACGGCGTCGATATCCGTCATATCCACATCGGCTTCACGCAAGGCGGCTGACGTTACCGGGACCAGTGCTTTGAGGTGTTCTCTTGCCGCCAGTTCCGGCACGACCCCGCCGTGCGGAGCGTGTTTTTCGATTTGCGAAGCCACCACACCGGCAAGGACTTCCCTGCCATCCCGCACGACAGCGGCGGCGGTTTCATCGCAGCTGGATTCGATGCCGAGTATAAGTGCCATACGACAGAAAATTCCCGTTTATCAGAAATTGTGAGAAACCAGACCGTCCCGGAGTTTCGGTTCAAACCAGGTGGATTTCGGCGGCATGATCTCATTGGCGTCGGCGATATTCATCAGCTGGTCGATGGTAACTGCCGGCATGGAAAATGCCACTGCAAATTTACCGCTGTCCACCAGTTTGATAAGTTCGCCGGTACCGCGGATACCGCCGATGAAAGCGATGTTTTTGTCGGTGCGGGGATCGCCGATGCCCAGCAGGGGCGACAGCACATGGTCCTGCAGCATACTGGCATCGAGGGAGTCGATCACGCCGAGAGAAGCGACATCGAATTCCGGCACTGCGAGATACCATTTTTTGTCGATATAGACTTTGAAGCGTCCCGGAGCAGTGACTTCACCGTCGCTGACTTCGGTCACGGTATATTCTTTTTGCAGTGCGGCGATAAAAGAGGCGGGGGTGTAGCCGTTGAGGTTATTCACCACCCGGTTGTAAGGCATAATGGCAAGTTCCGATGCCGGGAAAGCCACTGCAAGAAAATAGTTGCATTCGGCAGAGGGATCAGCGGCACCGTCACATTCGATCGCGGTACGGGCGGCGGCGGCACTGCGGTGGTGGCCGTCGGCGATGTAAAAGACCGGAACTCCGGTGCGGAAAAGACCGGAAAGTTTCTCACTGACTGCGCTGTCGATACGCCACAGGCGGTGTCCGATACCGTCGGGAGAAACAAAATCAAAGAGAGCCGGGGCTTTTTTCTCCTCATTGACAAGGGCGTTGATATCCGCCTGATCGCGGTAGGTGAAAAATGCCGGACCGGTATGGGAACGCAATGCCATGACCTGACGGGTGCGGTCATCTTCTTTGTCCTGGCGGGTCTTTTCGTGTTTTTTGATGACCCCGGAACGGTATTCCGCCGCACTTGCCGCACCGATGATACCGGTCTGACTGCGGCCATTCATAGTCAATTCATAGATGTAAAGGTGTTTATTTTCATCCTCTTTGAGGGGGGCTTCGGCACAGATGCGGTCAAAGGCCGCTTTGCTCTGGGCATAAACCCGGTCATCGTAGAGGTCGATGCCCTTTTCCATATCGATTTCGGGGCGGGAAACGTGCAGGAAAGAGAGGGGATTTCCGGCGGCGAGGACAGCCGCTTCCTCGGAATTCACCACGTCATAGGGGACCGCAGAAACCTGTGCCGCTTTTTCCGGCAGCGGCAGAAGACCGTGAAATGCCAATAATTCAGCCATTTTTTTTACTCCTGAAACAAAAAATACTGTTGTTTTGATTGTGTATTTAAAATACCACAAAATCCGGCTAAAATCAAGAAAAACCCCGGCTTTGATAAAAAAATATGGCAAAGGAAGTCCTTTGCCATATCAAAATCAATATCCAAAAGGATATTACATCAGCATACCGCCGTCGATATTGATGACCTGACCGGTCACATAATCGGAATCGGCAGACGAGAGGAATGCGACTACATTGGCAACATCAGCCGGACTGCCCGGACGGGCGGCGGGAATGACTTTGAGGAACATATCCCGTGCGGCCTGCGGCAGGACAGCGGTCATCTCGGTTTCGATGAAACCGGGTGCGACGGCGTTGGCCTGGACGTTGCGGGAAGCAAATTCTTTGGCGGTGGTTTTGGTCAGAGCGATCACACCGGCTTTACTGGCGGAGTAGTTGGCCTGACCGATATTGCCCATACGGCCGACGACAGAAGCAATGTTGACGATTTTGCCTGCACGCTGTTTCATCATCGGACGGATCGCCGCCTGGGTAAAGTTGAAAGTACCTTTGAGGTTGACCGCCATAACGGCATCCCATTCGGATTCGCTCATCCGGAGCATCAGATTGTCTTTGGTGATACCGGCGTTGTTGACCAGGATATCCAGTCTGCCGAAATCTGCCACGACAGCTTCGACAGTGGCTTTGGCATCTTCGGCTTTGGCGACGTTGGCGGCGTAGGCTTTGGCTTCAAATCCGGCGGCGCGGAATTCAGCGGCGGTGGCTTCGGCGGTTTCGATGAGCAGGTCAACGATAGCGATTTTGGCACCGTCTTCGGCGAGACGCTGACAGATGGCACGACCGATACCTCTGGCTCCGCCGGTAACGACAGCGACTTTATTTTCGAGTTTTTTGCACATTTTGAAATTCTCCTGATGTGTTGATTAAAATTGCACAGCTTCAAGTGAAGCGGCACTGTTTATATTGATAAGTTTCAATTCGGGGATGGTGCGTTTGGCAAGTCCGGTGAGGACATTGCCCGGACCGAATTCGATCATCGTGTCGGCCCGGAATTTTTCCACCGCACAACGCAGGCACATTTCCCACTTGACCGAGCCGGAAACCTGGGCGGCAAGTGCCGCGCGGATCTCATCGGGAGTACCCGCAATATCCGCAGTGACATTGTGCAGTACCGGGATGGCAGGAGTGGTGACAGCTGCGGCATCCAGTGCCGGTTTGAGAGCTTCGCCAGCCGGCTGCATCAGACGCGAATGGAAACTGCCCGCCACATTGAGCATCACGATCTTGCGGACGCCGCTTTCTTTGAGGATGGCGACGGCTTTTTCCACTTTTTCCACCGGTCCGGAAATGACGATCTGACCGGGACTGTTGTAATTGGCGATATCAATATCTGCCTGGGTGCAGGCATTTTCGATCAAAGTGCGGTCGGCTCCGAGGATGGAAGCCATCGTGCCGGGATTGGCTTTGCACGCCTGATCCATCAGTTCGCCGCGGCGGGCAAGCAGTTTGATACCGGTTTCAAAGTCAAAGGCTTTGCCGGCAAAAAAGGCGGCATATTCGCCCAGACTCAAACCGCCGCAGACGACGGGAGTGACGTCAAATTTCTCGCTGAATGCGGCAAGTGCGGCACAGCTGGTGGTATAAATGGCACACTGGCAGTAGCGGCTGTCGGTGAGTTTTTCCACCGGGCCCTGCCAGATGATATCGCTCAGGCTGTAACCGAGTGCCGCATCGGCACGCTCAAAAAAACCTCTGGCGGCACTGCTGGATTCGGCAAGGTCTTTGCCCATACCGACAAATTGGGCTCCCTGACCGGAAAATGCAAAAAAAGCTTTCATATTCATTCCCTGACAAAGTTCTTGTATATCAACAGCAAAAGAGGTTTTTTCCCTCTCCTGCCACTATTGAAACGGCAAAATCAGCCGTCATAAAATGCACAGATGGAATATACACCCTTTTATCTTTTTTTTCAACCCGCAGTAAAACCGAGTTCGGTCAATATTTCGCGGCATTTCCGGCTGCCGCTGCGGATGGTAAAGGCGGTAAATTCTCTCCTCGGGGGATAATTGCCGCGGAAATATTCAAAATCCTGCGGAGCATTTTTGAGTATGGTGCTTTCGGCGGCGACGGCGTAAACCGCTTTGACGGCAAAAGCGACTTCCTGCTGCCAGTCGAGTCCGGACGGAATGATTATTTCAGGTGCGGCAGGCGCCGGGAGGCCGGAAACGGCGAAATCCTGCAATTCTGTCACGCCGAGGATCCCGGCAAGGAAACGGACTGCCCCGGATGTGCCGTTGGCTTTGCCGTCAAGGGAATAACCGGCGATATGACTGGTGGCAATGCGGCAAATATCAAGCAATCCGGTATCGATTTCAGGTTCATTTTCCCAGACGTCGCATACTGCTCCGGCAATGCGTTTGGTCAGAATGGCGTCTTTAAGATCGGCAGTGGAAACATTTTCCCCCCGCGAAGTATTGATGAAAAAGGCACTTTTTTTCATCGCGGCAAAAAAGTTGCTCTCTGCCATATGGTATGTGGCATATCTGCCGTTGTATTCCAGCGGGGTGTGCAGAGTGACCACATCGCATTGCGGAAGCATTTCAGAGAGGGGGATGGAAACAAAACCGCTCTCTTTTTCCGCCCTGACCGGGTCATTGAGCAGGACATTCATCCCCAGTGCGCGGCAGGCGGCGGCAACTTTGCCGCCCACGTTGCCGACTCCGATGACTCCGATGGTCTTACCTGCGAAAACGGGGCAGATTTCCATCAGTGCGGCGATGACGTACTGCATAACACTGCCGGAATTGCATCCGGGGACGTTGCTGTACGCCACACCGAGTGCATCCAGTGCTGCACCGTCGATGTGATCTGTGCCGATGGTGGCGGTGGCGACGGCTCTGACTTTGCTGCCGGCAAGAAGTGAACTGCCGCATCCGGTGCGGGTGCGTATCACCAGTGCATCGGCATCACTTACTGCGGCGGCAGTGATTTCTCTGCCGGGCAGATATACGGTATCGGCGTATTTTTCCCAGACGCCCCGGATGAAAGGTATTTTGTCGTCGATGATGATTTTCATAAAAGTCACCTCATTTGAGCATCGAGAGTTTTGCGGAGTGCTTCGCCGGTGAAGTTAAAGGAGATCACTGCGGTAAAAAGTGCCAGTCCGGGGAAAAGCATCAAATGCCAGTATTCCAGCGGATTGTCAAATGCCTGCCGCAGTATGCCGCCCCAGCTCGGAGCAGGAGTGCGGACTCCGAAACCGAGGAAACTTAATGAACTCTCCGAAATGATCGCCCCCGCCATGGCAAATGCCGCTGAAATAAAGAGAACTCCGGAAACATTGGGGAGCAATTCAAAAAAGAGTATCCTGCGTGCCGGGACTCCGGAAACTTTGCAGACTTCGATGTACGGCAGTTGTTTTTGTTTCAGGACTTCGCCGCGGACGAGAAATGCCATACCGATCCAGCCGGTCAGACCGATCACTGCCGCCAGCAAAGGTACGGACTGCTCAAAATCCCGGTCTCCCAGCAGTGACATCAAAATCAGCAGCAGTAAAAATGTCGGGAAACAGAGCAGTATTTCCACCAGCCGCATCACCAGCAGGTCGATTTTGCCGCCGAAATAACCGCAGCACAGCCCGGTCGCCGTACCTGCTGCCAGACTGATGGCAACGGCAAAGAATCCCACCGCCAGACTGATCCTGGCACCGTAAATTATCCTGACCAGCAGATCTCTGCCGATTTCATCGGTGCCGCACAGATGGGCGGAGCTGGAATGCTGATAAGGAGATGCGGTGATTTCAAACGGGCCGTAGGGGATGGGGGCAAAGAGGGCATAACGGCATTCTTTTTGCCGGTAGTCGGTTTTGTCGATACGCGGTGTGACCAGAAAAAAGGGCAAAGCGAGCAAAACAGCAAAAATCACAAGCCAATACCGCCTGCCGGATTTCCTGAAAATCAGCCACACCGGCAGAAAAAGTGCCAGAAAATTGAAAAACTGATCGACGAGGATCTCTGTGGAATCCGGGGCGAAAAAGAAACGCAGAAAGGGCATGGAAATTCCGCCGTCAGGTGAAATAAACCACAGCGGTCTGCCGTTGGCGATAAACGGGGCATAGAGTGCCGGTATGATAAGGATCAGCAGTCCGGCGATCCCGGCTCTGGCGGATTTATCCCGCCGGAAAAACGACCCTCTTGAGTTTTCCATATTGCCTGTTTTGAGTTTGTGCAGAAAATGTCTTTTGTATAATATAGTATTGCCGCCAAAAAAAAGCAATCAGGCACACCGGGCATCGCCCTGCCGGCTTGCCCCGCAAGGGTTGGTTTGGTACGGAAGTGTACGGAAAATACGGAGTCCGTCTGCGACTGCGTTTATTTTTGCAGGTAAAAAATCTACGGACAGCAGGGATGGAAAAGGCAGGTTGATTTGTTTAATCAAATAATAACCATCAAAAATGTTTGATATTTATTTTTATACCTAAAATTTGTATTATTTTATTTCTATTTAAGCCGTTCCATTCATTCCTTATCGAAAATATTTTTTCAAAAAATGATAATTTTTTTTTGCGAATCTTTGAGATAGCTTCAATTAAGTGTCTTTGAAGTTTTTTATTATCTGTTAGCCTGTCTAATAATCTTTGTTTGATCATCAAATCAGTTTCAGTCATTTCTTTTTTCTTTGTGTGTACCAGGGAATCAGGATTATTCCTGTATTTTAATAAAACTTCAGGCAAGTTATACAATCTTATTATACAGGGAAACTCCTTCATCTCGCGGTCTGGATTCAAATTCCAGACCGCTTTTTTCTTTGCCCGAAAAGCAAAAGTCAGGTGTTGTGGATATTTTTGATTGAAGCAAACTTTTTGAGAATTTTTCCACAGTTTTTTATAAAGGTCGGCTGTATGACCGATATAACGCTGCTCAGGATGTTCAATACTGCGTAAAATATAGGTGTAAAACATTGTCAGTGGCTTCTGTTGAATGGTTGTCGCAATTCGCAGCCATCCGCCCTCCTTCGCCAAGGCTATGGAGGGCATCCTTCGCACGCTTCGTTGCACTCCGCTATATTTTTGCCAGGGCAAAAAAAATCTACGCATGGCATTCCTGACGGCCTGCCATCCGTAGCTTTAGCGAAGGATGGTGGGCGTAACAGAACTCGAATCTGTGACCTCTGCCGTGTGAAAGCAGCGCTCTAACCAACTGAGCTATACGCCCGGAACAAAAAAAATGGCATCTCCGACGGGAGTCGAACCCGTGTTGCCGGGATGAAAACCCGGTGTCCTAGGCCTCTAGACGACGGAGACGCGTCTCAATACGAATTATAATATATTACACATTTGCCGAAAAAGCAAACGGAAAAATAGAGTTTTTTGTGTTTTTTAAAAGGAAACTTGCACATCACCACTCATTTTGACTGGCGGAGCCATCAAAACGATACCGGCAATTTCCGTCCAGTCGCGATCCCAGGTTTTGAGCATAAGAGGATCAGTGGGGGCACCCCATTCATTGAAATCCACGATCATGATCTTGCCGCCGGCAGTAAAATAAATATCCATTACCAGCGGTTCCTGCGGTAGGATGTCAGCGATGCTTTCGACAAACTGCACTGCTTCACGCCAGAGTTTTTCTTTGATCCCTTCCAGCCGGCGGAAGTGCCGGATGAGGTGGTACTGGCTCATCGCCACCAGTTTGCCGCCGTTGATGAAAAGGCGGAATTCACGGGGCTTGCTCATATTGCGGAATGGACGCAGGACAATGAAAGAAATTTCACCTCTTTCTGCCGCACTGCGGACTTTTTCACTGGATGCCAGATTGCGGAATGTACTGCGGGCAGAGTAGGTCGCACCTTTTTTCAACTGAAAACGCTCGGTATCTGTCGGCGCACAGCAATCCACCGAGGCAAACGCATTGCCGGGAATGTATTCCAATTCATTTTTCAGCCGCGCCATCAAGTCGGAAATGGGCAGCAGTTTGAGATTTTCACCGGCGTTGCCGCGGGAGATCAAGGCTTCGGCTTCAGGAGTAACCGGCACAAAACGGGTCGGAAAAGTGTATTTTTCCAACAGAGGATACCAGACCGGCAGACGGCAGAATTCTTTGACTGTCATATTTATCATGCTCCTTTTTCTTTATCACGCAAACTTTTTTCCACCACCGGTATTACCTGCATCCAATAGAGGAAAAGTCCGGCAACGAATATCGTGCCGACACTGAAAAACGGTAATTCCAGCAATCCGTACACACAGGATATCACTGCCGCCGGAAACGCCGCATACAAACCGCTTTTCCAAAGCATCACCCCACCCGTAAGATGATTTCCGGATGTGGCTGAAAAAACCAAAGTGAATACCCCGGTGGTCAAAAACATCAGCACTGTTGACAAAATAAACTGTTTTATGAAAAAAGTCAAGCCGGTCAACCACACAATTACGCTAAAAATGCTGCTGACACTGATTTCTGTCAGTCCATTCCAGTTCCAGCGGCGTTCTTCGGGGGATTCGAGGATCCGCTTCAAAGCGGCTTCGGCTCCGGTGATGCGGGTCATTGCCACGTTTTCGCCGAATCTGCTGACCGCCCACGTTTCTTTATCTTCTCTGACCGCCACCGACTGAAATCCTGCCTGCCAGTAAATGAAATAATCCAATCCGGCGAGATCTTTGGGTTCACCCTGCTGACGGGGTTTGATCCCGGCGTAAAAAAGCCTGCCGTTCCCCGGCAGTTCCAGTGACCGGGCAAGGTCGGGATCGCGCTGGGGAGTTACACCCACCTCGGTCAGCCGCAAACTGCCGCCAAAGGCGATCGTGAAATCCCTGACGGTGTTTTGCAGATCGTAATGGGCACTCACTCCGGAAATGATCCCCGTCAACAGCGACAGCAGGATGATCAGCGTCAGGCAGTAACGCACAGTCTGCATCATGCTGTAAGTGCATAATTCCGGAATATCTGACATTCCGGAGCAGACGGAAAAAAATACTTTGAAAAATCCTTTTCCGGGCATAAACTTATTTCTTTTTTATCCGGCAGAAGCCGTTCTTTTTGCCTCTTTTTTTCAAATCGGCTAATTCGCCGGCAATTTTTTTTGCCGCCGCCGGAGCAAGCCGGTCGGTGAACAAAATACCGTGCAGGTGGTCGATTTCGTGCTGCATACATCTGCCGAGGAGATTACCGCATTCGATTTCGACATTTTCACCGCCGAGAGTGGTGAATTTCACGACCACGCTGGCGGGGCGGACTACCGGGGCGTAAATATCCGGTACCGAGAGACACCCTTCGTCGGCGTCGGATGTTTCGCCGGAAGCGGCAACGATAGAGGGATTGACCAGAGCAAGCGGCATCAGGGGGCAGAGCAGTCTTTCCCCGGGCGAAAGATTCGCTTCATCATCATCCGCCGGGACATCTATCACCACCAGCTGACGGGAAACTCCATACTGCGGAGCGGCAAGACCGATACCGTTGAAAAGGTACATAGCCTGCAGCATATCTGCCGCCAGAGTTTTCACTTCATCATCGATTTCGGTGATTTCCCGGGCTTTTTGTGCCAGCACCGGAGCGCCGCCGGTGAAAACGGTATAAGTTTTTTTATCTTTGAAAATCATTTTTCACCTTTCACAAAAAAAGCCGTCAGCGGATATATTTCTGACGGCTGAAAAAATATCGGACAAAAGATTCAACTCACTTTGCAGTTGCGCTTGCCGGTATCGCCGGAGCATTGGCCGCCGGAGCTTTGGCAGGAGCGGCTTGGGCAGCCGGTTTGGCAGCTGCTTCGGCTTTGCTCTCCTGTGCCTTTGCCGCCGCAGGTTTTGCGGTGGTATCGGCAGCGCCCTGATTCAGGTAATATTCCGAAGTATTGACACCCACTGCCGCATCCAGCTGGGCTTTGGCATTCTGGATATTGACGTAACTGCTGACCAGATTGGATTCGGCGGTAACGTAGTCTCTCTGGGCTTCGTTGAGGCGGGTGAGTTCGGTATTTCCGGCGCGGTATTCATCATCCACGAGGTCGCGCTGCTGGGCGGAAAGATCCCGGACTTTTTCCCGGATCTTGGAGTTTTTGCTGCTCAATTTATAAGCGGCATAAGCGGTGCGGACATCGTTGACCACCTGGAACCACTGGGAAGCAACATCAAATTCGGCGATCGCCAGATTGGCCTGGCTTTCACGCATCCGGTTGTAACGGGCAAGGCCGCTGAAAAGCACCCAGTCAACGTTGACACCGTAACTGATACCGGTATTTTCGGCATAGGAACGGCTTCTGGTATCGCGGGTGGCGGATTCATTCAGGTTGAAATTGTAGTTGAAATAAGCACTTGCGGTCGGCGAAAATGAACCGTAGGTCTGATAGAGCCGGTATTTGGACATTTCCAGCTGTTCGCGGTAGGCTTTCAGGTCAGGACGGTTGGCGAGGGCGGAATCGAGATAGACTTCCACCGCCGGGAGTTCGCCGTAATCCGGTTTGATCCTGCCGGAAAATATGACATTTACAGGCAGAACACCGTCGGGATAACCCATCAGCTGGGCAAGGGCGTAAACCGAAGTTTCATATTCATAATCAGCACTGATCATACTGGCTTCGGCGTTATTCATAAGGATCTCAAAGTTGAGGACATCACTGAGGGGGACCGCACCGGCATCGAATTTGTAAGTGGTATCTTCGAGGGAGGTTTTCTGGAATTTGCGGTCTTCAAGAGCGATGCGGCGTTTTTCGATCGCCAGCAGAACGTTGTTGTAGGCGTAAGCCACTGCCTGGGCGATGGTGCGGCAGGCATTTTCATCCATATGCTGATAGTATTTTTCCGCGTGTTGGGCTTCCATGACCGAAAATTCGCGGATCAAACCGTCAAAAAGCAGCAGTGAAGCGTTGACGGAAACTCCGAAACTGTTGGTTTCAGTACGGGGATGGCGGGGATCCCTGCCGCCGTAGGAGATGTTGCCATCGCGTTTTTTGGAGGACATCACCCAGCTGTTGCCGCCGGAGTAATCCGCACCGGCAGAAATCGTCGGCATATAGCCGCTGTAACTTTGCAGGTAACGCATATGGGCGGCTTTGACCGCGTGGTGGGCGGCGATGTAAGTCGGGTTATTCAAAAGTGCGATACGCTGGGCATCGGCAAGTGACAGACTGGTGATATTTTTGAAAATTTCATCAGCACCGTCTTTCTGGCGGTTGGTGTAGCTTTCACCGAATGCAGCCACGGGGGCGGGGGGGTAAGAATAACAGCCGCCGAGCATCGCGGCAGCGGCCAGCATCGCGTAAAATTTCACTTTTGTCATCTGCTTCAACTCCTGTTTGATATTGCTTTGACAGCAAAAAATTTTATAATGAAACTAAAAATATAAACTGCTACGATATTAAAATAGCATAAAAGTGTTTTGTTTTCAAGTAAAATTAATTAAAAAAAATATTCTTGAAAAGGCCGGCGCAGCTGAATATATTATATTCCGTACAAAGAAATATACGGTAAACCCGAAGGTAAAAATCATGTATAATTGTGTTATATGCCGTTATCACGAAATCGCCACCAAAGGCAACAATCGCGGGATGTTTGAAAGAGTCCTCGCGGAAAATATCCGTCACCGCACTGCCGGAATGCCGGATCTGAAAGTCGGCAGAGTCCGGGGCAGAGTGTGGATCGAATATCCCGACCGCCGCGTTTTCACCGGAGATGAGAGAGAAAAAATCACTGCGGCCCTGCTCCGGGTCTGCGGACTTGCCAGTTTTTCATTTGTCATCCGCACTGACCCTGATATGGAAAAGATCACCGCCGCCGCAAAAGAGATGATCCCTGAACTTTTTGCCGCCGCAGACCGGGAAAGCGTAACAACTTTCCGCATCCGGGCACGGCGGAGCAACAAGCGTTTCCCGCTGCGGAGCAGAGATATTGAGATCGCCCTGGTTTCCGCTATGGCACAGACCGGCAGAATGCCGCAATTTAATATCGACCTCGACCACGCCGAAGTAACGCTCAATGTGGAAGTCCGCGATGAATTTGCCCTGCTGTTTGCCGATGTCATTCCGGGAGTCGGCGGCCTGCCCACCGGCAGCAATCCCAAAGTGCTGACACTGCTTTCGGGCGGGATAGATTCTCCGGTGGCGGCATATTTGATGATGAAACGGGGCAGTCCGACAGATTACATCAGTTTCCACAGTGCGCCGTACACTCCGCCGGAAACCACCGAAAAAGTCATCGGGATCGCCCGGCATCTCAACCAGTATCAGAAAAAAGGCAAATTGTTTCTCGTCAATCTGGCGGAGTTTCAGAAAGCAGTGCGGGACAACTGTGAGGAACGCTTCCGGACGGTGCTGTACCGGCGGGCGATGATGCGTATCGCCCAGACCGTCGCCCTTGCCAATAACTGCCGCGCCCTTGCCACCGGCGAAGCCCTCGGGCAGGTGGCAAGTCAGACACTGGTGAATCTGGATGTCATCAACCGGTCGGTGGATATGCTGATTTTGCGTCCTGTCATCGGTGAAGACAAACTTGATACCATCGCCACTGCCGAAAAGATCGGTACGATGGTGCTTTCTGCACCGCAGGTGCCGGATAGTTGTACCGTTTTTGCTCCTGCCAATCCGGCAACTGCCGCTCCGCTGGCACAGGTGGAGATACAGGAGAGCAAAATCCCGGACTATCAGGGGATACTGCAAAAAATCATCAGCGAAATCGAAGTCCCGGAACTTTGAATCAGATCCGGCGATCGCTTAAAAAGGCTCTGGTGCGGGGGGTGGAGGGATTGCCGATCACTTCTGCCGGAGTTCCTTCTTCGACGATGACTCCGTCTGCCATAAATACCACCCGGTCGGCGACCTGGGCGGCAAAAGATATTTCGTGGGTGATGATGACCATAGTCATTTTTTCTTCGGCGAGTTGACGGATGACCCGCAGGATCTCATTGGTCAGTTCCGGATCAAGGGCGGAAGTCGGCTCGTCAAAAAAGAGTATTTCCGGATCGGGTGCCAATGCTCTGGCGATCGAAACCCGCTGCTGCTGCCCGCCGGAAAGTTCACAGGGATAGGCTCCGGCACGCTCTGCCAGACCCATACGGGCCAGCAGGGAGAGTGCCTTTTTTTCTGCTTCGGCACGGCAGATGCGATAGACGGCGGTCAGGGCATCGCTGACATTTCTCAATACAGAAAAATGGGGGAAAAGATTGAAATTCTGAAAGACGAATCCGAATTTCTTTCTGGCGGCACTGATTTGTGCGGCAGAAGCGTAAACTGTGCCGCTGCCATTATCTTTTGCGGCGGTGATCCCGCCGAAATCCAATGTGCCGTGATCCATTTTTTCCAGCAATGCACAGCATCTCAAAAAGGTCGTTTTGCCGCTGCCGGACGGCCCGATGATGGCGATGACTTCGCCCTCTTTTATCTGCATGGAAATATCTTTAAGCACGCAGTTGTTGCCGAATTTTTTGGAAACATTGGTGATGGAAAAGACGGTTTTCATATTTTTCACCGGTAATAATTCAAACTTTTTTCCACCCGGGCCATACTCCAGGCGACCAGAAAATTAAAGATGTAATAAAATACTCCGGCAACGACAAAAGGTATGACCGTCGCTTTGGCACTGGATATCTGCTTGGCTATGGTGAACATTTCCAGCACCGAGAGTGAAAATGCGAGCGAGGTATCTTTGACCAGAGTGATCATTTCATTGGTCACCGGCGGCAGGATACGCTTGATCACCTGCGGCAGGATGATGCGGCAGAATGTCTGACGCGGATTGTAACCCAATACCTGTGCCGCTTCGTACTGCCCGGAGGGGATGGATTCGATACCGGCGCGGAAAATTTCTGCAAAATAAGCCGCGTAATTGAGTGAAAAACCGATTATCACCGCAGTAAAACGGTATTCGATACCGCAAAATGAAAGTTTCGACAGCGGTATCCCGAAAAGGTAAAACGGCCCGAAAAACCAGACAAAAAGCTGCAGCATCAGCGGAGTTCCGCGCATAACCGATATATATACCGACAGCACTCCGCCGGTGATCCCGCCTTTTTTCCTGCCCAGAGCGATCAACAGCCCCAGCGGCAGTGAAAAAACAAGCGTGAGAAAAAATATTTCCAGTGATACCGTCAGCCCTTTGGCGAGCTGTATCACGATGTTGGAAAATTCTGCAAGATCCATATCTGCGTTGCCGTTATTTGCCGATGATCAGTACATCACGCTGGAAATACTTTTGTGAAATCTTTGCCGCACTGCCGTCTTTTACCATTTCGATCAGGGTTTTCTGGACATTGTCCCGCAAATCCTTGTTGCCTTTGAGAAAACCGATGCCGTATTTTTCGCTGAAAAGCCTCTGGTCGAGGATGCGGAATTTGCCGCTTTTCATTTTGTCCATTGCCACGCCGATATCCATAGCAACGGCGTTGACACTGCCGGCTTCGAGTTCCATAACGGCATTGTTGTAGGTCGGAGTCACCACCAGAGAGCGGAAACTTTTGCCGAAAAGCTGCAGTTTGCCGCCGGATGAGAGGGCTTTCTGCACCGGAGTATCCGCCTGCACAGCCACGATCTTGCCCGCGATATCGCCGAAATTATTGATATTGGAATTTTTCAGCACGAGGAAAACCTGACTGTTATCCACATAGGGATCGCTCCACTCGTAGGCATTTTCTCTGCCGTTGATGGTGAAACCATTCCAGATACAGTCGATACTGCCGGAAGCAAGTTCCATATCTTTGGCATCCCAGCTGATGGGTTTGAGGACAAGTTTCCAGTTGTTGCGTTTGGCGACTTCGGCGGCAAGTTCCAGATCGAAACCGGTATATTTACCGTTTTCCACATAGCCGTAGGGCGGGAAATCCGCATCGAAACCGACGGTGAAAGTGGGTTCGGAACTACCCTCTCCGCATCCGTAAAAGAAAAGTGCCGTCGCCGCAAAGAGCAAAAAGGTGAATTTTTTCAACATATCAGATTTTTCCTTTATATTTTTTTAACAGGCAGTTGTTTTCAGTTGATTTTTTCAAATTCATCGGCACCGTGGCGGCAGATCGGACAGATGAAATCTGCCGGCAGGGTGTCGCCTTTGTAAATGTAGCCGCAGATCCGGCAGACGAAGCCTCTTTCTGCAGTATTCACCGCCGGTTTGAGATGTTTGTGATAGTAGGCGTAAGTGATGCTTTCGTTGCCGGAAATATTGGCGGCATCGGTGACACTGCACACAAACATACCGTGAGTATCCATATCGATGTATTCATCGACTTTGAGCGACAGATATGAATTTGCCCCCTGTTTCAGCACCGCAAGACCGTTGGCAGAGCGGTCGCGATCCAGTCCGGCAAACTTGTCGGCATTGCGTCCGGAGGCAAATCCGAAACGCTCTATCAGGTCAAAATCAGCACTGGTATCCAGGCAGTTGAGATTCAGTATGCCGGAATTTTTCACTACGTGGTGGGTGTAGGCACCTTTGTTGATGGTGACGGCGATCCTTTTGGGGGAATCGGTCAGCTGGACGACGGAATTTACGATCATACCGTTGTCTTTTCTGCCGTCGTTGGAAGTTGCGATATAAAGCCCGTAACCGATGTTGAATATTGCCCGGACATCCTGGGCGGGATTGGCAGGATATTCCCGGCAGAGTTCAGCGGCGAGAGCATCCAGAGCTTCCGAACTTTTGGCATCCAGAGCAGAATTGATGGTGACGGTATTTTCGGCAAAAGTGATATCTTTGCTGTCGGCAAACATGGCTCTCATAACTTTGGCGGCGACCGGTGCCCACGAACCGTTTTCGATAAAAGCCACCGTGCGGTTGCGGTAATTGCGTTCAACGAGTTCGCTGATGAAATTACGCATAAACGGGAAAATCTCATTGTTGTAGGTCGTGGTGGCAAGCACCAGTTTGCCATAGCGGAAAGCATCTTCAACGGCTTCTGCCATATCTTCTCTTGCGAGATCGGTGACGACGACTTTGGGGCATCCGGCAAGACGGAATTTCTCCGCCAGCAGTTCCACTGCTTTTTGGGTGTTGCCGTAAACCGAGGTATAAGCGATCATAATGCCTTCGGTTTCAACTTTGTAAGAACTCCAGATGTCGTAAAGATTGATGTAATAGCCGAGATTTTCGGTCAGCACCGGACCGTGTGAGGGGCAGATCGCGGCGATATCCAGTGTCGCCGCTTTTTTGAGCAATGCCTGCACCTGCTGGCCGTATTTGCCCACGATGCCGATGTAGTATCTGCGGGCTTCGCACGCCCAGTCCTCCTCCACATCCAATGCTCCGAATTTACCGAATCCGTCGGCGGAAAAGAGTGTTTTGGTGGTGCTTTCGTAGGAAACGATCACTTCCGGCCAGTGGACCATCGGGGCGGTGACAAAAGTGAAATTGTGTTTGCCGAGCGACAGAGTGGACATTTCTTTGGCGACGATGCGGCGGTCGGCGTAATCGCTGCCGAAAAAGGCTTTCATCATGTCAAAGGCTTTGAGCGAAGCGATCACTGTTGCCTGCGGGTAGGTTTTCAGAAAAGTGTCGATACCGGCGGCGTGGTCGGGCTCCATATGCTGGACAAGCAGGTAATCCGGGGCCTGATCCCCGGTGATCGCGGCAATCGAATCGAGCCAGGTGGAAACAAATCTGGTATCGACGGTGTCGATGACCATAGTTTTTTCATCTTTGACGAGGTATGAATTATACGCCATACCGTTGGGTACAATGTATTGCCCCTCAAAAAGATCAATATCGTGGTCATTGACGCCGATATAAAAAATATCGCTGGTGATCTGCATAGTTTTCTCCGTATCAAATTATGTTGAAACAAATCCTGCGATATACAATACATCAAAGTGCCGAAAAATCAAATTGTCAACGGCTGAAATCCGGATGATAATCTGCAAAAAACCTGCCGTTTTCAACCGCCGCCCCGACTTCCGCCGGAAGCCAAAAAGCAGGATTGGTATAAAAAAAGCAGAATTGGAGTATTGATTTTACACAGTGCCTGAGATATAGTAACTGCAAATGCTGTAATGGCAGAACAAATAGAGTATTCAAAAACAGAGAAAGACAGAAAATGAAAAAAACCTTTTTCACTGCGTTGTTGGCATTTGCCGCCATTTTTATGGGGATGGAGGCAGAGGCAAAAGCCCCGGTGGCAATGAAAGCGGGATTTGCTTCAGCTGATATCACTCCGGAACTCGGGATCTATCTTGTCGGTTACGGCCGTCCGCAGCGGCTTGCGACCAATGTCCATTCCAAACTGTACGCCTCGGTGATGTATCTCAATCAGGGCAAGTGCGAAGCCGTCGTCATCGGTGTTGACTGGTGCTTTATCGATATGGTCCTGACGGCTGAGATCCAGAAAAGCATTTCCGATGCCACCGGTATCCCGGCGGCAAACATCATCCTCTGCTGCTCTCATACCCACTCCGCCCCCAGTACCACCGTGGCGGTCAGCAAGTGGCGCGGGACCTGCGATCCGAATCTGACCGGAGCCGCCTATGTCCGCAAAAATATCCCGGCGATCACCGAAGCAGTCAAAACTGCCAAAAATTCTGCCGTGGAAGTCGCCGTCGGACTCTCTGCCGGCAAAACCAAAACCGGCATTTCCCGCCGCAGTACCCACGAAGACGGTTCGATCAATATGCTGCTCGGCGATCCCAATATGATTTATGACGACAACCTGACTGTTGCCCGTTTCATCGACAAAAAAACCAAAGAAACTCTTGGCATCTTTGTCCACGCCAGCGCCCACAATACCGCAATGGGTATCACGACGGATATTTCCAGCGACTGGATGGGTGTGATGCGTGACCGTGTCCAGACCCGCTATCAGGTGCCGGTGGTCTTTGTCAACGGCGCTCTCGGCGATGTCGGCCCGCGTACCAACCGCTTTATGAGCGACGAAACTGCCGCCGGTTACTCCGCCGGATGCGGCGACGGTGTCTGGTCGGTGCTGGAAGTCGGTCTCCGTGCCGCAACTGATGTCCTTGAATTGCTCGCTGAACAGCGGGAATTCCGGAGCGATTACAAACTGCAGGTCGCGATTGCAGATATTTCTCTGCCGCAGGCGATCCATATGAGCAAAGCCGAGGCGGAAAAAATCCTTGAAGTCAAACCCTCCCCCGACGAATGCAATATGGCAAATATGGTCGTTGAAGCCTGGAATCAGCCGCCGCGGCCGACCCG
>JAZONW010000099.1:0-49228 GCA_045654745.1 Victivallaceae bacterium | reverse complement strand
ATGCGAAAAGATTTTGCAACAACGATAAAAATTGCGAATACGATTACTGCAACGACGATAAGATCCATAAGATATACTCCTTATTTTTGGTGTTTATTTTTTAGTGACAAAAAGCATCAGATTTTTTCTGGCGGTGATGATCACCGGAGTTCCTGCGCTGATCGATTCATCGGCAGAAGCATCCCATAATGTGCCGCGGAATTCCACTTTGCCGGGGACAGCCGGAGTGATTTCCGCAACCGTCATCGCCGTGGCGTTGACAATATCGTCATTGTCAATGTCTGAAATGTTTCGGGTGACCGCACTTCCTTTGAAAATCTCCGGGGCAATGCGGCGCACGGCGATGATAAGCAGCACCGCTGATACCGCAAAGATAATCAACTGCCAGGCGAGAGAAAGTTCTGGAAAGAAAGCACAGAGCAAACTCACGATCACTGCACCTGCTCCGAAAAAGCAGATGACCAGTCTCGGCAAAACAAATTCAGCAATTATCATAATGACTCCGGCACACAGCCACAGCCAGCATATATTGGAAAAACAAAACGTCATCTTTCACCTCCCTTTTGGTTGTTTGCAGAAAACACCATAGTATAGTATCCTCACCGGATGATTTCAAGTGCAAAAAACAAAAAAAAGCGTAAACTTTTGAAAAATTTTCTGCCGGATATATTAGTGAATTACAGGAGGAACTGAATATGTCAGAAAACACAGCCGGAGAAAGTGTCTGGAATATGCTTTTTGCCTTACCGGATATTTTTGATCACGCGGGAGCCTGGTGCGTCAGACATCGTATTGAATTGTTGGACGGGATCAGCGGTATCCTGCTCTCATTACTTTTGTTTATTCTGCTGCTGGTGGCTCTACGCCGTATTGCGGTCAAAGTGATCGCCATACGTTTTGTCTCGGCGGCAGATGTCGTTGACCGTCTGTCCGTGCCGTTATCGCTGTTGGTGCTGATTTCAGGTATATCCGGCAGTGTCGATCTGATACATTTTCCCGGTAAAATCAATGAATTGGCAGACAAGACACTGTTTTCGATTTTCATATTTGTTTTCATTGGCGGGATATTCAGGATAATAGACTTCACCAATGATATTTTAGTAAAGAAATTCCGGCGTAAAAAAGCAGAATTTTTTTTGATGAATAAATTGTTGATCGAACTTTGCGGCAGGATAACCAAGGTGCTCGTATGGACAACGGCGACAGTGCTTGTGTTGCGGCGGTTGTTTGCTTTGAATATCGTACCGGTTTTGACCGGGGCAGGGGTGCTGGGGGTGGCTGTCGCTTTTGCCGCCCAGAATACTATTGCCAATCTTTTTGGAGCATTTTCCATTCTCGGCAGCAGACTTTTCAAAGTCGGTGACTGGGTGAAATCCGGCAGTGATGAGGGTATTGTTGAGCAGATAGGTTTCCGCAGTGTCCGTTTGCGGGCATTTGACGGGAGATTGATAGATATCCCCAACCGGGTGATCGCCGACAATAAACTGGAAAACTTTTCCAGCCGTCATTTCTGGCGTGAAGAATTTGTTTTCGGGCTGGTGTATCAGACTCCGCCGGAAAAGATTTCCGAAGCCTGCCGGATAATTACCGGAGTTGCCGCAGAATTATCAGCCAGACAGTTTCCCGGTCGCAACGCCAGATTTGCCTTTGTGAAGTATGGTGATTCGGCATTGGTCATCCGGGGATTTGTCTGGTTCAAAACCGATGACTGGTATGAATTGCAGGAGTTGAAAGAAGAATTCAATATCCAGATACTCCGGCGATTCAACGAAAGCGGAATATCTTTTGCTTATCCCACTCAAACTGTTTTTGTACAACAGATAACGGATGAAAAAGTTATTTGAACTTTTTGAGAGTGATAATGGTTTCAGGCTGGATGACTGACGGGATTCTGCCGTTAAGCTTGATTTCTCTGCCGTCGTGCAGCAAGGTGTCCGGAGTGAAATCCGGTGGCAGTTGTGCCGCAAAGTTTTTTACTCCGTTCCAGAAAAACAATGCTCCGCCCTCATTGTTTATCCATGTCGTGCCGAATTCAGTATCGCGGATAAACGGGACTCCGCCGTCAAGCAATTTATTCAGTGCCGGTACGAGATTGATAAATTTTTTCAATCTTTCGTTGGCACCTGGTTTGTTTTCAAAATCCAGTACCAGCGGATCAAGTTTGTACGGCGAAAAAGTCCCGTACATCGCCAATCGGAAAGGATCACATCTGAAACCTGCAGCATCAATCATTGACCCGATCATGGCAAATTCGTTGCCGACAGGTTCGTGATAGACATCTTCTCTGAAAATATATCCATCCAGTATCAGCGGATTCATCCCTTCGGTAACTACTTTTCCGCCTTTCCGGTAAAAGTAACGGAAAATTTCCATTTGCTGCCAAAATGCAATTTTGCTTTCGGCAGTGGAAAAATTGACAATACCGGCGGCGGCCGCCGCCATGTCGTACCAGACGCAACTTGCACCGTGATCAAACATTTTGTCGATTATGCCCTTGTGCCATTTGATAAAATCTTTGTTATTGACGTCTGCGACATAAAAATGATTGAAATATTTGACAGGTTTGCCGTTTTCATCTGCGACATACCATTCCGGATGCTCTTTGACAGTTCTGGTTTCAGCGGGAGAGTGAAAACAGGGAAACCACGGAAAAGCCTCAATGCCGATTTGTTTGCATTCATCAAAATAGTTTAGAGCTTCCTGCGTTTCAAATGTTTCCATAGGCCAGGGGACGAGACCGATTTTTGCCCAGGTGAAACCGTAATTTTTTGCCGCCTGAAGTGTTTGTAATCTTTCGTCTTTGTTGCAGGTGTTGCTGGCAAAACCGCATGGGCGGGCCGGGATTTCCGGGAAATTTGCCACTTTGCGCAGGTTTTTACGTTGAAACTGATACATCGCTATCCAATCATTATCGCTGTTGAAATCGTGGGATGTTACCATCTGCCACAGCAAAGCGGTGCTTTGCGGTGCCGAAACTCTGCCGAAATTGAATGCAATATCACCGGTGGCAAAATTTTCGTCTTTTTTTACTTGATATCCGACAGATATAGGATAGGGTGAATCGATAAATTCGGAGAACACTGCGTCACGACCTTGCAACCAGGAAAACGGCTGCCCATCTCCGAAAAAACCCCAGCGTCTGGTGTGTTCATTACTTGCACCGGAAAAATCGAATTCTTTATATCCTCTGGGGAGAGCATAGCAGGTGAAGCGGCGGAAAATACAATTGCCGACATCAATTTTCTCTGTTATAAGCAAAGAGGCTATCAGCGGGTGACTGCATCTGATCAAGTTTATATGTTGGCCAATGCCATAGAAATCTCTGCCGTCAATATGCAGCTTTCCGGAAACAAAATTCCATTCACAAACATCTCCGTTTTCTGAAAACAGGGTGATTTTGGCTGTGTCTTCATTTGAAGTAATTGATTTTATCTGCCACTTGATATCGGCATTGAGGGCATCGCTTTTCATCCCGATGGCTTCGGCACTTTTGTTGTCGCGTACTTTTAAAGCACCTTTCGGCAGATATACTTTGGGAAATTGCATATCCCGGATGTATGGTTTGCCTGCATTGCCGAAATAAACATCTACACCATTGCTTTTGACAATGATTTTTGCCGTGTTTCCAAAGCTTATTGTATTGCCATTGACAACAGCAGTATCTGCAGCTTTTTGCAGTTCCATCTTTGGCACGGTTAATGTTGCAGATGCTTTATCAATAGTGATAGGTTCAAGTTCTCTTTTCTGGATTTGCATGAGTTTTTGCGGGGTGACATATTTATCCGGGCAAATGCTGGCGGCGATGCAGTTCAGCAATGCCGGTGTGTATGCCCAACTGTATAATTGCTTTGACCGGTTGCTGCGTACATTTTGTCCATTCCAGAAAAGCACTTCGCCTTTGCCATATTTCATAGTAAGAATATAAGGCACACCACAGGGAGAACCGTCTCCGGTAAATATTTCACACAGAGTATGACTTGCTTTTTTAGCTTTTATCATGCGGAATTTATTGAATATACGCCATTTTTCAGGCATTCCTTTGAATGCATTTGTTTTGGGCGTTTTGGTAAAAGCATCGTCGATTTCAAAGAACTCATCGACATCAGGAATGGCGTCAAAAGGCAACATATCTTTCAGTGAGTCAGGAGCGTTTATTGTCAGAAAAAGTTTTCCTCCGTCAGAAACAAATTTTTTAAGTGCGGCAATACGTTTTGCAGTAAAAAGTTTTTTCTGTTTATCCCGGGGGATATTGTTGATTACAATTATTTTATATTTGTCAAGTCGTTGAAATTCCGGAGTTATGCCATCAAGCGGTTCAGGTTCAACGGGGTCTGTCGGGGTGATTTTTATACTTGCTCCGCCCAGTCCGGCGAGATAGACGCTGTTTAATATTTTTACCCGATATCCGCCGTGTGCAAAGATTTGGGCGGAAGCATTGCCCTCCCAGGGGCGGCCGCCGTTGAGCAGCAGCATGTTCGGTCCATTTCCCGTGGGTTTAGGGCAGGGGAAAATACCCTCTTTTTCTCTGGAATAAACTTCTTTTGTTACGGTTTCCTCAGGTGGAGCGAATTGAGGATTAGTGCTTAAAACGATACATCGGATTCTGGCAAAAGCATTTTTTGATTGGATTTTTATACTGTTTTTGCCAGCTTTGAGATTGATTATAGCTGGCGATTTTATCCAGTGCCAGGCCGGATATTTCAAGTTTTTGACTTTCTCATCTCCGGCTGAAAGATATTTCATCTGGTTGACAAAAATATCTGTTTTGCGGTAGTGTTGACCAAGGGTGAAAACTTCGGCGTACAGATAATAAGCACCGGGAGAAGTTGTTTCAAAATCCATCGAGGCGACAGCCTTGGGAGAGGTACTTTCCAGAGTGGTTTTATTGGCAACGCGGTTGATTTTCCAACCGTCAAGGTTGTCAAAATTTATTGTTTCAAGCAGAATGTCCGCCGCTGAAGATGTCAGCGCAACTGTAATTAAGAATCCAACAAAGAATTTTTTCATAAAAGTATCTCCGGGCGCTCCCATAAATGATGGGTTTATTATAAAAATATATAAAACAGCAGAAAGCATATAGTATTTTTTATGCTTTTGTACCATTTGCGGAGTTCTGCCTCCGCAAGTTGTCCGGCAGGATGCAGAGATGTTTATTTAGGCATACCTATGAAGCGGTAGCCGCGGAAAAAACCGAAAGCGTTTTTGCTCCAGAAAACATTTCTGCCGCTTTTTTCTCTGACAACTTTGCGGTAGATAAAAAGGAGCGATACCCAGCCCCCGATACCGACCAGTGCCCACGAAATTGGATAGGAAATCAGCACGCATTCCATCGTTTTGTAATAGGGGAATACCAGTGTGACCCACAATACTCTGAAAACACACGCTCCGAAAAGCGAAATCAATGTCGACAAGATCGAATATCCCAATCCGCGCAGACCGCCGGAAGATGTATCCATAAAACCGCAGAGGAAGTAAAGCGTGAAAAGCATTTTCATCCGCAGCAAACCCCAGTTTATGACATCGGGATCGGGATTGAAAATTTGCAGCAGTTCCCTGCCGAAAAACAAAAATGCATATCCCACTGTGCCGCAAATCAGTGTGCCGAAAATCGTACAAAGTACCAGACTACGCATAATGCGTTTATATTTATCTGCACCGAGATTCTGGGAGACAAATGAAATTGAGGTCTGATGAAACGAAAACGATGAAATATAAACCATTGATTCCAGAACACTGGTCGCCGCCATTCCAGCGATAGCTGCCAATCCAAAGGTGTTGATCGTCGATTGGATCAGCATATTTGATATGGCAAAACAGGAACTCTGGAGCCCCGCCGGCAATCCGATCTTTATGGTATCGAGAGTTGAAGCGATATCAAAGCGGATCTTTTTTATATCAAGATGATAGGCTTCTTTACTTTTCAGCAGTACCCGGATGACAAGTGCCGCAGACAGTGCGTGAGAAATCGCTGTGGCAATCGCGACTCCTTCTGCCGAAAGTTTGAAAATTATCACAAGTATCATGTTGAGCACTACATTGACGATGCCGGCAGTGATGAGAAAGTACAGCGGCCGGCGGGTGTCACCCACTGCCCGGAGAACTGCACACCCGAAATTGTAGAGCATGATGCAGGGGATGGCAGAGAAGCAAATCCACAAATATTTGCAGGAAAGCGGCAGGATTTCAGGAGGAGTCTGCATCAGTATCAGAAGCGGTTTCGCAACTGCCAAACCGATGATCATCATAATTATGCCGCCGTAAAAAGCAATGGCGATCGCTGTGTGGGTGACCTTGGCAAGTGAAGCGTGATCCTTTGCTCCGAAATATTTTGCTGCCAGCACATTGGTACCAATGGATAAACCGATGAAAATATTTATCACCAGAGCATTGAGGTTGGCGGTACAGCCGATGGCTGCCAGAGCTTCTGCCGTTGAGAATTGTCCGATAACGATCAAATCAGCGGCGTTGAAAAGCAATTGCAGGATATATGAAAAAAGCAGCGGCAGAGCAAAAAGGATGATTTTGCCTGCCAGCGGTCCCCGGGTCATATCGATCTGATATTTGTCGCGTTTCATTGTCTGTTTTCCATAAATATTGGGTTCGCGATATAATATAATGCTGTGTAAAGGAGAAAAAAAGTTGTTTTTGCAATAAAAAAGAAGTTTTTTACAAAATGTTTTTTTGCAACAGTCAATTCGAAGTGTTATTTTAACTACGGACAAAAAACGTTACTTAATTTAAGGTCAATGGATTATGTTGAAATTTGGATTCGCCCAGGAAATAATCACTCCCCGTACCGGTATCGGCTTGAGTGGATACTTTTTACCCCGTCCCAACAAAGGATTTCACGATCACATCTATGTCAAAGCCGCTCTTTTTGAAGAAAACGGTCTTGTCGCAGGGATCCTCTCTTATGATTGCTGTTTCACCAATCGCAGTGTGTGGGATAAATTCGCTGAGGGATTGAAAAAAGCCGGAGTTGACTTCGCTGACAATCTTATATTCACCAATACCCACAGCCATACCGGACCGTATCTCTCTTATGATGAGTCGGAAGACGGCACTGATCTGGAATATATGGATGAAGTTCTCGCCAAAACTATCTTTGCCGTAAAAAAAGCCTATGCTTCTTTGCTGGAATGCGAAATGTATATGGGCAAAACGGAATGTTCCACATTGGCATTCAACCGCCGTTTCTGGATGAAAGACGGCAGTGTGTTGACCAATCCCGGCAAACTCAATCCCGATATCGTCAAACCGGAAAGCATCATCGACCCGGAAATCCCGTTCTTTGTCATCCGCCGCGACGGGATGGATGTCTTTATGCTGGCACACATCACCAATCACACTGATACTGTCGGCGATGAATACTGCTCCGGCGACTGGTGCGGCAGGATGGAAAGAGCCATTCAGGATCACTACGGATACGATATCCCGGTGATGACTCTGGTGGGCTGTCAGGGCAATATCAACCACTTTAATGTGAAAAACAATGTCGATCAGACCTGTTACAAAGAGGCCTGCCGTATCGGCAGAGGTTATGCGGCTGAAATCATTGCCAATTTGTACGCACTGGAAAAAGTTTCCGATACTGCACTTGCTTACGCCAGCAGGGAATTTGAAGCTCCCTGTGTGCAGATCAGCGATGCCGAATATGCCGCTGCCAAAAAGATCACCGAGGATTTGAAAGACGTTCAGGCGGCAAGTGCCGACGATTTGACAAGCGAAGGGATCGCCGCCGGTAATCTGTATGTCAAAAAAGTTTTTGCCCAGCGGATCGTGGATTGCCGCGAAAAACCGCTTGCCGGTAAACGTATGGAATATATGCGGACACTGAAATTCGGTAAAACTCTCGGTATCGTAACTATCCCGGGTGAAGCATTTGTCGAAATCGGTTTCGGTATCAAAGAAAAGTCTCCTTTTGATTACACGATGGTCACCGGGCTTGCTATGGGGTATTTCGGTTATATTGGTATGCCGGAGTGCTACGGCAGAGGCGGTGGTTATGAAACCCGTCCCGGCAACACTGCTCCGGCACACGATCTGGGGCCGAAAATCATTGATCTGGGGATTGAAATGCTCAACAACTGAAAAAAGAGTATGCGTTACCGGACTGACTGGATTTTTCCAGCCAGTCCTTTTTTTTATTTGCAGAAAAAATAAAATGTGATACATTATAATCTGTAAAACCGCAGGCAAACCAAAAATCAAACCGCGGTGCAAGAAAGAGGTGAAACAGAAATAAAAAATTGAAAAACTGAAAAAAGATATAATATCAGCATAAAAAGGCTACTCCTGCAAACTACCACCTTGTAAAAGAAGCCTGAAATCCAGTAAAGTACATTTTGTGCCGTGTGTCAGCATATACACGGTGCATTTCTGCTTTTGTATTTACTGGATACGCTGTGGTAGGCGTGCAGGGGTGTACATAACAGGGATGCACCTCTTTTTTTGTGGTGTTTCTCGTAACAAGGGGACTCCACTTATGGCAGGCAACAGTAATTTGCAAAGGGCTAATAAAGCCAAAAAAGATGAATTTTATACACAGTTGACAGATATTGAAGCAGAGTTGCGGCACTATAAAAGCCACTTTAAGGACAAAACTGTTTTCTGTAATTGTGATGATCCTTTTGAAAGTAATTTTTTCAAATACTTTGCGATGAATTTTAATCATCTGGGGTTGAAAAAACTGATTGCCACCTGTTATGATAACTCACCCATTGCCGGAGAGGAATTGCCTTTATTTGCATATGACAGCAAATCTGATCCGCAGAAAAAAGCCTATAAAATAGAAATCACCGAGGTTACAGACGAAAACGGTGATGGCGCAATAGATTTAGCCGACGTGGAACTCCTGATAAAAAATCGCAAAAATACTTTGACCACTCTTAAAGGCAATGGTGATTTCCGTTCTGATGAATGTATAGAACTCTTGCAACAGGCTGATATTGTTGTTACCAATCCTCCTTTTTCCCTTTTTCGTGAATATGTAGCACAGCTGGTTCAATATGATAAAAAGTTTTTGATTATCGGTAATGTAAATTCAATAACCTACAAAGAAATTTTTCCATTAATAAAAGAAAATCGTTTGTGGTTAGGCGCGAGTATTCATAGTGGAGATAGAGAATTCGCTGTTCCAGATACTTATCCGTTAAAAGCTGCAGGTTACAGAATTGATGAAAACGGACAAAAATATATCAGAGTAAAAGGGGTGAGGTGGTTCACAAATTTAGATTATCTGCAACGACATGAGGAATTAGTCTTATACAAACGGTACACTCCGGAAGAATATCCCAAATATGATAATTATGATGCAATCAATGTTGATAAAACTATTGATATTCCGTATGATTATAATGGTGTAATGGGGGTGCCGATTACTTTTCTGGATAAATATAATCCTGAGCAGTTTGAAATTATTAAATTCAGAAAAGGTAACGATGATAAAGATTTATCTGTAAACGGCAGATGTCCATATTTTAGAATCTTGATTTGCAAAAAAGGAGCAAACACCAATGAAAATTGAACTGCACGAAATAACCATAAGAGAAATTGCCGAGAATTACATTGACAATGCAGAAAACGGCGTAGTCGGATACAACGGCAGATTGAATATCAGACCCAAATATCAGAGAGAGTTTGTTTACAGAGAGAAACAAAGAGATGCTGTAATTGAAACCATTGTTAAAGGTTTTCCGCTGAATGTAATGTATTGGGTGAAAAACTCCAATGATGATTTTGAAGTACTGGACGGACAGCAGAGAACTATCAGTTTTTGTCAATACGTAAATGGGGATTTTTCTTTAAACAACAGAGCTTTTCACAATTTGACACAAACCGAGCAGCAGCAGATATTGGATTACAAAGTGATGGTATATTTCTGTGAGGGCAATGATAAAGAAAAACTCGATTGGTTCAAAACCATCAACATTGCAGGCGAAAAACTTACAGATCAGGAATTGAGAAATGCCGTTTATACCGGTACGTGGTTAAGTGATGCCAAACTTAAATTCAGCAAAAGAAATTGTGCCGCATATCTCAAAGGAAATAAATATCTGAATGGCGAACCGATACGACAGGATTATTTAGAAACAACATTAAAATGGATCAATGACTGTGAGATAGAAAAATATATGGCTGAACACCAGCGCAGTCCAAATGCAAATGAGTTGTATTCGTATTTTCTCAAAGTTATCGATTGGGTTGAAATGACCTTTGTCCGATACCGCAGGGAAATGAAAGGATTGGATTGGGGGGTGCTATACAACCAATTCAAAGATATCGTGATTGATACCGCAGAACTTGAAAAAGAAATTGCAGTCCTCATGGCTGACGATGATGTGACCAGCAAAAAAGGTATTTATCCTTATGTGTTGACGCGGCAGGAAAGATATCTCTCTGTAAGAGCATTTGACAACCGTATGAAACGTACCGCTTACGAAAAACAAAAAGGCATTTGTTGCAAATGCGGCAGATATTTTGAGTTAGAGCAAATGGAGGCAGATCACATCACTCCATGGAGTCAGGGAGGCAAAACTGTTGCCGAAAATTGTCAGATGCTTTGCAAAGATTGCAATCGCAGAAAATCTGATGTCTGATTTATTTTTGCTCTTTTCTTATCCAGCATTCGTAGTAGATCACTGCGGCAAAGATGGCAAGGCAGGCGGGTACGACCAGGATCGTACCTTTCAAACCGAAGTGATCTCCGACAAGTCCCATCAGCCACGAAAAAAATCCGCATCCCGGAATGCCCAGAGTGGAATAGTAGATATAAAGCAAAGTTGAATCACAATGCGGCAGATTGGCTACACCGTAAACCTGGGTCGTCGGCCAATAGGGGGATATCCCGATACCGCACAAAAATAAAACAGTAAAAAGCAGGGGGAAAAGCACCGGCTCCGGCATCATACCGCTTTTGAGAAATGCCAGTATTACCGTCAGCGGTATCGTGCCGAGTGCCGTAAACAGCAGAATGTACCGTAACTTGCCGGGCTTTGCGATATAGCCGAAATATGTCCTGCCAGCCACCATGCCGAGTGCGATCGCCCCTGTACCCAGTCCGGCAATAAACGCCGTGGTTTTAAAGGTCAATTCAATATATGCCGTAGCCCAGAATGTCAGACCGAATTCGGCTCCGGCTCCGAAAAACATCGCCACACAGCATAGCCAGAAACGCTTTTCTCTGAAAATCACTTTGCTTTTTTGGCAAATGTCAGAGTAATTGATCTTTTCTTTGGATTCCGGATAGCGTTTGTCGGGGTTCTCGCGCCAGAGAAAGAGCAGACTGGTCAATATTGTCAATATACCGCATATCAGCAGTATCAGCCGCCAGCTTACCCCCAACGTCAGCAGACCGCTGACACAAATGACCGCCGCCGCGATCCCCACCGACCAGAAAGCATGGGCGATGTTGACGTATCTTTCCGGGGCTTGCGGGTGGAGATCCTGCACAAACGGTGTCGCCACGCCTTCGCATACTCCCTCGCCGAAACCTGCCAGCATCAGGCAGGGGAGCAGCATCCAGTACTGTTTCGACAGCGCACAGCACATTATACCGAGAGCGATGATTATAATGCTGAAACCCATCGCCCGGCGTTTGCCGAAATTGGCGGCAAGTGTACCGCAAAGCAGCAGTGCAACTATCATAAAAATACTTCTGACCAGATGGAGCAATCCCCCCGCCGCCATACCGCCGTCATCCAGCGGGAAGTTCAGGCTTTTCCCCATTGCTACGATCATCAACGGTATGGAAAGCGAGCAAAGTGAATACATCGTGAATCCGGCAAAAGCAGCATAATCATATCTGCCGAAAAAAAGTCTTTCGCGTTTCATAAATCACAACTTTGTTTTATACATAATTTACAGGTGTTTTTTTGAATTTTACAAAATATACCTCTCTTTTGTTTTTTTACAAACGGGAAAAGGCACTTTTATCTTGAAATGTTACTTTTGTTAAAACAGAAATATGCAAAAATATTTGAATTATTTTTCCGGCGTGGTAAATTAAAAGCAAAGTAATAAACAAAGGTCTATGATATGAAAAACGATATCCTCAACAAGATTCATAATCCTGATAATATTTGCCGCTCAACACCTTTCTGGGCGTGGAACAGCGAACTGGAAATCCCGGAGTTGCTCCGGCAGATGTCCATTTTCAAAAAAATGGGGTTCGGCGGATTTTTTATGCATTCCCGGTTTGGCCTGCAAACTCCGTATCTCGGCGAAAAATGGTTCCAGTGTGTCGAAGCTTGTGTGAATGAAGCAAAAAAACTCGGTATGAATGCGTGGATCTATGACGAAGACCGCTGGCCGTCGGGGTACGGCGGCGGCAAGGTCACTGCCGCCGACAGCAATTACGCTATGACCACATTAAAAATGGAAGTGTCGGACAAACCGGATTATGCCGCTGAAAGTCTGGCTTTTTTTGCGGGAAAAATCAATGATAATGACATTTCAGGTTACCGCCGTCTTTCCCCCGGTCAAAAGTTGGCTTGCGGAGAGAGTTTTTTGCGTTTTTACACAGTTAAAGATGCTCCGTCAGACTGGTTCAACGGTCAGAGTTATCTGGATGCAATGAATGAAAAGGCGGTGGCGGAATTTATCCGGGTTTCCTATCGTGAGTATGCCGACAGATTTCCGCAGGAATTGGGCAGGACGGTGCCGGGGGCATTTACCGATGAGCCGTTTATTTCCAATTGGAGTAATCTCCTGCCGGCAAAATTCATCTCTATGCACAACTATGATATTTGCGATCATCTGCCGGAATTGTTTTTTACCGTTGAGGGAAAAAGTGTTTCCAAAGTGCGGCTGGATTATCACAACACCCGTACTGAATTGTTTGTGACGGCATACGCCGCCCAGATCGGCAGTTTCTGTGAAAAACACAATCTGATTTTTACCGGTCACGTGCTGGGAGAGGGTGTCGCCCGTACCGAAGCAAAATGTGTCGGCAGCACTATGCGTTTTTACGAATATATGAGTATGCCGGGAATTGATTTACTGGGGCAGCAGGATAATAATATCTGTACAGTAAAACAGTGTGTTTCGGTTGCCCGGCAATTCGGACGCCGGACAAGGCTTTGTGAGTGTTACGGCTGTACCGGATGGGATTTTCCGCTCGCCGGGCACAAGGCGACAGGTGACTGGCTGGCGGCACTGGGGATAAATCACCGGTGTCAGCATTTGGCGTGGTACACGATGAAAGGTGCCGCCAAACGGGATTATCCGGCAAGTATTTCTTATCAGAGCCCGTGGACAGAGGTGCTGGGGACAATCGAAAATCACTTTGCCGGACTTGCCGCCCTTTTTGCCGGTTGCGACGATGTTTGTGATCTTCTGGTGATCCATCCAATGGAATCAGTGTGGTTTTACAAGCCGCTGTGGTCGGATTTCACTCCGGAGGAAAACAACGATGCCAACTTTGCCCTGAATCGGCTGGTCGGCAGAATACTTAAAGAAAATATTGATTTTGATTTCGGCGATGAAAGCATCATTGCCCGCTTTGGCAAGGTCAATGAAAAAGGTCTGGTGGTAAAAGAAGCGTCTTACCGCAAAGTTCTGATTCCGGAGTTACTGACCATCCGCAGTACCACATTGGATCTGCTTGACCGCTTTGCCTCCGCTGGCGGAGAGGTGCTGTATGTCGGTGATGCACCCGCTTATGTCGATGGCGTGAAATCAGCAAAAGCGGCAGAAGTATATGCAAAATTCACCTCTGTGTCACTGGCAGATGCCGGTGTTGCTGCGGCAGAAAACATCAGAAAAGTATCCGTTTCAACTGACGGCGGAGAAATTGATCCGGTATTGTGCCGCATCGGTCGCGGTCAGGATTATTCTGTTTTGTTTGTCTGCAATACCGGCACCGGTCAGACTGTATCTAACGCAGATATGCCCAATTTTGCTCCGGTACTGGCAAAACGCGATCAGATATTCCCCGATGCAACGGTCAAGTGGATGCTGCCGGAAAGACAGCTGCTTTTTGAAGTGTTTCCGGATGGCAGAGTAGCTGAAATCGACAGCACTTACGAAAATGGTGCTGCTGTTTTCAAAACCTCTTTTACCACTTTGCAGTCGAGGACATTTATTGCCTGTTGTGAAAATATCGCAACTGCGGAAATATATCCTCCGGCGGCAACTGGAGAAATACCGCTTGACGACACTTTTGCCATTGAAACCGATGAACCCAATGCTCTGGTGCTGGATCATTGCCGCTATGCTGTAAATGGCGGCAATTTGAGCGAAAAATGTTTTATATTAGATGTTGACAATCAACTGCACGACCGTTTCGGTGTGCCCCGGCGTACCGGTTCCGGCAAACAGCCGTGGGCGGAAAGCGCTCCGCCGGTAACTGCCGACTCTGAAATCGAACTCCATTATGAATTCAAATGCGATACTCTGCCGGAAAAATTGTACCTCGGAGTGGAATCTCCGGAAAAATACACCTTCACTCTCAATGGCAGAGCGTTTGAGCCGGAAATTTCCGGCAGTTGGTGCGACCGGGCAGTGGTACAACTTGCCGTGCCGCAGGATTTGCTGCTATGCGGAGTCAATCAACTGCAGTTGACCGCAGATTGCCGCTGGGGGATCCCGGCATTGGAAGCAATTTATCTCCTTGGGGATTTCGGTGTCAAAGATGATGTCATCACCAAAGCTCCGGAGTTTTTGCAACCGGGCGACTGGTGTCAGCAGGGGTTGCCCTATTATTCGGCAAATGTTACTTACAGCACAAGTTTCTGTCTGCCGCCGGGAGTGGAACGTATCCGGATCGGAATACCGCAATGGGCAGGAACTGCATTGGCAGTCAGCGTCAATGATGCACCGTTTTCTGCACTTGTTTGTGCCCCTTGGGAAATCGACATAGATCAGGCTCTCGTGCCGGGAGAAAACTCTCTTAAAATAAAAGTGTACAGCAGTCGCCGCAATGTTTGCGGGCCATTTTACATCAATGAAGAAAATCCCAAGCGGGTAGGGGTGGCGGAGTTGAGCAGTTATCTTACCGGCGGCAGAAAAAATCTGGTGCCGCAGGGGTTGCTCGCCTCTCCGGTGGTGAAATTTTAAGAAACTATTTCTTTAAAATATTTTGTAGTACTTTGCCGCAAAGTAGAGTGTTGTTGTCGCCAGCAAAACAATGATGACAGCAGGGAAGTTCCGGCGCAGAAACAACAGGGATTTACGCCACAATGAGGCGTTTTCCGCCTGTGAGGCAAAGCCGGATGTGAATGCACGGATCTCCGCTTTTAACTCTGCAACACTGTTGTATCGGTTGTTGGCGTTGACTGCCATTGCTTTCATTGCAATGGCTTCAAGTGCGGCAGGCACATGCCGCCATTTGGGGGCAACCTCACCGGGACGGGGGATGTCGCCTGCCATACAGCGTTTCAATGCTTCTGCCGCAGGCAATCCTGATAACGGCGTTTTAAGTGTTAAAATAGAGTAAAGCAACGCCCCCAGTGCATAGATATCCGCCCGCTTGCCCATCGGGGTCTCTGAATTGATACATTCCGGAGCGATGAATCCCGGCGTGCCGCGGTGGTTGTAAGCCGAAGATGAGATGACTTGACCGAAACGGTCAGTCTCCTGTGCCAGTCCCCAGTCCAGCACGTGAACTTCCCCGAAATCCCCGATATTGATATTTGCCGGTTTCAAATCCAGATGACAGACTTTGCGGGAGTGGGCAAAGTCCACCGCGTTGCATACCCGCAAAAAAACCATCAGCAACCGGTCAAGGGTGTATTTTTCCACCGTCGGGTCTTGCGCCCGGATCTTGCCCAAAAGATGGTCAAACGCAATACCCCGCAGGTATTTCATCGTAAAATAGGGCGAACCGGACTGGTCGATGCCGATATCGTGAACCGGCACGATGCCCGGGTGTTCCAGCTTGGCGGTCAGTTTTGCTTCGTGGACAAAACGTTCAAGATCGGCTTTCGGACGCTCTCTGAAATCCGGCATGATTGCCATAGCCACTTCGCGATCGGTTTCAGCATCGTGGACCAGCAAAACGCCTTTCATCCCGCCGAAGCCGATACTGCGGATAAATTTATACCGCTGTTGAGGTTTGGCTTTTAAGGAATCCAGTTCAGGCGTTTCGCTGTTGCTGTCGTTTACAGGTGCCGTCGATATAACAATGGTATCTGTATTGGTAGAATCGTAATTCATTTGCGTGATATGCCGGAAATCCTGGGCAGTTTACCTGTTTCCACAGCCTTTTTATCCACTACACAGCGGCCGGATTTGCGGAATGATGGCGCTTCATACATGATATCCGTCATCAATGATTCCATAATGGAACGCAATCCTCTTGCACCGGTGCCGCGGGCAACGGATTTTTCGGCGATCGCTTTGACTGCATCATCGGTAAAGACCAATTCGACATCTTCCATCGCCAGCAGTCTCTGGTACTGCTTTATCAGAGCATTTTTCGGCTCTTTGAGTACCCGAACCAGATCGTCGGCAGAAAGTTCCTCCAGAGTGGTGATCACCGGCAGACGGCCGACCAGTTCCGGAATAAGACCGAAACGGATGATGTCTTCGGGTTCGCAACCGCTGAAACTTTTTTCCTTTGCTGTATCTGTGCTGCTGCTCCGGGTCTGGGAATCAAAACCGAGTACCTGTTTGTTGGTACGGCGGTGAATGACTTTTTCCAGCCCGACAAAAGCACCACCGCAGATAAAAAGGATGTTGCTGGTGTCGATATGGATAAATTCCTGATTCGGATGTTTGCGTCCGCCCTGGGGCGGGACATTGGCAACGGTACCTTCGAGTATTTTTAAAAGTGCCTGTTGGACACCTTCGCCGGAAACATCTCGGGTGATCGAGGGATTTTCACTTTTGCGGGCAATTTTATCCAGTTCATCTATATATATGATGCCGATTTGAGCCTTGTCGAGATTGCCTTCTGCCGCCTGATAAAGCCGGAGCAGGATGTTTTCAACATCTTCGCCGACATAACCGGCTTCGGTCAAGGTCGTGGCATCGCTGATGGCAAAGGGTACATCCAGCATTTTTGCAAGAGTTTTTGCCAGCAGGGTTTTACCGCTTCCGGTCGGGCCGAGCAGTAAAACATTGCTTTTGTCAAGTTCGACTTCGGCAAAGGGATCATCTACCGAAGCAAAACGGCTTTTCAATCTTTTGTAATGGTTGTGTACTGCAACCGAAAGCACTTTTTTTGCATTGTCCTGACCGATTACATAGCGGTCGAGTTCTGCCTTTATTTCTGCCGGGTCAGGCACATTGAGTGCCGCAATGGCGTTTTCTTTGGCAGACTGCTTCATACGGGAAACTTCCTGCTCCACGATCCGGTTGCCGTTTTTGAGGCAGGTCGAGCAGATGGCAAGATCCTCATAAATACCGCTGGGCAGAAACATCTCTCTGGGAGCGTTTTCCACCGTGCGTCCGCAAAAGGCACAGGAAATTTGGGGTTTTTTCTTGTCAGCCATAGGAGATTATTTCCGTTTCTTTTCGACGACTTTGTCCACAATGCCGTAAGCGACAGCCTCGGAAGCACTCATGAAATAATCACGTTCGGTGTCTTTTTCCACTTTTTTGAGCGGCTGTTTAGAATGGCTTGCCAACAGGGTGTTGAGGTTCTTTTTGATACGGAGAATTTCTTTGGTATGGATCTCAATATCCGTGGCCTGACCTTCGGCACCGCCCAGCACCTGATGGATCATGATCCGGCTGTTGGGCAGGGCAAAGCGTTTGCCGGGGGTTCCGGCGGCGAGCAGAAATGCTCCCATGGAAGCACACTGGCCGATGCAGTAAGTCCTGACATCGCAGGAAATCATCTGCATCGTATCGTAAATCGCCATACCGGCAGTTACACTGCCGCCGGGGCTCTGGATGTAGAGATCAATATCTTTTGTGGGGTCTTCGGCCTGCAAAAAGAGCAGCTGGGCAACGACAAGGTTGGCAACATTGTCGTCGATGGGAGTTCCGAGCAGGATAATGCGATCTTTGAGCAGACGCGAATAAATGTCGTAGGAACGTTCACCTGCGCCGGTCTGTTCCACCACCATCGGGACCAGATACGAATTATTGGTTTTCATTTTTTCTCCTCCTCTGTCTGAAACTCTTTATTTTACTGCAAGCAGTCCGCTGGGAAACGGCTCTTATTTCAGAGCCGCTTCAGCCAGGGAGTAGAGAGTTTTAGCGTTTGCCATATCCTGACGGAGTTCTTCCATAGCACCGTTTTTGTCGAGCATGGCACGCATTTCTTTGGCATTGTAGCCGTAGTAGCGGCTCATAGATTCCATCTGATATGCAACTTCTTCGTCACTGATGACAGTGTTTTCGGCTTTGGCAAGTGCCCGCAGGATCAGGGAGCGGCGGAGAGCTTTTTTGGCATTTTCGGTGGCTTCTTTTTTGTGATCCTCGATCTCAGCCTTGAATTTCTCTGCATCTTCCTGGGTGCGGATATTCTGGGTCATTTTCTGGAGTTCTTTGCTCACTTCGCCATCCAGCAGAGCCGGGGGCAATTCGAAATCACCGGCGGCATCAGAAAGTTTGTTGAAAAGTTCGTCCTGGGCGGTTTCAATGCGTTTGGCATTGTTTTCCTGCTCCATCGCTTTGCGGAGAGTGGATTTGAAATCATCCATGGACGGGGCTTTGACTTTTTCCACCAGCTGTTCGTCATTGAGTTTGCTGCGGGACTGGACAGCGGAAACAGTAACTTTGTAGTTGACGGTTTTGCCGGCAAGGGCTTCTTCGCGGTAATCAGCCGGATAGTTGGCGGCAAATTCATATTCTTTGCCCTTTTCTGCGCCGGTCAGAGCGGCAATGCAGCCGGGGATCATTTCCGGTTCGCTCATCCAGATAAAGGTGTCAGTTGCGGCGACCTGGCGCTTCAGGGAGGCGCTGGCATCTTCGGCAGGAGTGAAATCGCTGGTGTAGCTGACTTTGAGCATATCTTCTGCTTTGGCAGGGGCTTCGCTGTCGGCATAACTGCCCCACATTGTGCGGTACATATCGACTTTTTCATCGACCATGGCATCGGTAACTTCTTCTGCCTTGGCTTCGCTTTTGAATTCTTTGTAATTGCCGAGTTCAATGACAGGGGCGATGTTTACATCAAAAACGAATTCAGCATCAGCGCCGTCTTTGAGTTCGGGGGCGGATTTGAAATTGAGCGAGAGGATATCCAGATCTTTGTCTGCTTCGACTTTGGCGATCGCGGCGCCGACCAGACGGTTGCGGATTTCATCGTTGATTTCTGCGGTGTATTTGGTGCGGACGATGTTGGCAGGGGCTTTGCCGGCACGGAATCCGGGCAGCTGTACCATACCGGCAATGTAAGAAACGACTTTGTCGGCTTCTGTTTTCATTGCATCTGCGGCAACTTTGAAAGAATATTCCCGCTGACAGGCACTGATATTTTTGACTTCCATCTGCATGACATCATTGAGAGTGACTTTTGCCATTTTTTTTGACACCTTTCTGCTGTACCGGCAGCCTTGCTGCCTTGCTGTATTTTGTTGATACTGAAAATTGTTGATTATACAATAAGTCCAAGTTTACATAATATAGCATAATAAAAGCATATTTTCAATTGATTCATACAGCGGTTTGTAAAAATATTCGATCAAGGATATATTAAATCTGCAAAAAGTCGGTAAATACATTTTTTATGGAGATGGCAATGCATCAGAAATCAGATGTTTTTAAAGGTATCCGGCCGGAGGCTGTCTGGGAGATTTTTGCCCGGATATGTGCAGTGCCGCATACTTCGGGCAATGAGAGCGCGCTGGCGGATATCATCGCCGCTGATGCAGAAAAAAGAGGTTTCACAGTAAGACGCGACACCGCCGGAAATATCAGGATCGACCGCAGAAATGCCGATCATCGCAACGCTCTTATCATGCAGGCTCACTTGGATATGGTGCCGGCAGCTGAAGCCGGAAAGAATTTCGATTTTGCCAACTGCGCTGTAACTCCTGTGGTTCGCGGCAACAGAGTCGTGGCAGATGGTACAACTCTTGGCGGCGACGACGGTATAGGTGTTGCGATGGCTCTGGCGGCAATGAATGATGTTTCGCTTGCAAACGCCAATATCAGCGTGCTTTTGACGGTGCAGGAGGAAACCGGACTTGTCGGAGCCAATGCCCTTGCTCCTGATTTTCTTGCCGGCAGAGGATTGATAAATCTTGATTCGGGCGGGCAGGGCGTTTTTCAGGTGGGCTGTGCCGGTGGTATCCGCACCGTTATTACTGTCAGAGCGGATGAAAAAATTCCATCGCCGGGGCGTGGAGTCAAGGTATGTATCAGCGGACTTCCCGGAGGACATTCCGGAGTTGATATTGACAAAGGCCGTCCCAATGCCATAATCCTTTTGAGCAAAGTGTTGGAAAAAACAGATTTTATCCTGTCGGATTGCCGGGGCGGCAGTGCGGACAATGCTATCCCGGCTGCGGCAGAATTTTACGGGATAAGTTTATCCACTCCGGAAATTATGCAGGATAAATGCGATGAAATCTCGGCAGAGCTGAAAAAGAATTATCCTGCAGATCATGATTTCAAAATCGTTGTCGAACCGTGTGAAACAGTGAGTGCCGCACTTGAAAAAAAACTCTCCCGATGGCTGCTCTGTACTCTGGCATCTGCTCCGAATGGTGTTTTAGAATATGACAGTGCCGGAAAAATTGTGAAAACAAGTTCCAATATCGGGCAGATTTTCTGCCGCGAAAATGAAATCGTGATAGTATCCAGTCAGCGGTCTTTTGATGATAACTGCCGTCAAAAGGCGGTCGTTGCAGTTCAAAAACATTTTTCCTGCACGGGTGTAGAGTGTTTTTCACACAAAGCTTATCCTGCCTGGACTCCGGTAGATTCTTTTTTGCAGGAGTCAGCCTGCTCTGTCTGGCAGATGATGTACGGCACAGAACCGCGGTGTGAAGTTATCCATGCCGGACTGGAATGCGGAGTTTTTGCCGGAAAGAATCCTGATTTGCCGATGATTGCTTTCTTTCCCGATCACGGTGAATTGCATTCCCCTGCAGAATATGTGGATATCGAATCAGTCGGTATAGTGTATGATTTTTTGCTGAATTTGTTGAAAAAAAACGCCTGGGCGGCAGATTGTCAATAAGTCCGGGTTTTTGCTGTTCAGCCGGTTGAAAAAACATCTCTTTCCGGTTATATTATGAAATCAATGTTAAGAAACAACAGATTTCAGGCGGAATAATTTATGCAAGGTGTCTTTTTTACCGTTTCTCTCGGCTGTCCCAAAAATCTCAACGACTTGGAAGTTATTTCCGGTTCTCTGCTTGGTGCCGGTTTTTCGTTGAGTTACGACCCGGAATATGCTGATATATACATTATCAACACCTGTGCTTTTATCCCTGCTGCCCGCAATGAAGCAGAGGAGGAAATACTCAAAGCCATCGAGTGGAAAGAAAAAGGTCAAGGCAGAAAAATCATCGTTTCCGGCTGTCTCGGCGCGTATGACAAAAAAGGTGAATACCGCCGCCGTTTCCCGCAAGTGGATATCTGGACCGGTATTGATGACATCTGGCGGATGCCGGAAATCATTTCCGGAGCCGCCCCTTCGGAAACCAAAAAATATCTTTGCGATGAAAATACTCCGCGTCTGCAGTTGACTGTCCCGCATATCGCTTATCTTAAGATCGCCGATGGCTGCAACAACTGCTGTACTTATTGTGCCATCCCGTCACTTCGCGGCAGATTGAGGTCAAGACCTGCGGCATCGGTGCTTGCAGAGGCATCCAGACTGGTCGCCAATGGAGTCAAAGAGTTGATCATTGTTGCCCAGGATGTGACCGCTTACGGTATGGATCGCCCCGGATCCGGCGAAACACTGGCTTCGCTGTTGAAGGAAATGGAAAAAATCGACGGCGAATTCTGTATCCGTTTACTTTATACGCATCCGGCACATTTCAATGACGAATTGATCGATACAATTGCGGTTTCCGGCAAGGTACTGCCTTATATCGATATGCCCTTGCAGCATATTTCAGATCATATTCTCAAAGCAATGAATCGCCACGTCGGTAAAGAAGATGTGGAAAATTTGGTGATAAAATTACGCAAACGCATCCCTCATCTGGTGCTGCGCAGTACTTTTATCACCGGCTTTCCGGGCGAGAGTGAGGCTGACTTTGAGGAACTTGCCGCATTCTGCCGCAAAGCAAAATTTGACCGCCTCGGTATTTTTCCATTTTCTCCGGAGCCGGGAACTGTGGCGGCAGGTATGGCAGACGCTGTGCCGACTGAAATCGCTGAATCCCGTGCATCTTTGTTGATGACAAGACAGATCGCCCGCATGAAACGTTTGCAGGCCAAACGGGTCGGAAACGTGGAAAGGATCCTGATAGATGAAGTGTTTGACAATATGGCGTGGGGAAGAAGTTATTTCGACGCACCGGAAATTGACAACTGGGTAATAATACCGGATGCTCCCAAAAAAATGAAAGCAGGGGTTTTTTATGATTTGAAAATCACCGGGGTACACGGTTGTGATGTTATCGCCGGCAAAATAACCAGCAAAAGGAAATAAAAATTATGAAAATGAAAAACATTCCCAATATTCTTACTGTCAGCCGGATCGTGGCGGTTGTAGTTTTCATTATTCTTGCCACATTGGCTGATCGTCCGTTTTTTCAGGAAAAAGAGTATATATTCGGTATCAGACTTGCGGCATACTGCCTTGCTGTGCTTGCGGCATTCACAGACTTGCTGGATGGTTACCTGGCGAGAAAATATCACGTTGTCAGCGATTTCGGGGCGTTGATGGACCCGCTGGCAGATAAAATATTTGTTTCTGCGGCAATGCTCATCGCCGTTGAATACCGTTTGATGCCGGCCATCGTGGTTTTTGCAGTGCTTGCCCGGGAATTTATGGTCACCGGACTGCGTACATTGGCCGCCAGAAAACAGGTGGTAATAGCGGCAGACCGCTGGGGAAAATTGAAGACAGTGTCACAGTTTGCCATGCTCGGCATCAGCGGTATCGCCTGGTTTCACGGAGCTGACGGTATTGAATATCTGCGGCAGGCAAAAATCTGTCTGTCGCTGGAGCAGGGGCATTTCGGTGTCAGACTATGGTATATCTGGCTGGGATTTTTGTGGTGCATCGTGGCAGTCACGGTTCTTTCTGGTATCGGATATTTTGTCAAGTACCGCAACTTGTTTATGGATGTAAAGACAAAAGATAATTGACGGAAAAATCTTTTTGTTAACTCTTTACAAGCATAAAAAAAACCGCTGAATTTTTCAGCGGTTTTTCTTTTGCCATTAAACAGCCGGATCAGATTTCGACCGGTTTGGTTTTGGGCAGGCCGAGATATTTATCTTCGGGGATGCGGCCTTCGGCACGGAGAACATCAATACGTTCGTACCGTTTCATAACATTGCGGATTTTGCGGACTTTGCCGCCGACGCGAAGACTGGGATGCTGAGACATGATATTTATTCCTCAATTAAAGTTAAAATTGCACAATACATTCAAATACATTTTATAATATAGCATTTTTAAGTGCTTTGTCAAGCGAAATACTGTATAAAATACCTTTTTTTCTGTAAATTATTGCCGGGCCGATGAATGTATCGGGTTATTTGTTATTTTGACGGCTCTTGAATAAATCAGGTCCTGTGTGGGTTTGGTTATTAAAATTTTTGTTGTTGTCAACTGTAACGCCGGGATTCAAATTGACGTCATCATACACCCTGATATGGTCCACTTCAAAATAATCCGGCAAAACAATTTTATCAAGTATCGGGTCATGTCTGTCGCTGTAACGATAGCCGTGAACTTCAGTTGATACAAGGATAAACTGTTCTACATGAGACACCGGGGCATGGAGAACTCCGCCGTTGTGACATCCTTGTTTGTCAAATGTTGGGCCAGTGGCTTTGTCTTTGTGGATAGTTGTGCTGCCGACAAGTTTTCCGTCAATATAGTAATCGTAACCATCAACTTTCCAATCGACACCGTAGTAATGCCATTTGTCAGGTGTCTCTTTGTGTTCGATGTGAAAGTGTCCACAACGTTTACCGTCTTTCCCATAACCATCCCAGAGGGGACCGCAAATAATTTTATTATCGGAATAAAGTTTATAATTTTCCATAATATCTATTTCCATTCCGGCAACACTGGGATCGGGGTGGGTCCCCGCGCCAGGTGCCTGCAGCCAGAAAGCCGCATGCCAACCATCATTTTTCGGGAAACGGCACTTTATTTCATAATAACCGAATCGATGCATGAATTTGGGTTCTACCCGCTTACCGAACGGCCAGAACTTGACACCTTTTTCAGCAGGTATATCAAAAATCAGAGAACCTGTTTGCAAATGCGGAGAGCTGTATGTGCCATCAGGGTTTTTTACAATATGCAATCGCAATGAACCATCTTTTACTTCGACCCCTTTGTCGGTAAAAGCCTTAAATTTAGTTCCCCAGAAAAATAACCGGAAGTTCCATTTGCTCTGATCCAGCTCCGTTCCATTGAATTCGTCGCTCCAGACAAGTTTCCAGTTTTTCCCTCTGGGAAGAAAGCTGGGGGCGTTTTGATTGGGTTTTACCGCAATGGTATCTGATTCAGCATATACAATTGCTGCAAAAACAAAAAATATGATGGCGATGATTTTTTTTAAGATTGTCATTTTTATCGTCCCGTACCTTAATGCAGTTTTTGCTACTATGAAATACATAGATATAGCATGCGCTTTTTTTATTTCAAGCACAATTTCTCTTTTTACCTGTCGATTCTTTCTATGATGTGTGCCAGATGTCGCATCCGCAATTCCGGAGGGTCGCGGTAATCAAGTACCGGTGCGTGTCCGGTGCGGTCGCGGTAAATCGTGCCGCCCGGATTTCTTAAAATAACCCTGCCGTCCACAACTGAAAAAATAGTGTAATTTGCTTTTGATGCAAGGATTTTTAATTTATAAACATCCAGCAGATTTTTTACACATACCGGTAATGCTCCGAAACGGTCACGCAATTCCTCTGCAAAATCATCTATTTCCGCCGGAGTTTTTTTGCCGGCAAGCTGGCGGTAGGCATCTATACGCAATCTTTCACCGCCGATGTACTCCGGCGGTATTGCCGCGAGCAGTTCTCCCGGTCTGGCTTTGAGGGCAAACGCCACAAAATCGATGTTGACATCCACATCCGGCAGAAATTCTTCTTTTTTACCGTTGAGGGAATTGATCTCCTGTTTGAGAAGTTTGCAGTAAAGATCAAATCCGATAGCGTTGATATGGCCGGACTGCTCTGCGCCGAGCAGGTTGCCTGCACCTCTTATTTCCAGATCCTGCAAAGCAAGCTGTATCCCTGAACCGAGCTTGGTGCATCTCCTTATGGCGTTTAGCCGCCGTCTGGCATCACTGCTTATAAGTTGGTTGCGCGGCAACAGCATATAAGCATACGCCTGATGCTTGTACCTGCCGACTCTGCCGCGGAGCTGGTAAAGCTGTGACAGCCCGAAGCGGTCGGCATTTTCAATAATAATGGTGTTGGCATTGGGGACATCCAGACCTGATTCAATAATGGTACTGCAGACAAGACAGTCTATTTTGCCGGCGGCGAAATCGTGCATCGTTTTTTCCAGCGTTTCTTCCGGCATCTGTCCGTGGGCAGTCGCTATTCTTGCCGAAGGTATCAGCAGTTTCAGTTTTGCGGCGCAGTCATCTATGGTTTTTACCCGGTTGTGCAGGTAATAAACCTGACCTCCGCGGGCGAGTTCCGACTTTACCGCACTGGCGATAAGGGAGTTCTCCATAGGAGCAACGACGGTTTTGACCGGCAATCTTTCCTTGGGAGCCGTCATCAGAGTGCTTAAATCTCTGGCTCCAGCCATCGCCAGGTAAAGTGTGCGTGGTATAGGGGTGGCGGACATAGTGAGGACATCTGCCTCGGTCCTGAATCGCCTCAATCTTTCTTTATGTTCCACGCCGAATCGCTGTTCTTCATCTATCACCACTAAACCGAGGTTTTTGAATTTGATTTTTTCAGAAGCCAGCCGGTGCGTGCCGATGACGATATCGATTTTTCCGGAAGCAAGGTCTGAAACAGTTTTTCTCTGCTCAACAGGAGATTCAAAACGGCTCAACACTGCGATATTAAAGGGGTGTTCGGCAAAACGCTCTGTGAAACTTTGCAAATGCTGGTGTACCAGCACGGTGGTGGGAGCAAGTACTGCGACCTGATACCCGGCATTTACTGCACGGAATGCCGCCCGCATGGCAATTTCGGTTTTGCCGTAGCCGACATCGCCGCACAGCAATCTGTCCATCGGTCTGGATTGCTGCATATCTTGACGGATCTCTCCGGTTACCCTGGCCTGATCGTCGGTGTCGCTGTAAGGGAATGCTCTCAAAAAAACTTCTGTCGCTCCGTCATCCGGCGGGAAAGCAATGCCGGGCAGGGTTTGACGCAATGCCTGCATGCGGAGCATATCTGCGGCGTAAGACCGGACTCCGCTGCGGACATTTTCTTTTTCTTTTTTCCACCGCATACCGGTCAGGCTGTTGAGTTTTACTTTGCCTGCCGAACCGAGATAGCGGCTTACTTTATCTGCCTGCAGCAGCGGGATGTTGAGAATCTGACCGTCTTTGTATTCGATGGCTATCATTTCTTTGACAATGCCGTTGGATGTGACGGTTTTCAGACCTCTGAATATACCGATCCCGTATTCAAGATGCACAGCGTAATCGCCAATGTCAAGATCTGCAAGATGTATGTCCGGTACGGCTTTTTCAGCCGGAGCAGGGACGCTGACTGCGTTTTGATGCTGTGTTGCAGATAACGAATTATCATACCTGAATCCGGCGGCAACCAATTCTGCTCCGGTAATGATATTCAACTGATTTTTTATCTGAAAACCACAGGATATATCCAGAGGATGGTATCCTGTGTCGCTGTTGACCGGCAGATTTTTTTTGCACCATTTTTCAACGGCTCCGCAGTCTTCTTTTTTGCGGGAAGCGATCAGGCAGTGACCGCCGCCGGCAAGGAAACTTTGCATATCATTGCTCATTGCGTGGAAACGCAAGTTTTCCTCTTTTTCTCTGATGGCAGGATCGGTTATTATCTGTGGGACAGTCCTTGGAAAAATATCCGCATCAGGGAAAGTTGAATCGCCGCTTTCGGCGGTGTCGAGATAGAGAGATAAACTGTCTGTTTTGGTCTTTATCGTTTTGCTCAATTTATCCTTCGCTTCGTCGCCGATGAATTTTTCCAGGCAATCCATACAGGCCACCGGGTGTATCAGCAAAAAATGATGCTCGTATTTTTCGAAATAATCCATCGCACACGAAGAAGCACTGCCGCCGGCAGTTATGCCAGAGCGGCCAATTACATCATAGGATTCAGTTTCGCCGGTGGAACGCTGGGTTTCGGGCGAAAACAATCGCAGAGAGTCTATTTCGTCACCGAAAAATTCTACCCGGCAGGGGGCATCGTGAGCCGGACTGTAAATATCAATGATTCCTCCGTGCCGGGCGAATTCTCCCGGGACAGAGGCTTCATACTCATCATCGTAATCAAGGGTGACCAGTTTCGCCAGTAAGTCAGATGGCTTGATGTGCATTCCGCGACGGAGGGTGATACGGGAGTTGCCGGTTTCATCCGGAGCCGGGGCCGGACCGAAAAGAGCGTTGACGGAACCGATTGCAATATCAAAATCGCCGGACAGCGACAGATCAAGTGCTCTTGAACGGCTGCATTCCCATTCCGGAAAAAGCAGTTTGCCGCGTCCGCCCTCGGGAATAACGATCACCCGATGCTCAAAATCCAATTCCTGTTGCCAGAAAAGGGTGTCGGAAAACAGTTTATCGGCGGTATGGGCTTCCGGCAATGCAATGACAAGAGGTTTTTTCAGTGCCGCTTTCATCCGCAATACCGGCAGTGCCAACGCTTCTGACGGGCTGTTTTTTCTGGAAATCAGTGCCGATTGGTTCTCATATATATATTTTTTTAGGAAATTTTGCCAAAACACGATTTTTTTCTTGATTTATTTACAAAACAACATATAAGTGATTAATGTATACGCAACAAAGGGTTCCGTGGGGGATCTTTTTTCATGACAGCAGCATTTGATTCTAAATTATTTTATTTTTAATTACCGCTGTTTTGCAAGTACACCTGCCGGGAAACAGAAATGTAACCATAAGGCACCAAACCAGGGCAACTTTTTGTCTTTTTATATATTATACTGGTTGTGGCGCGAATTTCAAATTTCTTTACAGGGGAAATAGAAATAAATTTGTTTTTTTTATTTTAACTTACACTAAAAGGGGAGGGTGTATGGCGGAAAAAAAAGAAAATAAAAGCAAGAAAGAAGCAATAGTGGAAACCATCGTTATCGAAGAAAAAAAGTCAAAAGCAGCAGTCAAAGCCAAAAGTATGAAAAAAACTGCTCCCGTTCTTGCTGAAACTATTGTTGAAACTGTTCCTGAAGTCGCAGTTGAAAAGAAGTCAAAAACCACCGAAAAAGCAAAAAGCGTAAAGAAAACTGCTATCGCAGAAGAAATTCCAGCAGTTGTGGTTGAAAAGAAAACTAAGAGTACCGCTAAAGCTAAAACTGTTGCTGAAACCACTGCCGGAGAAGCTGTTAAAAAAGCAAAAACTTCCGCTAAAAAGAAAATAGCAATTGTGGCGGAAGACGATATTCCTGCAGAAAACAAAGAAGACGTGGTGGAAGATTCTGCTCTCGCAGTCGCAGATGAAACAGATTCCGCCAGTCCTGCTCCGACTCTCAAACGCAAATTTGTCATTAAAAAAGTAAGCCGCGTTTCTGATAAGTTCACTCCCAGTGAACCGGTAGAGAAAAAAAACCGTAACAGTGCTGCTGGAGGCATCGCTCATATCAGAACCAAAAGAGAAAAGGATTCTGCGCGCAACAGTATGTTGGAATCACGCGCCGTGCCGGGAACTAAAAATGATACGATGAAAGTTTATATGAGCGAGATCGCACGCATTCCTCTCGTCAACAAAAAAGAGGAAGCCGAGCTTGCTGATGCCATCCACGGCGTAGACAGCGACCGCCACGAAGATGCCCGCACTACGCTCATCAAAGCCAACTTGCGTTTGGTTGTCAAAATCGCTCACGATTTTAAAGGTCTCGGACTTCCTTTGCTTGACTTGATCAGCGAAGGCAACATCGGGCTGATGCGTGCCGTGGAAAAATTCGACCCCACCAAGGGAGCCAAGTTCAGCAGTTATGCCGCATGGTGGATCAAACAGTCAATGCGCAGGGCGCTTGCCAATCAGAGCCGTACTATCCGTATCCCGGTGCAGAGCGCAGGCAAAATCAATAAAATCAAAACTGTCAAAATCCAGTTGACCGAATCTCTTGGCCGCGATCCCAGCGATGCGGAAATCGCAGAACATCTGGAATTCAGTGAGCGTACAGTTGCCGGTCTGCGTCTGGCTGATCTCCGTACTATCAGTCTGCACGACCCAATCCAGCAGGGCGAAGAAGGCGAGTTCCAGGATATTATTCCGGATCGTCACGCAATGACTCCCGATCAGATCATCGGTGATGTGGAATCAGTTTACCGGCTGATGGATCTGCTGGATAAACTGGATGAGCGAGAAAGAAAAATCCTCGAAATGCGTTTCGGACTGCACGGTGGCAGGGCTCTTACTCTGGAAGAAGTCAGTCAGGAGATCGGCCGTACCCGTGAACGTGTCCGTCAGATACAAAATCAGGCGTTGACTAAATTAAAACGTCTGCTCGCCGATGAAACCGGTTTTACCGGAGAAATGCAGGATGAATAAAATGAATAACGAAATCACAATCTTTTGTCCGATCTTTGCCGCTCCCGGCAAAGAAGAAGCCCTTTGGAATGCTCTTGTCCGCACAGCGGCAGAAACCCGCAAGGAAGCCGGAAATATCTGTTACAGACTGCATCAGGTCAACGGCAAATCCGGCGAATTTATGATTTACGAGCAGTGGCGGGATCAGGCGGCACTGGATTACCATATGTCACAGCCTTACCTCAAAGAATTGCTTGCCGACCGTGAACATTTCCTGAAAGATGAGATCCACGGTATAATCGCGACCGAAAGCAAATAAAAATAACTTCAGCGTTTCACCGGCTGGTGAATGTCTGTAACCTGGGCGTCAAAAAGATCTGCGATCTCCATGACTTCCGGGTTTTTTGTTATCTTCACCAAGGCCTGCGGATCGTGAGCAAGGACACTTTCCCGCGGAGATGAGGCAGGGAGCTGTTCTGCGGAGTTGTCTGTGGCAACCGGTTCCGGCATCGGCAGAGAACTTTCGCTCTCGTAGGATTCCCGGTCGTATATGTCAATGGATACAACTGTGTCAGGAGTGGTTTCAGCTGCTGCCGGTGCAGGTTCCGGGGGCTCCTGTGAAACGACTTCATTGATAGCGACAGGATCGTTTTCCGGATTTTCCGGAGCATAAACGATTTCCTCAGGTTCAATTGTTTCCGGCTCGACAGCAGTGATTTCTATATTTGTTTCTGCCTGCGGCACGGTATTTCCCTGGCTGACAGTTGCGAGTGAGTCAACTTCCCGGGTACTAACCGGTTCAATTACCGGTGCCGGTTCGTTTTTCTCATTTTCTGCGGGAGCGGCAGGTTCCGGCAATGGCGTTTTTATTTGGATATCTGCCTGGCGTACAGTGTCTGCAACCGGAAGTTTTTCAAGAAAAGTCAACTCTCCGGCGTTGCGTAACTGATTGAGACGGTCAAGAATATCTGACATTCTTACCGCATGGGCTTCGTGCATTGCTTTGAGCAAAATAGTTTCCAGGTATATCTGCTTGTTGAGTGCTTCGTGCAGAATGCGGCCGACCGGAGCAAGATTTTCCAGCAGTATCCGCAATGTTTCAGAAGGGGCGTTGCGGGAAATTTCACGATAACGGCTGATAGTTTCAGCGGTTTCATCTATGAGATCCGAGGGATCGTCAAGCAGACGGCACAATTCAAGTGCCCGGAGCGAGGAGAGAAGATCATCAAAGAGAGTTTCCAGATTTTTTCCGCGGCGGGCTTGAAGATTTACCAGTTTGACGACATTTGCCGCATCATTGGCAAGCATATACTGCATGAGGCTTTCCAGATCGCTGCGGTCAGTCAAGCCGAAAAGCGAACGCACTTCGGATGCGGAAACCGCTTTGCCGCTGCCGTCTGAAAAAAATGCTATCATCTGATCCAGCAGTGATTGAGCATCACGCATCCCGCCTTCGGCAGAACGGGCGATATCCATCAGAGCTTCCGGCTCGATGGCGATGTTTTCGCTTTGGCAGATCAGTTGCAGTCTTTCGGCTATAAGACGGGTGGGGATGGGCTGCAAATCAAAACGCTGACAGCGGGAAAGGATCGTCGGCAGAACTTTGTGGACTTCGGTCGTGGCGAAAATAAATTTCACGTGTGAGGGAGGTTCTTCCACTGTTTTAAGCAGTACATTCCACGCCTGGGCGGAAAGCATATGGACTTCGTCGATGATGTATATTTTATATTTGCCGCCCACTGGTGCAGTCAGAACTTCTTCAGTAAGAGAACGCATTTCGCCGACAGTATTGCGGCTGGCGGCGTCGATCTCAATAATATCCAGATTGCGGTCTTCGGCAGTGGCAAGGCAACTGTCGCATTGGCAGCAGGGCTCTCCGTTTTGCGGATTGTGGCAATTCATTGCTTTGGCAAAAATACGCGACAAAGTTGTTTTGCCGATACCGCGTGAACCGACAAACAAATAAGCGTGGGCGGTTCTGCCGGATATGATAGCGTTGAGGAGAGTCCTCAAAACGTGTTCCTGTCCGACCACATCGGCGAATCTCTGCGGCCGCCATTTGCGGGCAATTACCTGATAGTTGCTCATTGCAGGTTCTCCAGAATGTTTCTCTGCAAAGTAAAGATTTTTTTCAGTCCTGATTCTGCCAGATCAAGCAGGGTGTTGAGCTGTTTGCGGTCAAACGGAGCGTGTTCGGCAGTCCCCTGAACTTCCACCAGATGTCCGGATTCAGTCATAATGACATTCATATCCACATCGGCACGGCAATCTTCTTCGTAACAGAGGTCAAGCATCGGCTCGCCGTCAACAATACCGACACTGACAGCGGCGACGAGATTGGTCAGAGCACTCTCTTGTGGAGCAAAGTTTTTCCGGCAGGCAAGGGCAAACGCCACACATCCGGCAGAAATACCGGCACACCGGGTGCCGCCGTCGGCATCGATCACATCGCAGTCGATATGAAAAGTTTTTTCACCGAGTTTGAGCAAATCAGCACTCATACGCAGAGATCTGCCGATGAGGCGCTGGATTTCCACAGTCCTGCCGCCCTGTTTGCCGGCGGAAGCTTCGCGTTTCATCCTTTCGCCAGTGGAAGCAGGCAGCATACCGTATTCGCAGGTGATCCAGCCGCCTGGGACTTTCTGATTTTTCATCCAGGACGGCACATTGTTTTCGACCGAAGCTGCCGCAATGACTTTGGTGTTGCCGCACTGCAGCATTACCGAACCGGCCGGATGTCGCAAATAACCGGGAATAAAACTCCATTCGCGGAGTTCGTCGGGGCGCCTTCCATCAATTCTTGGCATATAGCAGTATTCTCCCAGTGTGTTGGATAGTAAACAAAAGAGCCGCCAGAGCGGATTGCCCATGGCTTGTCAAAAGGTGCGTAGGGCTGCTTGGTTCCCCACCTGACCCGGTTGGCATTTTTGACAACGCACGAGGTCCACCCCGGCGGCATTTATAAAAATAGCACTATTTTGTAAAAATTTCAAGCAAAGTATGCAGTTCTTTGCGCAGATTTTTGCGGTCAACTATGCGGTCGATCAATCCTTTTTTCTGCAAAAATTCGGCAGTCTGGAAACCTTCCGGCAGTTTGGCGTTGGTGGTTTCCTGAATCACCCGCGGCCCGGCGAAGCCGATCATTGCTCCGGGTTCTGCCAGCATAATATCTGCAACTGTGGCAAAACTTGCAGTCACACCACCGTAAGTCGGATCGGTGAGAATGGCGATATACGGCAGTTTGGCAGCGGCATAAGCATTTACAGCGCCGCAGGTTTTTGCCATCTGCATCAAACTCAAAATGCCTTCCTGCATTCTGGCACCGCCGCTGGCTGTAACGATGATGACCGGCAGTTTTTCCTGCAAGGCATATTCAAAAAGCCGGGAAATCTTTTCGCCGACGACAGAGCCCATAGATGCTCCGAGGAAACGGAAATCCATCACTCCGAGAGCATAGGGAATGCCTTCAAGAGTTGCCTTGCCGCAGACAACGGCTTCATTCATACCGGTTTTTTTCTCGTATGCCGCCAGTCTGTCGGAATATTTTTTGGAATCTTTGAAATTCAGCACATCGACCGAATGGAGATCCTTGTCAAGTTCCTGAAAGGAGTTTTCATCCACCAGCATTTTGATTCTGGCCTGTGCCGTCATCGGCAGATGACAGTTGCAGTTCCAGCAGACATCAAGGTTGTCAGAAAGGCGGTCGGTATAAAGGGTCTGTCCGCACTTTTTGCATTTTACCCATGAACCGTCCGGTACCACCATACGGTGTTCACGGTTGGTCGTTTTTTTCAATACAGAGTATTTGGCACCGCCGAAAAAAGCCATGATAAAAGTAAACTCCAAAATAGTTGAAATAAGCTGGTACATAATATAACACAGGTTTTGAAAAAAATCAATCAACAGCACAAAATAGACTTGATTTCCCAAAAATAAGAAGTATACTAAAATAGTAGAGAGGAAGGAGGTGAGATTATGGCCTGTTGCAAAAGCAAATGTTCCACCGACAAAAAAGAGGCGGAAAAAAAGGAAGCTCCGAAATTAGGATGCTGCAAAAAGAAATAATTTAAAACATTTACCGGGACTGCCGCGATCTGCGGCAGTCTTTTTTTTTTGACATATATTCCCGGCAGATGTATATTCTGTCTTGACGCTTCATTGTGAAACAGGAGAATACAAAATGGTACGTTTTGCTGGTGTTTGCCTGGCGGTAATGTTTTTTGGGCTGTTTTCAGCCAGGGCAGGCGATGTCGCAAAAAATGTTAAAATCACCCGCGACGGGAAATGTCTGATAGAAAATATCCCGCAGGTCAGCCAGAAAAAAAGTTTTTGCGTGCCGGCAAGCGTGGCAATGGTTTTGCGTTACTATGACGACAGTATTTCACAACGCAAACTGGCAAGGCTTTTTGAGACGGATAATGACGGTACTGATCCGCAGGAAATATTGCGTCATATCGGAGTTGGAAAATTCAGCGGGTTCAGTGCAAAGTGCATATATACTCTTACGGTGGCGGATTATAATGCCGGAGTACAGGCTGTGTTGTCTCACAAAAAACTCAAACGTAAAAACCGCAAAAAAATCGAAGCGGTGTTCCCGGAACGTATGGCAAATGAAGTACTTTCCCAGATCCCGGCGGAAGTTGCAAAAGAAGCGATGTTCCCGGTCTATCGTCATACGGATATTGCACTGAAAAAAGCATTGAGTTACTATGTTGCCAACGGTATCCCGCTTTTGTGGAGTGTTTTTATGTGCTTTGATCCGGATGAGTCCTCCGATGCCGGGCATATGCGGCTTATCGTCGGCTTTGTGCAAAAAGACGGTATTCTTGAAAAAATCATCTACCGCGATCCCTGGGGCAACCGCACCAAATTCAAAGAAATGGATTACTCCAATGCTGTTGTGATGACTCACTCACTTTTTGTCATCACGCGTGAATGACGTAAAAAAATCCCTCAAAATAAAAACGGGATTGTTTTTGTCGGCGACCGGTTGTATATTAATCCGAATACAAGTGAACTGCGATATATAAAATTAAGAGAAAGTCACAATGGCGACAACTTATAAAAAAGGAGAATCTGCACAGCGGAAATGGGGCAGCTGGCAGGTTCTGCTGGTTGAAAATGATTTTGTGGTAAAATCTTTGCGGATATTGCCCAGTGAAAAAACATCCTTACAGAGCCACTTTCACCGCAGTGAATGTCTGGTGGTTGCTGCCGGTGCCGGAGTTGTTACCAGGGGCGAAGAAAAGATTTCTGTTGCTCCCAATGATATGGTTTTTTTGCCGGTCGAATGCAAGCACAGGGTGGAAAACACCGGGGATTCAGAACTGATCATTATTGAAACCCAGACTGGTGATTTGCTGGATGAAAATGATATTATCCGCTACGATGGATGATCAAGAGTATATCAACTCCGGAATTGCAAAGCGAATCCGGAGTTGTTTTTTTGTTTGCAGTTTTTCACTGGAAAAACTTGAAAACTCTTGTATAAATTGCCACAGTGAGGTATATTTAAACAGAGCTTGTGAAAAATTACTGTAGTAACGGGAGATTTTATGAAAAAAGTTTTTTTGTGTGCCGCCGCAGTGATGATGGTTTTGTGCGGATGCTCAACTCCTGCAGAAAAGGGAGTTGCTTACTATGCCCGTATGTCTGATGAATTGCTCAAAGCAAAAATGATTTCTGCCGCCGGCAGTGAAAAAATAAAATGTGCAGAAGCAGATATCACTGTCGCCGATGCCGATTTTGTGATAGATAAAGAGGTTTTTCCCGGTTCTATCGACGAGTTGCGCATCCGTACTCTCGGTGCGCTGGCGGAGATCCGCCGTCAGGCTCTTGATCCCAACTCTCCGGAGCATGTCAATGCGTTGCAGACTGCCGCTGATCTGCGGATGAATTTTTCAAAATCAGAGCAGAGAGTTCTGTGGGATATATACATCGTCGGACTTGCCGGCAAGGATCATGCTCTTATGGTACTTGCACTCAACGGCGATGAAAAAGCCGTACAGAAACTTGATGCATACCTTGCATCAGCCGCGTCAGGGGCTTTTGACAGCATCTTTGTAAAAGAGCAGGACGATTTGAATATTTCTGAAAGCGAAAGATTGAATGAGGTCAATGTGGCGATCTATGCCGCCGGAGCATTGGAAAACATCACTCCGGAAAGACGCAGTTCTCTGACCCGTATCGCCGATACCCAGCGTGCTGATCTCACCGGAGCAAAAGCTGTACTGTCGCTCGCCCGTCATCACGCGGTCAGTACAGAAAAAATCGCCGCCGAACTGGAATATCAACGCATACATAAGGCATCTGATGAAATCATTTCATCTTACATTGTTGCCCTCGGCGAGACCGGCAATGCCAAAGACGCCATCACTCTCGGCAAATATCTGGAAAACGGCAGTGATGCAGTTGCCGTTTCCGCCGCCGGAGCCATATTGAAAATCAACCGCCGTTTGCAGAAATACCGTTATTGAAAAATGAATGATATTATAGAAAATATGATTTCGCGCCGCAGTATCCGGGCATTCAAACCGGAATTGCCGTCCGGAGAAATACTCGATGAAATAATGCGTGCCGGCAGTTTCGCCGCCACCGGCAGAAATTTCCAATCCCCTTTGATGATATGCATCACACAACCGGATTTGCTGCGGCAGTTGCGTGTACTCAACGCTCAAATAATGGGCAAAGATGATAACTTTGACCCGTTTTACGGAGCCCCGGCAGTGATCGTGGTGCTGGCAGACAAAAGCCGCCCCACTTATTTGTACGACGGCAGTCTGGTTATGGGAAATCTGATGCTGGCAGCCCATTCGCTTGGGCTGGGCAGCTGCTGGATACACCGGGCAAAAGAGGAATTTGAAACTCCGTGGGGCAAAAAGATACTTTCCGGCCTTGGCATCACCGGAGATTATGAGGGGATCGGTCATTGCGCCATCGGGTACGCCGCCGGCGAAATGCCACCACCGCCGCCGAGAAAAAATAATTATGTTTATAAAATCAAATAAATGAAACATTTATAACAACAAAACAGGGACAAAAATGAAGGCAGTTGTTTCGGTTATCGGCAGAGATGCTGTCGGTATCATTGCCAAAGTCAGTGCGGTGTGTGCCGGCTGTGGAGCAAGTATTTCCGATATTTCCCAAACTGTATTGGGGGAATATTTCACAATGATAATGCTGGTTGATATTGCAAATATCACAATTACTTTTGATGCGTTTTCGGATCAGATGAGCTCTCTCGGCAAAGCGGAAAATCTGGATATCCATGTCATGCACGAAGATATTTTCAACTCTATGCACCGGATATGAATTATGTTTGACGCCAGAGATATTCTTGAAACTATCAATATGATCCGGGAAGAAAACCTCGATATCCGGACCATCACGATGGGTATATCGCTTTACGATTGTCAGAGCGATGATCCGGCGACACTTTGCCGCAAAGTGTACGACCGCATTCTTGCCAAAGCCGGAAATTTGGTAAAAACCGGCGAGGAAATCGAAAAAAAATACGGTGTCCCCATTATCAATAAAAGGATTTCCATCACTCCCGCCGCACTTATGCTCGGGGGCAAAAGCGTTGACGATGCCGTAGCTTTTGCCGAAATGCTCGACCGTGCTGCAAAAAATCTTGGAGTGAATTTTATCGGCGGTTACAGTGCTATGGTGCAAAAAGGTTTCACCAATGGCAGCCGTACTTTGATTTCGGCAATACCGCAGGCATTGGCATCGACCGATAGAGTGTGTTCCTCTGTCAATGTTGCCAGCACCAAAGCCGGTATCAATATGGATGCCGTTGCCGAAATGGGGGCGATCGTTAAAAAGACCGCCGAACTTACTGCTGACCGGGATTCCATCGGCTGTGCCAAACTTGTGGTTTTTGCCAATGTACCGGAAGACAATCCGTTTATGGCCGGTGCATTTCACGGTATCGGTGAGCCGGAATGTGTTATCAATGTCGGTGTTTCCGGTCCTGGCGTGGTGGCTTCGGCGATCAAACGTCAGGGATGTTGCGATTTGACTGAAATCGCAGAAACCATCAAGCGGACTGCTTTCAAGATCACCCGGGTAGGTCAGCTGGTTGCCAGAGAAGCCGCACGGATGCTTGATGTACCTTTTGGTATTGTTGATCTTTCGCTGGCTCCAACTCCTGCTGTCGGGGATTCGGTCGCACATATCCTTGAAGCAATGGGGCTGGAAAAATGCGGCTGTCACGGTACGACTGCCGCTTTGGCAATGCTTAATGATGCAGTGAAAAAAGGCGGAGTTATGGCATCCTCTCACGTCGGCGGGCTTTCAGGTGCATTTATACCCGTATCCGAGGATGCCGGGATGATAGATTCTGTCAAGTGCGGAGCACTCAATCTGGAAAAATTGGAAGCAATGACTGCAGTCTGCTCTGTCGGTCTGGATATGATCGCCATTCCCGGAGACACCCCGGAAAGTGTGATTTCCGGTATTATTGCCGATGAGATCGCCATCGGTGTTGTCAATAACAAAACAACTGCTGTCAGACTTATTCCGGCGGCAGGCCGCAAGGTGGGAGATATGGTTTCATTCGGCGGTTTGCTGGGAGCCGCTCCGGTGATTGAAGTCAACCGTTATTCTCCGCAGGAATTTATCGCCCGCGGCGGGCGTATTCCTGCACCGATCCACAGTCTTAAAAATTAAGAGGGGATTCTTATGCCGATTACAGAAATACTGGAGCGTAATGCTTCACTTTATCCGAATGATGTCGCACTGGTGGAAATAAATCCGCAGGAACTGGAAAAACACCAGACCACCTGGAAAGAATATTCACTTATCGAACCGGGCAGGGGAGAGTCCTTCCGTTCGGAAATCACCTGGCGGGAATTTGATCAAAAAGCCAACCGGCTTGCCAATTTCCTACTGACCCGCAAAATCCGCCGGGGAGCAAAAATCGGTATATGGCTGATGAACTGTCTGGAATGGCTGCCGATATATTTCGGTATCTTGAAAGCCGGTGCAATGGCAGTGCCGTTGAATTTCCGTTATTCCGCTGACGATGTCAAATACTGTCTTGACCTTGCCGATGTGGAAGTCCTGCTTTTCGGACCGGAATTCACCGGCAGGGTGGAAGCCGTGTGCGATCAACTTAAAACAGTCAAAACCCTGCTTTATGTCGGTGAAGACTGCCCCTCTTTTGCCGAATCTTATTCCAGTCTGGTTTCGTATTGCTCCGGCAAAGCACCTGCGATCAAATTGTCTGATGACGATGAAGCGGCGATATACTTTTCCAGCGGCACGACCGGATTTCCCAAGGCGATCGTACACGCTCACCGCAGTCTGGTTTATTCCTGCGAAGTCGAGCAACATCACCACGGTCAGACCAAGGATGATATATTCCTATGTATCCCGCCGCTGTATCACACCGGAGCTAAAATGCACTGGTTCGGCAGTTTTATCGTCGGCGGCAAAGCGGTGCTGCTCAAAGGCACCAAGCCGGAGTGGATCATTTCTGCCGCCAGCGAAGAAAAATGCTCTATTGTCTGGCTGCTTGTGCCCTGGGCACAGGATATCCTTGACGCCATAGACCGGGGTGATATCGATCTGGATAAACACGATCTCTCTGCGTGGCGTCTGATGCATATCGGGGCACAGCCGGTGCCGCCGAGTCTGATCAAGAGGTGGAAAAAAGTTTTCCCCGGCCACGATTATGACACCAATTACGGTTTGAGTGAATCCATCGGACCGGGTGCTGTACACCTCGGTATAGAAAACATTGATCACGTCGGAGCGATCGGGGTCGCCGGATATGGCTGGCAGACCCGCATCGTAGATGAAAAACACCGGGAAGTCCGCGATGGCGAAGTGGGTGAACTTGCTGTCAAAGGCGACGGCGTGATGCTGCGCTACTATAAAGATGAAAAAGCCACTGCTGAAGTCCTTGATGAAGACCGCTGGCTTTATACCGGAGATATGGCAAAAATGGTCGATGGTTTTATTTACCTTGTCGATCGCAAAAAAGATGTGATCATTACCGGAGGCGAAAACCTTTATCCGGTGCAGATCGAGGATTTTCTTGCCCGGCACGATTCGATCAAGGATGTGGCGGTGATCGGTTTGCCGGATGAACGTCTGGGTGAGATCGCCGCGGCGATCATCGAGGTGAAACATGGATACACCCTTACAGAAGCCGAAGTCGAAGATTTCTGCCGTTCTTTGCCCCGTTACCAGAGACCGCGTAAAATAATTTTTGCCGATGTTCCCCGGAATCCTACCGGAAAAATCGAAAAACCTCTGCTCAGGAAAATGTACGGCGCCGACTGTCTGGTCGCTCAGCAGAATGAGATACTCTGAAAATGTCTCATCTGCCTTTGACTTTTGTCTATGCGTTTGAAAGAGTTGCACCGGAGTGTTGGGAAAATATTCTGGATGAATTTGCTTTTGCAGGAGCAAAGCATCTGGTTCTCAACAGTTCGGTGCTCAGCAGGATGGCAGCTGCGCCGCTTGAAATAAAAAAACTCCTGCGCAGTGCCGCTGATCGCGGTTTGGATTTTGTTGATTCCCACGCCCCGATGGGGATCGGGTTTGATATGAATTGTCCGCTGGAAAATTTGCGGCGGCAAATGATTTTGCGGCACCGTCTGTATTTGAATATCGCTTCAGAATTCGGTGTCGATACTATGACGATCCACACCGGCAATGATCACCACTATCCGGAAATACCGGAAAATGTCCATTACGATAATATCCGGCGTACTCTGGATGAATTACTGCCCGAAGCAGAAAAATGCGGCGTCGTCATCGCTATGGAAAATATCTGGTTCAGGGTAAATACCCCGGATAAAATATTGATGCTCAAAAAAGAGTACGATACTCCGTTTCTCGGATTGTGCTATGATTCCGGTCACGCCAATTTGCTGGATAAAGGAAGGTATTTTGCCGGAGGTATAGTGAAAAAATGCTGGGGCGAAGTAGGTCTGGCAGAGCAAATCCTTTGGGAAGATCAGGCTTTGGAAAAAATGCAGACTGAAATTGTCTGCTGTCACTTGCACGACAATGACGGCATTACCGATCAGCATTGTATGCCGGGTAAAGGGACATTGGATTGGCAGAAAATCGTGCCGCAACTTTTGCAGGCTCCGAAATTGAAATCAATTCAATGCGAAGCTTATACACACCGCTCCGGGAATACTGTTTCTGAAATCGTGGCAAGCTGCCGGAAAATTTTGCCGGATTTATTCTGAAAACATCACTTTGCCGTCGGCAAGATTGCGTACCGAGAGTTTATCCCCGTCAAAAAATCCGAAACTCGGCTCAAACTGCTGTTTCGGCAAACTTATTGAGCCGGGATTGAAAACCTCGATACCATTGTCAAGCATTGTGATTTGCGGTATATGAGTATGTCCGTGAGCAAGGATGCTTCCCGCGGCAAGCGGCGGCAGATGGTGCTGGTTCCAGATATGACCGTGGGTCAGAAAGAAACTTCTTGACGGCAGCAGCAGTTGTGAGAAATCCGCCAGCACCGGAAAATCCAGCATCATCTGATCGACTTCGGTATCGCAATTTCCTCTGACCGCAACGAGCCGCTCTTTGTTGGCATTGAGGAGACTGGCAGTTTTTTGCGGATCATAAAACCCCGGGACACCGTTTCTCGGGCCGTGATACAAGGCATCTCCCAGCAGGACAAGTTTGTCAGGAGACAATTTGTCAGCCCATTGTAAAACTTTTTCCAGAGATTGAGCAACGCCGTGAATGTCGGAAAAAAAGAGCAGTTTCATTTTGTAGATTTCGCATCAAGCATAGAAATCATCAGCGGCAATACTTTTTCAAAGCATACGCCGTACCAGTGTTCCGCCGGGGTGGCTTCAATGGCGGCACAAACCACGTCTGCGGCGATGGCTGTGGCATCAGTCATAGATACTCCGCGCATCAATGCTCCGGCAAAAACCGAAGCAAAAACATCGCCCGTGCCGTGAGAAGAACGGTCGATTTTGGGATTGAAATCGTAAGAGATGTTTTTACCGTCGCTGATGGCACTGCCGAGCAGGGCAGGAGCAAATGAAACACCGGTGAGGATCACATTTTTGGCTCCGATGTTGTGCAGTCCGCTTATTATGTCGCTGATGTATTTCTCATCGTGACCGGTCATTTTCACTTCCATACCGAGCATCAATGCGGCTTCTGTGATGTTGGGCAAAAGATAATCAGCACCATCGCAGAGTTCCCGCATTTTCTGCGGGAAATCAGCTGCAAAACCGGGATAAAGTTTGCCGTGATCACCCATTACAGGATCGACGATGCGTATGGCACCGGGGGCGGCACACGAATTGATGATGCTTTTGATTGGGGTGATCTGATCGGCACAGACATAACCGGTATAAAAAGCATCAAATCTGATATCGTCTTTATTCCAGCTTTTTTCGATTTCAGCCATATCTCCTGTGAGATCGCGGAATGTATAGTTGTGGAAGCCGCCGGTATGGGTCGACAGCACCGCTGACGGCAGTATCACTGTTTCGATACCGCAGGCGGAAATCACCGGCAGGGCGACAGTGATAGAGCATTGTCCAAAGCAGGATATATCCTGGATCGTCAAAAGTTTTTTATCCATAATATTTGTCTCCGGTAAAAAAATGACAGTACTTTCTATTAAAATATATCAGTGTTGCCGCATTTTCAATGAATAGTTGCGTATAAACATAAAAAATTTTTTTTATTATTGCAAAAAAGAAAAAAAATGCTATATTATGTCAACACCGGATGCCAATGTAGCTCAGTCGGTAGAGCAATTCACTCGTAATGAATAGGTCATCGGTTCGATTCCGATCATTGGCTCCAATTTCTCCGATTCTGCCAAACTGATTGTATCCCCAAAAAATGTTACAGGAATTTTGGTATTATGTCCCGTTTGATCTGACCCGGTATATCAAAGGTGCGAATATTTTTACTTGATATTTCATCCTTTTTTGGATACATTATCCATGTCGGGGGTATGTCGGGGATAAATCGCAACCCCTTGATCTCCATGAGCGCCGGAACCGGGATTGGAGGACAGCCCCCGGCTTTTTTTATACGCAGTAACCATATGCGATTTCTTCTTTTTGCCTGTTTTGTTTTAAGCGTCTCTTAAATGGAGATGGGATATTGTCGTAAACGTTATCAGGAATTTCCCTGCAGCAAAAACTTTCTCTGTCGAGATAGTATGAAACGTTTTTAAGCATCCCCCCTGTCTGTACTGCTTCGGGGCGTCTGATAATTTAAAAAAATATAAAAATTTTGTCAAAAAAAAGCAAGTGTACAATAGATGTCCACTTGCGTGGTGTATGTTTATTTATAGATTTTGAAAGGATAAGGGGTGAAAACAACCCGGAGAGATTATGGAGAAATTAATTGAAAAAATAATTATAAAATCAATGTTATTGCTGTTTTCTGGTGTATGGATCCCGCCAATAGCGATATACGGCTGCTTTCGTGATGGCAAATGGTTTCAGGGGATATTTTGGATTATATTTGGACCGTTGCTTTTGCTTGCTGTGGTATCCTGCTGGCGAGAATATAATAAAACCGGGAATGTGCGGTAAAGAAACAAAAAAAGAGGGGATTTCTCCCCTCTTTTTTTTATTCCTGAAACAACTCTGCTTGATTGTTTTTGTTATTCAAAACTGCCGGTTTTACCGTATTTTACAAAAAATTACGGATTTTACTGGATTTTTTGATAAAGTGTGCTAAATTATAACAATGGTTTGAATAGTAAATCATAAAAATACGAAAAAGAAGAGAGTTAAAATGGGTAATCTGAAGAAAAAACGGCGCGCAAAAATTGCCAAGCACAAGCGTAAAAAGCAGCTTAAGGCGTTGCGTCATAAGAAGAAGTAAGTGAGTTTTCCGCCGTATCGTATATGGCTGATGTGATCTGCGTCCGTTTCTGCCGGTTCCCGCGTGAACTTTTGATACGGACGCCTTCTTTTTTTTAGAGTATCACAGAGAAATGCCGGAAACAATGCCGTAAAACATTCCCGGCAAAACTGTAATGGGAGCAACTGTCGTGAGTAAAGCTGCAAAACCTTTTCTCGCCGGATTCCAGCGGGAAATGTTAAAAGATTTCTGTCTGGCAAATAATTTGCCCGCATTCAGAGCGGAGCAGATCGCCGGATGGATATACGACAAACTGGTCATCGATCCGGAAAAGATGACCAATCTGCCTGCCGCACTCAAAGAGGCTCTTGTAAATGATTTTTATGCTCCGGCTTCTGTTGTGGCTGAAACAGCAGTTTCAGGAGACGGATTGTGCAAACTGCGTCTGGAACTCTTTGACGGCGAGTCCATTGAAACTGTCATAATCCCCGCCGGAGACAGGGTGACGCTTTGTCTGAGTACGCAGGTCGGCTGTCCGGTAGGATGCCGCTTTTGTGCCAGCGGTGAATTCGGACTCACCCGCAACCTTACCGCCGGAGAAATCCTGGAAGAATTCATCATCACATCCGGTGTCGCCGGCAGAAAACCTGACAATATCGTTTTTATGGGGATAGGCGAAGGCCTGTTGAACTTTGATGAATTATCCGCGGCATTAAACATTTTGACCCACGAAAACTACTTCGGCCTTTCGCCGCGCAGAATAACTGTTTCCACCAGCGGCTACATCCCCGGGATGAAGCGTTTTACTGCATTGGGCAAAGAGTACAATCTGGCAATCAGTCTCCACGCTGTCAATGATAAAAAACGGGCACTGCTCATCCCCGATCATCTGCGTTATCCTGTGTCTGAAATACTTGAAGCCGCCGATGAATACCGCGATACCATCGGCAGGCAATACACTCTCGAATACACGATGGTAGCCGGGATCAATGATTCTCTTGAAGATGCCGGAGCTCTTGCCGCAATTGCCCGGCAGCACCGGGCAAAAATCAATCTCATCCCGCTTAACCAGACTAATGGCAAATTCTGCCGTCCGGCAAAAAATGTGATCCAGGATTTTGAGAAAAAAATAGCTTCCGCCGGCGCAAGAGTTACCCGCCGGGTGGAACGCGGTTTGAAAAAAGGCGCGGCTTGCGGACAACTCCGCAGTGCGGCATTGTCAGAAAAAAGGTGAAAAGTATGAAAAAGTTGTGTCTTTGTTTTGTGTGTGCCGCATTGGCAGTCGCCGCCGGAGGATGTTTTACTGACGCAAGCAGTGAAGTGCCGCCGCCGGAAAAAAAACAGGTCAGCCGCCAGACTGTCAGAAAAGGCAAAAATAAAAATAAAAAGAAAAAAGGTATTCCTGATCCCGTATCAGATATGCTGCAAATCGAACGCAAAGAAAACAAACCTTTTGTTTCGGAATCTGATATTTTGAACGCCAGAGAGAAAAAAGTTTTTGAGGATTCGTGGCGTAATCAGCATACAGAGTCAGAGTCCTTGCACCGCCGGGTAAGAGACCGTCACGAGTCGGATAAGAAAAAACGCAGTGACTGGGTGCTTTTTTGATTTTAACAACGCTGAAAATTGAGGAATAAACCGATGCTTACAGAATTATATCTGGCTTGGCACTACTTGAAAGTCCGCCGCAATGCTGTTTCGTGGATCACTCTGACCAGTATCATCGGGGTGACGCTCGGTGTCGCCGTTTTGATGATCGTGCTGGCTGTGATGACCGGGTTTACTGATTTGATGAAAAATAAACTTATAGAAACTCAAGCCCACTTTCAAATCAGAAACCCATACGGGGCGATGTTGAGCAGCACACAGGCTGTGCAGGCGGTCCGCGATTGCGGCGGCGAGGCGGCTCCTGTTATACAGGCTCCGATACTGGTGCAGTACGGCAGAAGATACCTTGATTCACGCGTGGCGGTGCTTGCTGCCAACAGCAGTGATCTGGATAAACACTTCGGTTTTTCCCGATATCTGCGGGATGGCAAAAATGAATTGGAAGGACGCAAGGTCATCGTCAGCCGGAATATGGCAAACCGCTGGGGAGTCAGGGTAGGGGACAAAGTATTGCTGCATTCAGCCAACCGCCTGACCAACCTGGTCAAAGTTACGGGATCCGGTAAAATTGAAATCAATCCCGATGCATCGGCGTATATGCCGACGGAATTTGTGGTTTCAGGGATCTATTCTCTGGGTAAATTTGATTTTGACCGGATGATACTTTTTGTCGGCATTGATGATGCGGCGGAACTTTTTGATTTGCCGTGGGGCAGTGCCACTGCTGTTTTCGGCTGGGGTGATGATCCCTTTGATCAGTCAAAACTGGTTTCAGATATAAAAAGCAAACTGCCTGCCGGATATGAGGTTTCCACCTGGGAAGAAAGCAACAAAGAGTTGCTCAATGTGCTGGCGGTGGAAAAAAGGATGATGTTCTTTTTGCTTATATTCATCGTGTTGGTCGCGGCATTCAGCATTACCAACACGCTGATCACTTCGGTGTACCAGAAAACGCGTGAAATCGGTGTGCTTAAAGCTCTCGGAGCCAGTGATCCGACGGTGATGAAAGTTTTCCTGTTTCAGGGATTGCTGATAGGTGTGTGCGGCAGTCTGTGCGGTGTCGGTGCCGGATATCTGGTGATACTTTTCCGCAACAATATTTTGAATTTTATTTCGGCGTTGAGCGGCAGGAACCTTTTTCCGCAGGAGTTTTATTATTTCAACGAATTACCGGCGCACATTGTGCCGAGCGATGTGATATTTATTATTGTTTCCAGTATATTGCTTTGCACTCTCGGCGCGGTCATCCCTGCCTTGAGGGCAGCCCGGCTGGAACCGGCAAAAGCATTGCGGTACGAGTAAAAAGGAGCGTGTATTATGGTAAACGATTACATACTTGAACTCACCGGTGTCTGCCGTACTTATTCCAACGGCGATAAAAAACTGGAAGTCCTCAAAGGAGTGGATCTGCAGCTTTACCGCGGAGAGTGGTGCTGTGTTTATGGTGCATCCGGCAGCGGTAAGACCACTTTGATGAATCTTGTCGGCACTCTGGAAAGTCCCGACAGCGGGACGATAAAATTTGACGGGGAGGACATCTCTGCTCTGACCCGCAAACAGGCAACAATTTTGCGACAGACCAAATTGGCATTCGTTTTTCAGGCTTATCACCTGTTGCCTGAACTCAATGTTCGGGATAATGTGATACTTGCCGCCAGACTTGCAGGAAAAAATCCGGCAGAGGCTGCCCGTAAAGCAGATGAATTACTGGCGATGGTCGGTTTGAGTGAACGCAAAAAACATCTGCCGTCAGAACTTTCCGGCGGGGAGCAGCAGCGGGTGGCTGTCGCCAGAGCGCTGGTGAATGATCCTGAACTCTTGCTGGCAGATGAGCCGACGGGCAACCTTGATGAAACAACCGGCAAAGAGATATTGGATCTGTTGGTCGAATTGAGAAAAAACGATCCTGCTCTGACCATTTTGATGATAACTCATAATCCTGATTTGAAATCTTATGCCACCAGAGTTGTCCAATTGGCAAATGGTGCATTGGTGCAATAAGAAAAGCGATGCCTGTCGGTGAAGTGTTAAAACTCCGCTGAAATGTTTGCTGTGATTGAAAAAAGAGACAGTTTGTGATATATTATAGAAACTTTTGAATGGCAAGGACTTTGTGTCAATGGCACAATTTGATTACATCTATAATACGACACCGCGGCGTCCGCGCCGCAGCCGCTTGCGCGGTTTTGTCATTTTTCTGGTGGTGACTGCTGTTACCGCCGGGGTCATTTATGCCATCGTACCTCATGGAAACAAACAGGAGAAATCTTCCGGCAATACCGCTTCGCCCGCAGAGAAAACGGAGGAACGATCCGCCGCACCGGAAAAATTGACTCCTCCGGTCGTTGAAGAAAATATCCTCCCGCAGACAGAAAATATCACAGATGAAACTGCAGGCACCGACGGCATTGAAACAGATGCTCCGGCAAAAAGTGAAACTGCAACAGACCAGCCGGTCAAAGGGGTCGCGTGGAGCGGCGATCCGGCAGTGGATAAGCCGTCAAATCCGGTAAGCCAGACTCAGGCGGCAGAAGAAAGTGCCGTTTCCAGCAGTAATTGGCAGAGCGTGATTGATAATTCATCTGACTGGTGTACCAAACACAGTGTCGTGCGCGGAGACAGTCTGGAAAGGATCGCCAGACGTTACAATACGACAGTCACATTGCTCAAACAACTCAACAAACTCAAAAGTGATACCATTTATATCGGCAGAAAACTGGTGGTCGTACCGGGCCCGTGGCGGATCGAAGTATCCAAGTCCAGCCGGAGATTGAATCTTTACCGTAATTCAGACGCCGGTAAAAAACTTTTTGCCGCATACGATATCGGTATCGGCAGAGCAGGAAGCACGCCTACGGCGGAATTTGTCATATCCATCCGTTTGCGTCATCCGGAATACCTTGCTCCGGATGGCGGTGTGCACGCTTATAATACTCCGGAAAATCCTCTGGGGGATTATTTCCTTAAACTGGCACAGCCGCAAAGCGTCAACCGTCCGCTGGCTGGATACGGTATTCACGGTACCGGCAATGATGCTGATGTCGGTCGTTCATTGAGTCACGGCTGTATCAGGATGAAAAACGAAGAAGTGAAACAATTGTATTTGTTATGTCCGGTGGGAACACCGGTTTGTATTACTGACTGAAACATAGGATTGGTTTGATTATGGCTGAAAAAAACATTACCAAGTCCCCGGTGGCTGAACTGCGGGAAAAAATTGCTGAACTGAAAAAAATTTCCGACGAGAGCAAAATCGATATGAGCGATGCAATAGAAAAACTCCGTCTTGAATTGGAAAGTGCCATGCGGGCGGCTTCACAGAATCTCACCCCGTGGGAAAAAGTCCAGCTTGCCAGAGATCCGGAACGTCCTTATACTCTGGATTATATCGAGGCACTTTTTACTGACTTCACCGAATTGAGCGGCGACCGCCGGATCACCGATGACAAAGCCATTGTCGGCGGTGTTGCGAAGTTCAAAGGTCATCCGGTCATGGTCATCGGAACTCAAAAAGGACGGGATACCAAAGAAAATCTGATGCGTAATTTCGGTTGGCCCGGCCCCGAAGGCTACCGCAAAGCCCTGCGTTTGATGCAGTTGGCGGATAAGACCGGCTTGCCGATCATTACCTTTATTGATACTCCGGGAGCATTCCCCGGTGTCGCCAGCGAAGAGAGACACGTCGGCGAAGCCATCGCTGTGAATCTGCGTGAAATGTTTGCTCTTTCGGTACCGTTTATTGCCATTATCATCGGCGAGGGCGGTTCCGGCGGTGCGTTGGGGCTCGGAGTCGGCAACCGTATTCTGGTAATGGAAAATGCCTATTACTCTGTGATCACTCCCGAAGGCTGTGCGGCAATTTTGTGGAAAGACCGTAAGTTTGCACCGCAGGCGGCAGAAGCTTTGCAGTTGACCAGCGGCAAACTGTTGGAATTGGGCGTTGCGGATGAAGTTATTCCGGAGCCTCTGGGCGGTGCGCACCTTGACCATGCGGCGGCAGCTGAATTGCTGGGTGAAGTTCTGGAACGCCACCTGAAAGAATTGCTCAAAGTTTCCGGCAAAAAACTTGCTGAAATGCGTTACG
>JAZONW010000098.1:0-2219 GCA_045654745.1 Victivallaceae bacterium | reverse complement strand
CATGATAACAGCGGCCAAACACAATTTTGTTTATCGACTCAACTGTTTTTTGAGAAAACAAATGAAAGTATCTGCGGTTTTCATTTAATTTGCTTTCGCACCACTCTTGTGGTGGCAGAAAAAATTGTTCTAATGACATTCAGTTATGCTCCTTTTTCAATAGGGTGCGGTCAAAGCCTCAAACTGCATATCGTTGAAGTCATAAAGCAGTTTGCTTTCCAACTTGCTTTCGCGCAGACTTATGGCGTATATGCAGCCTTTTTCGGCGTAGACGATCCGCTTGTGCCGGACATCAAAGTCTGCCCACTCCCACGCTTTGCCGTCAAGCAGGGTGTTGCGTTGAGCATCCATTAAAATATGATTTTCCTGATAGATGTGCGCAGCCTCACGCCAGCCGAATTCTTTGCGCAAAATAAGGTCGTTGGCAAGGGGCTTTTCGAAAAAGGCGATTCCCTGTTTGTACCCCTTCTCCTGCCAGCCGTCCCGTTCCAGACGGTAGATGTAAATCCCCGGACACTCTCCGCCGTTTGCAGTTTCCCATTCGGGAATAGGCGGTTCGGCAAGTTCTTTGAATTTGCGGCTTTGGATGTGATGCAGATGTTCGCCCCGGTGGGGAGATGGCTTGTTGATCCACACGGTCTTATCGTCAATAAATTTGCCGCCGCCATTCCATCCGGAACCGTTGAACCAGAGGTCGATCGCTTTCAAATAAGGCGCACGGGAAATCGCCGTCCAGCTGCGGTCGGTGTAATCCCGCCCGTTGCGGATTTTTTGAATTTCTTTTGCAAACTCTTTGCGGATAAGTTCCTCTTCGCGTTCACGCTGCTGAAAATATTTCTCATAACTGCGGATGGTGCCACCGCAAAAAGGTTCTCCGATGCGTTCAATAACTTTATCGTTGACAAATTTTTCCACCGGATTGACATTACCGTATTTGGCGGAAAAGTAGAGCAGATATTCGCCGCTGGGCGAAAGATCACAGCGAAAGTGATAAATCCGTCCCCGAAGCCATTGTCCGATGGAGAATGTGTCTTTTGCCAAATCCCACCCGATGACCGCAACACACGAAGACGGCCCACGGCGGAACACCACCGCTTTATTGCCTTTGCGGGGCAGTATGGCATGAAGTTTTGCGTAAGTTTTATTCATTTCGTAACTCTCCATCCATAAAGTAATACTGCAAGCAATAAAATTCAAATAGTCAAATGATTTTTTCCGGACTTTTTACAAGTATTACTTGTAAATTGCGTATTGATGAATTATCTTATTTCAAGAATATATTCTTTGAGGTAATGACAGTGAAAAAACAAGATTTTATTGGCAAAAGTATTTTGGTCGGTTTTACCTGGATCGACCGGGATGACAATGTTCTGGAACAATGTTCTGCGTTTGGAACAATCACCCGCATTGCCGATCATATGTTGTATTTTGACTGCGGTGATGGTGAAGAAGTTACAATTCCGTTTGATCCGGAACATATCGAAAAATCCGATCCGGCACTTATCTATAATTTGCATAATCCGAAAACAACAATCACCGGTGTTGACTTTACTTCAGAGTGGACAATTTACCACTCCCCGGAAGATTAGGGAGATGATTCCATGGCAGATATAAAGTTGAATGTCAAATTGAATCGTGGGCTTTATTCAAGAGAAGCCTGCACGGAAACACAGCGGCTTATGAGTTGCTATGTGTTAGCCGAAAGCAAACATTCCGGAAAAACATATCTTGTTACTGCCCGAAGCATGAAAGTGTCATTGCTGTGGAGCGATGTGGTTTTTTCTCTGCTGTGGTACTTGCTTATCATGCCGATCCCCATCAACAAGTTGATCTGCTTTTTGCTGGCGACTGTTGGCGCTGTTGGAATGGCAATTGGCTTGCGTGTTCAACGAAAAAGATATTTGAAGAAATGTCAATTCCATCCGCTGATGGTCTTTGATCCGCAAAAACAAACCATTTCCTTTTATCGTTTCAAAGATGTCGCTTTTTTTCAAATGTCCGGAAAAGTTCAAAAATTCAAGTTCAGCGATATTGTCCGAACTCAACTTCAGCATACTTATCGGCTTATAAATCCGAATGGGGAGGACGTTTCTATTTATTGCCGGGGATGTGTATTCAATATTTTCACCAGAGATACCGTGGGCAATCCGGTGCAAAATATGATTTTTGCAACTTATGACGGCGGGGGCATTTGCAAAAAAATAGCAAATCTGCTGAAA
>JAZONW010000097.1:0-2227 GCA_045654745.1 Victivallaceae bacterium | reverse complement strand
CCTTCCCCACGGCTCCCACCTGTCTTTACCAAAAAGAGGAAGTTACTTTTTGACGGCGGATTGCTGAGCGAGGACGGATTTCATCCAGCAGTAGAAAGTATCTCCGATCTGACGGTAGCCGTCGGCGGAGGGGTGGACGCCGTTGTTGAGGCGGGCCATTTTTCTCTTGTTGCCTGCGTTGATAAATTCCTGAGCGATGGGGAAGTTGTTTTCGCAGTCAAGGTTGAGATAAACGGGCACAATCTGGACGTTGCAGGGATTGGCTTTTGCGAATTTCTGCATCATGCGTTCGACCAGGCGGTGCTGATTTTTTTTGTACTGCCAGCGGGAGTGGCGGGCGGCATAGTTTTTGCCGAAACCATCCTGAGTGAAACAACCGGCAGTGGGCAAGCCGACACCGAAAACGGCGTTGGGAGCGGCTTTTCTCATTTCAGAGAGCAGTTTATCCATATTTTTCAGGATATTGTCGATCACCTTATCCACATTGGCATCATTGGCAGAAAAGACATCATTCACGCCCAGCTGGAAGGTGATGATATCCGGAGCCTTGCCGTCGTTGAGACGTTTGAAATATCCCTGAAGATCGAAGACAACTTTTCCGTCTTTTTTGGCGAGGAAGGGGCTGCGGGCATAGACGATATCGCGTCTTTTGGTAAGTTTTGCAAACTTGGCATCATCCATCCATTTGGTGCTGAATGTACTCCAAGCCCATCCGCCGTAACCCTCATGAGCGACGCCGTCCTTTTTGACAATGCGTCCGCTGCCGGCGTGACTGCCGATCATTTTAAGTTTCGGATTGCCGGGTTTCTTGAAATGGCTGTGGATTTGAGTCGGATAAACGGTCGCGTTGGTCAGGCTGTCGCCGATGACAAGAACGCTCAGATTCTTTCCGGCTCCGGCATTGCGCGGGGAGACGACAACGGTAACTTTCTTACTGGCAAGAAGTCCCTGATTGCCGATCACATTGATCGTGAGGGTAAAGGAACCTGTATCTTTATCAGTCGGGGTGAAACTCCAGCGTTTTTCATCCCATCTGCCTTTGGGGGCGCGGGCTTCAAAGATATAGTTGTCAGGATTGATGACACGGACGATATTTTCAAAATAAACATTGGTTTCCACGCCCGAAACGGCATAGATTTTATCAGGAAGAAGAAGTTTGACATCTTCTTTCTGAACCTGACATTTTGTTTCTTTCAGAGGACACTTTCCGGTGATACAGCAGCCGCCGGAAGCAAGAAGGAGCACTCCCGCCGCAGCTGAAACAAAAAATTTGCCGTTGAATTTCATAATATTTTACCTTTCTTTGAAATTATTTTTCAAAACATGTCGGCGGGGTACTATACACGCAAAGAATCAAAAATACAAGTTTAAAAAATGTGAAATTTTCTTAATCTCTCTTGACTTTTTACAGTCACAAGTTTAAATTATAGATTAGAGGTGTATTTTCTTCACAATAACATTATATATAAAGTATCCGAAAGGTCAGTAAAATGAAAAAGAACTTTACTTTGATTGAACTGCTGGTGGTTATTGCCATTATCGCAATTCTCGCCGGAATGATCATGCCCGCGCTGGGACACGCCCGCGCCGCCGGAACCAGAACCGACTGCCTGAACAACAAAAAACAGCTGATTACCTCTATGCTGATGTATTCTCAGAGCAATGCGGGAATTATGGTTTACAAAGCCAATAGCAATCCCTATTCCTACTTCCTTACCGGAGGAAACGGAGCCAATGCCTATATGCCTGACAAAGCCATGCTTTGCACCACCGTTAAAAGCGGAAACCTCAAGGACGACAAAACCAATGCCATCGGTATGATCAATGCGTATGATGTGGCAACGAACGGTTGGTATGACAAAAACAGACGTAAAAACATGGGCAGATTTATCACCCGCATAGATGATGATAACATCGGTTATGTCGTTGAAAAAATCAAGAATCCCAACGGTTTGATTATTTTTGCCGATGCTTTCCAGAAGTTGGATGCTTCTGACACTGAATCTGAAAAACCCAGTTGGACTTTTGATCCGATCAAAAAAGACGGTAAGTATGTTGCAACTGTTCACCTGAAAGAAACCACAATTGCCTGTGCCGATGGCAGTGCAACAACCGCTACTGCCGGAAAGTTGGCTGATTCCGGTATTGCAAATGCTCTTGATGCCACCTTTGAAGACTTTGCTCTTGAGGACGGTTCTGTCAAATAATATTTGCTGACAGCAATATC
>JAZONW010000096.1:0-2512 GCA_045654745.1 Victivallaceae bacterium | reverse complement strand
GTATCGCCAGAGATGACAACAAATATTTACTGGCGGAAAAATTGCAATTTGCCGCCTTTGTCCTTGATCCGGACAATCCGAAATTGTTTAATTTCGGTATAATTGCCAACGAAAAATTGATTGATATTTTTCCTTACTGGTTTGCTGCCTTGAAAAAAATCGTCCGCTATCCGCAGTTCTTGAAATCTTACGAAAATACTTACTATATTTCTGAAAGAATCATCAACCACATTTTCTTCAATCAATATAAATTACCGGAAACACTCCGGAAGGAGTATTGGAACTGGCTCTGTTGCTATCGCCATTTGTGGCAAAGCGGAAACAATACTCAAAAATTCCGCTTTGTCAAAAAAGAATTTTACCCGACCACTACAGAATATTTACAAGCCAAAGAGGCGGTATGGCAAACCTTATTGAGTAAAAATATTCCTCCGCAGGAAATGTACAGTGTATCAGACAAGCTGTTTCAATATCAAAATGCCCTCCCCAGGCATCTGCGCCAAACTTGGACCGAAAAAAATATCGCCGCCCTGCGCCGCCGCCCCGGTTTGGAAATTTTGGCAAAGAGCCTTGAGTGCAACGCTTTTTTGCATACAAAAAAATGCACCGCCGATGCCGCACTGAAAAAATTTGAGGAACTTTTTGCTTTGTTGAAAAAATATTCCGATTTGAAAATACACATCGATTATCTCTACGATCACCACAGCGTCAACGCCTATATCGGATTGTTAAAAAAAGTAAAATCAAAATATAAGGAATATAAGGAATATAAGGAATATAAGGAGCTGCCGTAAATGAAAAAACTTTTGTTACTGTTGATTTTGATTGCCGCCGGATGTTACTTTTTCGGTTTCAAAACGGACAAAAACGACCGGACTGAAACTCCCGCATCTTCCCCCGAAACCGCAAAAATCAATGCAAAGAAGCCGGAGTTGTCCACCGGAGCGAAACCCGCAGCCGCAGAAACTGCCAAACCTCTTGCCCCTTTCAATAACTTTCCGGCGGATGATTTTTATAAAAACAAAGATGAATTACAGAAGTTCCATAACTCCAGCCGGAAATTTTACCGTCGCGACGCGGCAAAAAACGCCGAATTGCAACAGCTCAATCCTGCGTGGAAAATTGAGAAAATCTGGCCTGCGGATGGCGTACACAATATTTCGGCTTCAACTTGCGATGACCATGGCAATATTTATTTTCTTTCCGGAAACAGTTTTGATTTTCAAATTTTTCAGCTTACCGATGATGCAAAAGCGGAACTGCGCTGGACGTTCCCCACTATGCGCGGCGTTTCCTCCAATATCGGCAACTATATGACTATGAAAGTTGATAACGATACTCTGCTCATTACCGAAGGCCGCTATGTCTGGGTTTCACAGCCCGGGAAAAAACTTTTGTACCGTTTGTCGCACTTTCCCTTTATCATCAAATCAGTATGGCTCCAAGGCGGCCGTTTGATGCTCCTCGGCGAAAAGCATTTAATGAGCAGCAATCTACTCGGGAAAGACCGTCGTACTCATTTTTCCGCCAGTCAGGCAGGCAAAGCCCTTGATTTATTGCAGAAAAATCCGCAAGCCAAATTTTTATCCGGAGGAATGGGAGCCAATCCGGATGAAGCTATATTGCTTTACGGTGGCCGCTCCGGGGCGATTGGTAAGTATTCTTTGAGCAAAAACACCTTTACTGAAATCGTTTCCCTGCCGGAAATTGAAGAACAGCGGCATATTTATAATCTCTCAAAAAACAAGGATAATTACCTTTTCAGTTGGGCAGAAAATCCCGCGTATGGCGCAATCGGAATGCAGTTCGCATACAACCTCTCTTCCGGAAAACTCACCGTCATCGGCAGTCAAATCAATGACTATTTGAAACAATTCTGGAAAACTATGCCCGCAGATATGGGCATCTCGTGGGAAAAATATCACAATATCACCGGAAACATCGCTTACAATGGCAAATATCTGCTCTACTCCGGCGGACGCAACAAAATGCAAATGCGGGATGACACTCCTGCTTGTTCGGGAATCATTGACCTGACCCGATATCCAAATGGCGTTTCCTTAAAATATCCTGCCGTCAACGGATTATATTTCAGCAAAGACGGCAAATCTCTGCTGGCAGTGGAATACGCTCAAGTAACTCTCATTACCCCCAAAAATTAAAAAGCCGGAAATACATTATGGCAAAAAAGAGAGAATATATAAGCTGGTTCCTTGATGAAATTCCTATTTTGAAAGATAAAGGAATCATTAAGGATGATACCGCAAGTGCGTTAACGGAACATTACCGTTCAAACTTGGCAGCATTACCGACACCGCGAAATATATTTTCGCTGGTCATCGGTATACTCGGAGTTGTAATAACCGTTGCAGGAGCGATACTTTTTCTCAATTACAATTGGGATATGTTTCCGAAATCTGTCCGCATCGCTCTGGCATCGATCCCGCTGTTGCTGGGAGCAATTACCGCATATTTAACTATTTCCAAAGACAAAACGCAAGTGTGGCGCGAA
>JAZONW010000095.1:0-15347 GCA_045654745.1 Victivallaceae bacterium | reverse complement strand
GGCAATAAAAGCTCGTTATCTTTTCAGGCGGGTGCGGAAGTTCACGCTCCAGTAAAAATTTACTCACCCCGCCAAGCGGCAGTTTCTGTTGACGGCAAAGCGGTCAAAACAGAATGGAACGAAACGGATAAACATCTTTGGTTCGATCATATATTCAAGAAAGGAGGTATTGTAGAAATCACATTGTGTTAATAAACAAGGCAATTTCAACTTATTCAATTTTCAACAGAGGCAATTTCAAAAATCATCAAAATTTCTTGAAAATTACCGTTGCGATCTGAAGCAGGAGCCTTTTCAGGTCTTACCGCTGTGGTCAGCACCCCATATCCTGCCGAAGTCAAAAGGGCGACAGCAGATCAAATACCAGCTTTCATCCTGTCAACGGCATCTTTTCGATCTTTTTTTGATTGACTTATGCAATTACCTCAACAATCAATGAACAAGAGAAAAATCAAATGAAAAGAGAACAGATTTCTGAACGTATTTCTTTCTGCCATACTGACAGAAAACCCATGAGCTTTACTCTGATCGAATTGCTCGTCGTTATCGCGATCATCGCGATATTAGCCGGCATTCTGCTTCCCGCGCTCAACAGTGCCAGAGAAAGAGGACGGACGGTAAGTTGTCTCAACAATTTAAGACAACAGGGACTTTTTGCCTTGCAGTATATGGACGTAAGTGAATATTATCTGCCTTCTCAATACAAAGATGGTACAAACACCTTTTACTATATCAGACTTCTGCAGGAAGCGGGAATCGTCAATCCTCTCGGTGCAAATGGCACGATTGTCGACGGTCTGGGACAGAATTATGGTGCTTTGCAGGGAAATTTCGGTATCTTCCTTTGCCCGTCAGGCACACTCAAAAACGATTTTCCATCTCACTATGCGGCAAATTACTGGACTACCAGAATCGATATGGAATCCGCGACAAAAGTTCCTGGTGTAAAACAAATGAAAGACCCCTCTTCAGTTATTTTGATTGCTGACACCTGGGGTTCAGAAAGCAGCAACGGCCCGTGGATGCTGATGTATAAAGAAGGACAATCTACGGAATACTTTATGTCTTTCCGCCATGGCGGCAATAAATCTGCCAATATCAACTATGCCGACGGACACTGTGCTTCTGTTGACAAAAATGAAATTCCTGATATGAATGAAGGCTTGAAAGACACGCCATGGTTTGATGAAAAACGCTGAATCTGCAGCTGTTTTTATTCTTTGTAATTGAGGTTGATTATGTCAATATTGAAAAAAACTTTATTCTGTATCTGCAGCTTTGCCATGACAATTCTGTCATCGGGTGCTGAGGAATATCTTATCCCGTACATTGAGAAAGCTCCCGTCATCGACGGAAAAATTTCTGAAAATGAGTGGTCGGGCGCAGCTGGTTATGCAGGGTTGTACCATCGCGGCAGTGAGATGTTTTTAAGTTTCCGCCGCAGTAACTGGGCAATCGCCTATGATCGGCAGAATCTCTATCTGATGATGCAAACAGAAATGCCGCCTGACGGCGATTTGACCGCAAGAGTCCGTAAAAAAGATGGACCTGTGTTTTCTGATGATGCCATTGAAATCTGGGTCGCAGATTCAGAAAAAGCCAGTGAAAGATCTTATTACACATTCATGGTCAATCCTCTCGGCACGGTCAGCGACACCCATTTCACGGTTTCCAGCGGCATGGCTGATCCCCGATGGAATGCTGCCTGGAAACACGCTTCGGTCAGAGATAAAAATTCAAAGCTTTGGACTATCGAATTGGCGATCCCGCTGGATTCCCTCAAATTCAGCGGCAATATCGCAGGAGAAAAAATATCACTTTTACTGTGCAGAAATTGGCAGAAACCGTTCAATCAGACTCCGTTTCTGAAATTTCCCCATCCTTTCACCCATTATCAGAAATATCCTGTTTTCACTTTCGGCATGAAAGGTAAACCTATAACAGCTGTAAAGCAGATCAGCGGTCTTGCGAACAGGGATTTTGTGCTTAACGGCAGCATTTACAATCCTAGTACTGCAAACAGTACCGTCAAAGCAAAAATCAAGTGGACACACTCTGATATGCCCGAACATGAAAGCGAATTGGTACTGAAGGTCGCTCCCAAAACAACTGTGCCTTTTGAATTCAAAACTTCCACAGATTACATCCACAACAGGGCAAAACATACCGCCCATCTGGTTCTGACCGCTGAAAACGGTGAAGTTATCTACGAAGATCAATATGCGTGGAAACTGCCTGGTGATCTGATCGATCAATGGGAATCGACCAAAATCGAAACATCTGCACAAATAAGTTATTACCCATCGACATCCACCCTCGGATTCCGCATCGACATATACGATAACAGCACTGATAAAATTCAGGTTCAGGTTATCGGCAAAGACGGCAGTACGATTGTCGCAAAAGATTATCCCGCCCGCAAAGGTGAAGTCATGCATTATATTCAACTGCCTGCGCTCGCAGCGGGAAAATATTCGGTCAAATTCGCCCTTTCAGGCAATGGCAGGATCAATCAAAACCTGAGTTGTGATTTCGTCAGGGAAGTTTTTCCGTGGGAAAACAGCACCCTCGGTATCACGGATAAGGTTTACGCACCGTTTACTGATCTGCAATACAGTGATAATTTTGTCAAAACAATCACCACCGCCATTACCTTCAACCGTTTCGGACTTTTCAATCAGGTAAAAGCTGACGGCAAAGAACTTCTGGCTGGCGACTGTGAATTTTTCTGTGTTATCAACGGCAAAACGACAGCATTGAAGAGCATTTCCTCCTCTTTCATTTCCCGCAAGGCACATGAAGGCGTTTTTGAAGCAGATATACGCGGCGCAGGGTTTTCGCTGAAAAACAATGTCAAAACCGAATACGATGGATGCAGTAAATTTATTTTGAGCATCACTCCCGATACCGACAAGCAGGTCGTGCTGGATAAATTCTATATGGATATTCCGTTAAAATCCGACTTGATCAAACTTTTCCATGTCATCAGTGCGGGTTCGATACGCAGCAATCCCGCAACACGGGTACCGCAGGGCGACGGTGTAGTCTGGCGCAGTACTGATGTTGCCAATGGCGATATGTTCGGCAATATGCACTGTTATTTATGGCTTGGAGAAATGGCAAGGGGACTTTGCTACTTCAACGACAGTGACCGTGAATTGAGTCTCGATGAAAACATCGCATCACAGGAACTGCTCCGCCAGAATGGCAAACTTATTCTGCGTATATACTTTTTCAACCGCCCGACAACTCTGGACAGAAAACGCAATATTATTTTCGGTATGCAGGCTTCACCGACCAAACCGATGCCGTCCGATTTCCGAAAACCGCGCTTTTTCATACCTCCTCACGGCGGTTCAGCTTATTACGCAGGCGGATTTACGGGAATGTCCAAATATCCGACCAATAATGACTGGGAGGTGATCGACCAGATGGTCATTGCCAGAAAAAACGGTAAACTTCCTGAAGCATATATCCGCAACTGGCTGAAAAAATACTGGGAAGGTCATCCCCGTTATAAAACGATGGAAGCGCATATTTTTGCAGGATTCATAACTTTCATGATCCAGCGTCCGAAAAGTCCGACAATGTTTTATTTTGAAGAATACGGCATTGATCAGTTCATCCCTGAATTCTCTGTGTATCAGGATGAGTGGGGCGCAGTTGACTTCACCCAGCGCAAATGGTTGAAAGCAGAAGATATCACCAGCGATGCCGCCGCCGCAAATTCGATAAAAATCATTCCTGTCAAAAGTTATCAGGATTACGCATTGTATTATGCCACTAAATATTTTGAACGCGGTATCGGTCTGTATTTTGACAATGTGTATCCGAAAAGCAATTTTGACCGTCACTCTTCTCAGGCCTATACCAGACCTGATGGTCAGGTACAGCCCTGCAGTGAAATCTGGAATATGAGGGAATACCACAAACGCATGTGGGTGCTTTCCAGAGAAATGCAGAGCCGTACCCCGTGGCCGCTGCAAATTTCGCTCCACACAACCAACTGCATGTGCATCCCGATCTTGAGCTGGACGGATACCATGCTTGATCTGGAATGGGGCTGGGCAAACGGAACCAAACCGTTCCCGCCTGAACTGCTGGAAATTGAATCCACAGCACGGCAGATCGGAGCATATCCGCACGCTCACTTCCCGTTGATCGGCAATGCCAATACCCATCCTGATGATCCGACCTATATGCGTACAGAAGTCAAGCAGGAAATTCAGCAGACCGAATGGGCGATGAGAGTGATCTATGAAATTCTCCGTCAGAATTTCCGTGGAATGAACTTCGATGCCCTCGATAAGAAACTTTATGATTTCGGTTATCCGAAAAAATGCAGGATATTCAATTACTGGGATGACAATTATCCTGTCACTGTCGATAACAACAGCATAAAATCGATCACTTTTGACAACGGCAAACAGATCATGATCGTTTTGGCATCGTGGTCAGAAACTCCGCTGAAAGTGAAAGTTTCACTGGATAAATCGCTCAACTGTGCGGAAAATGAATTAATTCTTGATTTCGCAAAATATGGCAGTCACATAATCATTAAAGATAAAAAAAGGTAATGTCCCGAGTTATGGGACAACAACCAGATCACAAACAGAAAGGAAAATATTATGAAGTTCTTTAATCTCTCCATGGCAGTATTGCTTTCTTCTGCAATATCCCTTACCGTCGCTGCAGCAGATGCTGATCCATTGGCCAGTAATGTCACATTTCAGATCACTTTTGATGATTCTGCCGATGTCGATATTGCCTCAGGCAGTGCTGATCTCAAACAGCAGCCGCATGAGGATGTACAGGATGGCTATACCTATGTCAACGGTATCAAAGGTAAAGCATTGCTCAATTCCAATCCCAGAGGTTTTGTCCGCAGATATGAAATAAAAGGCAATCTGGACTTTGAAAAGCCAGGTACGATCTCCATGTGGATCATGCCTGTAAAATGGGATAAACTTTCTCCAGATTCACCCAAACAGCCCAATGGCCGTTACAATACGATCACCACTCCGTTTTTCATGACATCATGGGCGGCTACTGGTTATATCGTTCTGGAACGCGCCTGCCCTGAACTGCTGGAAAATCCTGAAAGAGTCCGTCTGCTTTTCCCTGGCTTCAAAAATATCATCGGCTACTATGAAAAGCACTACACCTGGGAAGACAACAAATGGTACAATATCGTAATGACCTGGAATGGCCGCGATTATTCGGTTTATATCAATGGCGAATTGGCGATAGCGGCTGCACTCGGTGAAAAATTGAAAAACTCTGATATGGCTTCCACCTTTGAGGTTCGTCCCAATGTCGGAATGGCTCTTGACGAATTTACGATCTACGACAAGGCGTTGTCTCTGGACGAGATCAAAGCTATGTACGACCGCTGTAAAAAGTAATAACGAGCTTTACAAAGCTTGACCATATCCCCTGTGATGACGGATATGTTTGGGGCTGGCGCAGAATCTGTTGTTTTGCGGCAGCCCCATTTGTTTTTAAAAACCTTCTGCGGTATACAGGAGATGACAGTACAGGCAGGAAATGCTGTGACAGTGGTTATTATCGGTGTACCGCCGACTTGATTTGCAGATAAAAAAATCCATTGCTCAAAATCAATGTTTGAGCAATGGCAGATTTCAGATGAGGTAATTGCAAAAGTTTTTGAGGAGTTTAAAGAGCATCAATCAAATTTCAGATTGAATTTCTTTCTGACGGCAGTTTCCACATCGCAATATGAGGCTTTATCGGCAACGATCCGTAAAGTTCCGCAATGTCCATGCAAATCACGGCAGGATATCTCCCACGGCAAAAATCTGCCGAAAGCATGGTCACTGACCAGTTCTCCGTTCCAGAACGCTTTGCCGACACTGCCATTCTGATGCAAAGTAAAAATGACATCTTCAGCATTTTGCCAAAGCTGGTCAGACAACTCCGCTGTCAGAATGATATTGTTATGATTGTACTCTTTATGCCACTTTATTCGGGGAATTTCAAGGTCAAATTTTCCATGCAGGCGATAGATACTGCGATCGGCATCAAATGATTCATTATATGAAATCAGATCACATGAGCGCAGTACAGGTTTCTGCGATGAGAAAAGTTCCATGCAGAAATCATCTTTTTCCGTCACGACGGACATTTCCTGCAAACTTCCATCAATAAATGAGTTGCTCCATGCGAAACTCTCTCCGACATCCCACAGATTTTCGGCATATTTTTTTGTGACCAGCACTATCCGCAAATCATCCGTTTCAACACATATCGGCATTCTTTCAGCTTTGGCAAGCAGAGTCAGCGTATTGGGAGATTCCCGCAAAATCAGCACATTGCCGCACGATGTAACATTTTCCGTATCGGGAATGACCAGACGGATTTCCGACATCACCTCTTCGGATTCATAGAAAACAACCTGTGTTTTGCCGTTGAAATCCCGTCGGTCGAGCAATTCGCAAGTGGCATATTCCAAAAAGTTTTTCTTGCACAGTCTCACGAAAAATGGCATTATTTTCATGGTCCCCGGCAGCATTTCCATTTGAATTTTTTTCGGATATTCGTGCCAAACCTCACAGGCAAGTTTTGAAGGTGATGCCAGAACTTTTATATCCCGCAGCCACTCCTGTTTGCTGTTGAAAACATTTCTGATAAACAGAAAGTTGCTTTCGCTCAAGTTCAATCCCGCAGTGGTTCTCGCAGCAGAAAGCACTTTATTGCCATTGCTGTTTTTTGAAGTTTCATCATTGCTTATTTCACCATAGTGTTTGAAAAGGTCTCCTGAATTTGCCGCACCAGGATGAGCGATACCGCAGTTTCTGACTTGCGCCCAGCAATCATCTGGGATGCTTCCGAGAATTTCCTGTTCAAAGGAGCGCAAAAACCAGCCACGCAGTTTTGAAGCATAATAGGAGTCACGGAACCTTCCAGCAACTGTGATTGGAGCTTGAAAATTCAGATTCTTTGCAGGAATCATGCTCTCATTACAGTTATCAGGGTTCTGACCGTCGCAAAACATATAAAAATTTATTCCCGAACAACCTTCGGCAAGATGATAGATGATACTGCCGTCAATGATTTCAGGTTTGACCAGCGGCCCTTGAAAAGAGTTTGTATTGCGGTATGCAGGGGTATCAAAGTAACGGGCAAACATTCCTCCGCCTGTTTCAATGGTGATCTTCGGCCGCTGCTGCGTGGCGTATGAAGTTTGATCGAAATCACACATTTCACCATCACAACAGAAACAATTTACTGGATAAAAACCGCCTGTATCGACAAAATTTTCTATATTTTTTTCCTTATCGGGAATATGATTGATATCAATCAGCGGCAAATCAATTCCTCTGGAACGGATTTTGTTATAGAAGAAAAGCAGATGTTTTATGTTTTCATCACTGTCAGCTGCGCCCCGTGCAAGGTCATCACCCTTGCATCCTGCGGCACCGAGTTCATTTTCCAACTGCAGCATAATTATCGGACCACCGTTACTGTGGAAGTATTTTTCTGCGATCCGAAGCAATTCATCGTACCACGCGCCTGCATATTCCAGATATCGGGGATCATTGGTACGAACTTTATCGCCGAGTTCATCAATAAGCCATTGCGGCAAACCGCCATTGCGGAATTCCCCGTGAACAAAAGGACCCAGGCGGAAGATGCAATACATTCCGCATTCAGCAATCAGACTGAGGAAATGATCAATATCTTTTTCACCTGAAAAATCAAATTGTTTATCTGCGCCCTGATGCCACGCCCAAAGCGTATAAAAAGTGATCGTATTCATACCGCTTTTTTTCATTTGCATCATACGTTGTTTCCACAAACGCCTCGGCACTCGGCAATACGACAGATCACCGCCGTAGATGAAGCTCTTTTTACCGTCAATAACAAGATAATCTCTGGTCAATTCAATACTCATGTTTTTCTCTGCATTTAAGTTATAGTCTCAATTTTTGCAAAAAATAAAACCTGCGGTGGCGCATCGTGGTCAATCTCGCGCCTTGCTCCTGCGCGTACTGCAGTCGTACGCCTTGTCACGGCGCAGCGTAAGCGAAAACGGATGCACCAGACGTTTGCAAACAAACCACATCAGGGTTGTTGACAAATCAGAACTTTTGTGATAGGTTCTGATACATTGCAAAACCGTGATTCTACAGCCTGATATGCACTTTTCACAAGATTTGGGACATTCCCGAGTTATTATTTCTCTCATGGTAATATACATAAATAAGAACAAAAGGCAAGTGTTTTTTTGGAAAAAAACAATAACAAGTGTTTGAAATCGTTTGACTGGGATGCTATATTACTCTAACGGTGAAGGTGGTTTATGGAAAGCAAATTAAAGAAAATCATACTGAAATATATCAACGGCATGTATCTGACTCCGGGCGACAAGCTACCGAGCATCGCCCAAATCCAGCGGAAAACAGGGGCAAGTCAATATCGGATATATCAGATAATGAAAGAGATTGCCCGCGAAAAAAAATTAGAGGTTGTTCACGGTTCAGGTTTTTATATTCCAGGGCGGAAAAAGATCTGGAAACCGTTTGAATACAGTGTGGCATTGATATCCCCTGGGAACTTGCTTAATTCCAGTCTGGTCAACCACCTGCATTATAAGCTGCTCCAGCATAAATTAAGTCTGCTGCCGTTGAATGTTCCGCATGATGATCCTGAGTATGAACAGGAAATTCTGAATTTTTTGCTGAAACGCCGTATCTGGGGGATTATTTTGGAACCTCATCCCCGTAATACAGGAAGTTTTGCCATGATCAAGCGAATGACATCGCAAGGCAGCCGCTGTATTCTGTTGTCACATCTGCCCGAGTATAAAGGGAAACTGCATTATTTTACTCTGCAATATCAAACACTGGGAGAACAAGTGGCAGAATTTGCGGAAAAATATAATTTCAAACGCTTGTATTTTTTCAATCAATCCCCTGTAAATCTGCATTTTCAGCAAGTGGAAGCGGGACTTTCGGCAGCATGCCAGCATAAAAAAATCGAATTGAAAATTTTCAAGAACCGACTTGTCTTTGATGCCTGTACCGAAAACTGGCAATGGGAGACACCGTTTTCTCTGGAGTTTGAAAAAGATACACTTTATGTTATGGAAAACACCGATTATCAGGCATCGCATTTATATAACCTGTTGAAAAGTGCCGATGTTGTCGGAACAAAGATATTGACTTTCACCCGCCAGCCGCATGAAATAGATCCCCGTTTTCCATGCTTGTATATGAATGAGTACAAAAGGTTTGAAAGCATTTCCGACAAATTGCTGAATACTACGATTTGGACAAAAACGGGAGTGGAAACCAGATTTCTGCCAGAATTGTATATGCCTGAGCAGAATGATAATGATCTGTTTTGACATCAGTCACACCTTTACCGCCAGTTCAACCGAGCAGGCTTCCGCATCGCTGCGGCAGAAAATACCCGTAACATCAACCTTATTAAATATGTTGCGTGGCATTTTTGCGTATTGCCAGCTGATTTCTCAAAAAAATATTTCTTTTCAGCTCTCTGGTAATTTTTATTGCCAACTCACCCTCCGTACAGAACTGTGAAACAAATTTTTTATATACAGCTGCCCCGCTTCCTGAACGGCGTATTAATCTAGGGCATCGCACAAATTATGAAAAACGCTCCAGTTTACAGTAAAAGCCTTAAAAAATACTACCTCTGTATGGGAGCTGCGATAAAATGCAATCTCAAAGATTCAGCAAAGTTGTATCAGAAAACACTTGACAGATTAAAAGAAGAAAAGCTTATTGAAGAAATTCATGGAGATTCCGAGCATTATCAATTATTGAAGACGATAGAGGTATCTTCTTCATCTCATGCTGCATCTCTGGTTACTGGGTGCAATATATCCGGCAGAGTTGCGTGGGTAAACAGGTTTGGTAATACTCTTAAAGATGTACTGAAAGAGGCTCAAACCGATGAAGAACATCAGCAAAAGCAAAGGAATAAAAATCGCAGAAATAAACGCAAAAAAGACACGGAGGCAAAGTCTGTCCCCGCGTCTGAATAAATTATTGCTTTATTAACTTAATATCTGTCTGATCTTATCTAATACCGCTTGGGTAGGTTCCGGCTTTGAATCAAGGATGGCAATGACTTGTTGAATACGGTCATTCAAAGTAGCTTGTTTCTTAACATCTGAAATCGCGGCTATTGCCTGCTGTTGGGCTTCTTCGCCGACGTGGGTGTAGTATTTGTCGGCTATGTCACTGTCAGTTCCCAGAATTGACAGCAGCACGGCTTTCGGTACTCCAGCTTCAGCACAAAAACTGGCAAAGCTGTGGCGTAAGGAATGAAAGCCGTACACCGTCATCTTCTTTTTTCTGCCAGTAACTTCAACTGAAGCTTCAAGTCCTATCCAACCGATTGCACGCAGCACATCTTTATTTACAAGATTGTTACCTGTATTTTTACCATCTTGATCGCATTTACTGTATCTGGCTGCTGTTTTAGGGCAAACATACTGGTTTTCCTGCCATCCTCTGGCTTCGATCAATACTTCAAACAACTCTTTTGCTATCGGAATCACTACATCTTTACCGGTTTTAAATTGCTTGACCCAGATTTTTTTGTGTTCCATATCCACATTTTGCCACTGCAGCAATACGCAATCCTTTAACCGTTGACCGGTAAACATTCCAAGATAATAAATCACCCGGATTTCCGACTTATTCATCACCTTGTATTTGTCATCGGCAAGAACAGCTCGTAATTGCTGTTCCTGCTCTTTGGTAAAAGCCTGACGACGCATAACAGCTGCTTGCTCTTCTCTTGATTTTCTGAACAACACTGCTGATTCAAAGGGATTATCACCATCGTAATATTCGTGGAGGCAGCGGAAAATTCTTCGCAGATGCTTGATCTTACGGTTATGTGTATCAACCGCCAGCTGCAATGTACGCAAATGTTCGGCAAACGCTTGAGCTTCTTTACTGCTGATATCGGCAATACCGCAGATACTGCGTGATGAGTTGGCAAGTGTAAAAGCAACAAATTCTTTGTAGGTAGCTTGATATGAATTCTGCTCTGCAATAGTGTGCGGACGTGCCCGTTCCGGGTGTTCCAGATACTTTTGATATGCTTCTGAAAAATCTAAATTGAGCTGAACTTTGTTGAATCCTTTTATTGCATTGATCTGTGCTGCGGCTACTTCCAGCGTAGGGGCTGCCCAGATCGAATCCAGCTCTTCAGCCTTTTTGACAGCTTCAGCTTCATCTTTGGTTTTTAACGGAAATTCCTTGCGCAAGCCGGATGCGATAGTCAGCCGGTAATAGAGATTACCGTTTTTACCTTTGCGGCGAATTGTTCCACGGAGTTTCTTCATACGACTTTTGAGCCTGTTGTTTGCTTTCATTTACATAACCTGCAATTTACAGATTATGGCACAATATAGCACATAAAAGTCCCGAATTCAAGCGTTACGGGGAATAAATGGGGAACAAATGTAAAATTTGAGCGTAAAAATGGTACCCGGAGCGGGGATCGAACCCGCACGTCCTTATCGGACAACGGATTTTAAGTCCGTTGCGTCTGCCTATTCCGCCATCCGGGCGTACCATATTTTTTTCTTTTTTTCAGTTGATCGGCTTGGTGAATACTGCCGGTCTTATGTATATCAGATCTCGCAGATTATTGTCGAACTCTTTGGCTGATTTCAGCAGACTCGACAGATCAAAGTCATCCACTGCTTTCAGCTCTTTTATCGCTGTTTCCGGCAATATGGCTTTGATCGCTTCCGCTTCATGGCTTTGTCCGCAGATGAGATCAAACTTGTTTTCGGCAAAAAACTTTTCTGCCTGTTCCTTATTCAGCACCATGCCATCGGAACAACCTTCATCCACATTTTTTTTGCGCTCTACACAATATACAAGCACTTCGTGATTTCTGCCATCAAAAAGTACTGCTGTTTTTGAATTTTCTTGCAAATTTTTTCCGGCAGTCATACTTATTGCTATTGCAGTGGGCACTCCGCGGGTCTTTACCCTATCGTCGCCGTGAGTCAGACCTGCTACCAATGCCGCCGCCAGACGCATACCGGTAAAACTGCCCGGGCCGATCCCAACACTCCAGAATTTTATATCGCCCAATGTGCCGCCGCAGTTGGCGATCTCTCCGGCAGCAAACTCTGCCAGATGAGCCGACTCCCGCCGTTTCATGGGCAGTATACCATTACGCAAGACTTTGCCGGAAGCATCGGCTATGCACATTCTTGCGGCGTTACCGGAGAGGTCTATTGCTGCTTGAAATTCTGCCATCGTGTAAAATCTCTTACATTTGTATATTATCGTTCAAAAGCTCGGCTACCAGTTCGGTATTGTTTTTACGTTTTCTCGTCAAAACCGCCTTGCCATTACTCACCACCACTTCGCCGGGCATGCTGCGCAGATTGTAAATGCCGCCCATGCTGTAACAATAAGCTCCGGCATTATAAATAGCCAGCACATCGTATTCGCGGATTTCGGGCAGCTCGCGCTGTTCGGCAAAACGGTCGCCGGTTTCGCAGATATTGCCGCATACATCGTAAACTTTCTTTTTCCCGGCGGGATTGGAAAGGTTTTCGATTCGGTGATAAGCTCCGTAAAAGACCGGCCGGATCAGTTGCGGGAACCCCGCATCGCAGCCGGCAATGGTACGGGTACGATTGAACTTGAGCGTATTTACAGTTGTGAGCATGGCACCGGCTTCGGCAACGATATATTTGCCCGGCTCGAATTTCATTTCAAGCTCTTTGCCGTATTTTTTGCAGAAATCAGCGAACAACGCGCAAATTTCCTTACCCATTGCCGCATAATCCACGCGAACTTCATCGGGCTTGTACGGCACTTTGAAACCGCCGCCGAAATCCATAAATTCCAATTCAGGGAAACGTTCCGGCGTGGCCAGCCCCATCAGGTTTTTCATGCTCTGGAAAACCGATTCAGTATGCTGCAGACCGCTGCCGGTATGTTCGTGCAGACCTACGATCTTGAGATCGTATTTTTTGGCAATCGCCACAACTTTATCGACATCCTGCATTAAAATACCGAATTTGGCCAGATCGCCCCCGGTGGCTGTGGCAGCATTTTCGCCATCGACCACATCGGGATTGAATCTTACGCAGACCCGGCTGCCGGGATAAGCTTTGCCGTATTTTTCCAGACGGGAAGTGCTGCCGATATTGAACAGCACGCCAAGGCTCTGGACTTCATCGACTTCTTCATCTTTGAGGTTGTTGGCGGTAAAAATGATCTTTTTGCGGTCAAATCCCAACGCTAAAGCCAGATGTATTTCGCCGGGGCTTACAGTATCAAGCCCCGCACCGGCATCGCGCAACGCTTTCAAAAGCGCAATATTATAGTTGGCTTTGAGCGCATAATGCACCTGCAGTTTATCATAAGGAATAAACTTGTAAAGCGACTGATAGTTTGCCACTACATGGTCGGCATCGTACACATACAGCGGAGTTCCGTAAAGCTTGGCAAGTTCAAACAGCTGAGATTGTTCTACCATATTTCTATCCTGAATTACTTGGCAAATGGCACGATTACAGCCACCATACGGAGCGGTTCGTCGCCGATATTTTTTACAGAATGACCGGCACCGTTACCGGTCAGAATGCTGTCGCCGACAGCGACTTCTTTTTCCACTCCGTTATCGTCGATGAGAGCTTTGCCGGCAAGCACAATAAAAATCTCTTCTTCATTTTCATGAGTGTGAAAACCGATACTTGCTCCGGGTTCCAGCTCCAGCTGCGCGCACAATCTGGTGGGAGACATCAACTCATTGGCTTCATCAAAATAATGGGTGATCTTCACGGATTTATCGCCGCCGCGCATATTTTCGCGGACTTCGTTTTTGTAATCGCCGGATGTATGGATCATAAAAAATAACTCCTGAAATTTGTTTGTATTCTCTGTTAATATACACCTTCAGGCAATATTTACCACAAAAAAAGCATTTTTTCCAAGCAGTTTTAGTAAAAAGAACAGTTTCAGGAATTGCAAAGTAAGATAAATTGCGCTACATTAAGTGTGAGAGTATTTTAACCAACCAATTAAGAAAGGTTTTTGTTATGGAAAAAGTCAAATACGGTCTGATCGGTTTCGGCGGCATTGCCGAAAATCGTATTGCCAAGGAAGGTTTTGCCTGCGACAAGTCCCGTTTTACCGAGCTGGACAATGCCGTTCTCGTCGGTGTGACCGATGTGAACCCCGCCCGTAAAGCCGCAGCTGAAGCATTGAATCTCAAGTGGTACAACTCCAGCGAAGAAATGATCGCGGATCCGGAATTGGATGCCATCTATGTGGCTACCAACAACGCCACCCATGCAAAACTGGCGATCGCCGCACTCAAGGCCGGCAAACATGTTATCACCGAAAAGCCTATGGCCACCAGCATTGCCGATGCAAAAAAGATGGTCGAAACTGCAAAAAAGATGAAACTTTCGCTTTCGGTTGACCACATGATGACCAACAACATCTACAACATCAAGGCGCGCAAAGTCGTTGCTTCCGGTGCGTTGGGCGATGTGAACGATGCCTGCTTCCACATGGAATTTGCTTTCGGTTACGATCCGGCCGAAGCCGCCTCCTGGCGCTGCAGCAATATCAAAGAAATGGGTGGTCCTATCGGCGATGTAGCCAGCCATTGCTTCTATGTAGCTGAATACATCTTCAACTCCACCGTGGAATGGGTTGCGGCTGCTTACCTGCCCAAACTTATGGACATCAAGGCCGAAGACGGCGCCTACATCAAATTCGGCATGGCCAACGGAATCGTGGCCTCCGCCAAAGTTGCGTTCAGCGAAATGCGCGGCGGGCTGGCCGGCACTCTGACCAACCTCGGTTATGAAATCTACGGCAATCAGGCTGTTCTCCGCGGTTTCGGTACCATGTTCCAGCTTTCCGGTTACGAAGATGAACCCATCAAGATGCGTCTGGAAATGGACAATGGCAAGACCCAGAAGAAACTGGCTCCCGGCAAAGTGCAGAACATCTATCAGGCACTTATCACCAAGCATGCCAAGAGTGTGCTCACCAAGCGCCCGTTGAACGCTGTTGACGGTCTGCGCAACCTGGAACTTTGCGATGCAGCCCACAAATCGGCCCGCAGCAATGGCAAAAAGATCTCCATTGTGAAGTAAAAGTTTCTGAATAAAAAAAAAGGTGTTGCAAAACCTCAAACAGTTTTGCAACACCATTTTTTATATTGCTTTAGCGTAAAAAAACTACCGGCTGAGCCGGTATGTTGCCGAAATAGCTTTAGCTTCAAGTTTAAAAAGGCAAACTCCCTGCTATAGTATGCAAGGTTCGCCAACCGCATACATAAAGACAAGGAGTTTTCCG
>JAZONW010000094.1:0-6566 GCA_045654745.1 Victivallaceae bacterium | reverse complement strand
GCAAGAGGCTACTTGCATCCGATTGCCGCAATAACCACAGTAACACAAGCCGGTAAAGGCATAAACGTTTTTGCGGTCGTGGTTATGAATCCGTTTGTTTGCCAAACGCTTCTGCATCTGGTTAAACTGGTCAAGCGTAATAAGAGGAATAGAACCAAAACATTTTGATTCGATCAATTCACCTTTACTGTTATACGCATAACCGGCATACTCCGGGCGAGTGTAAATGACTTTCAAAGTATCATAATAGAGATCTTTGAAATTATACTTTGCACTGAGCCGACGGCAAATCTCCATATAAGAAATATTGGCTATACCGAGCTCAAAGGCTTCTTTGATCAATGCCGCCTCTTCCGGTATAATTTCATATTTGTGCTTGCCAACGTGCTTATAGCCCCGCAATTTGCTGCCGGAGGGGCGATAGCCTTCATTTTTCAGTCTCTGCAAAGATGCCTTGCTTTTCATCCGCTGATTTTCCAGCTGCATAGCATTCAAACTTGAAAGCAGATTTGTCAAAATGTTATCATAGCCACTTGCCGGATCTTTCTCGCCATCTTTTACACATAACAGTTTGATCTTGGCTGAAACCAAAATCTGATTGATAAAGACCCCTAAATAGCTGTTTGCCAAAGGACGCATCAATCTTGTGTAATCATCTACAATCAGGTAATTGATCCCGGAGCGATTTGATAAAGCTTCTCCTAATCCGGTACGAGACTTCAATTTCTGGGTACTGGTTGATTGTGCCCACACTTGCAAGGCATGATCTTTTGCCGCAAAAATCTCTGCCTCCGACATAGCCGGGTAGAACTTACCGGATATATTCAAGTCCTTATATATCCCGACTACTGTAATTCCACGTTCTTTTGCAAGCTTCTGACAATTTTCAATTTGAATATCCACACTGAGTGATTGATCTTCATCTCCTGATGACTGACGGGCATAAATAACCGCCTGTGACTTCTTTTTCATGATTTATATTCACTTTCTTTTTGTACGATTAAACCAGGCAGAGGAAGTGCCAATTACTTCCTCTGCCATTCCCCTTGTTATTCCCCCTGAGCAATTACTCCGAAAAAGCTTTTGTCTTCGCTGAAAAATATAATTCCCCGGTCATCAGGATTGTATTTGAATGTCATAATTGAACAATCATAGACTTCATTCAGCAAATCATAAAATTTTTTGAAATCAACTTGAAAATCAAAAGCATCTCCACTGTGTTCAAACAAGGGTGCTGAACATAATATACGATTTTTACCATCTTCGACTTCGAAACGAATTTTATTATCCTTTCTGCCTTTGCAAAACAGTTTTCCTGTTCCTATAGAAGCAAGTTCATCAAGATAATCCAATGTATCTTTGACCATCAATGAAAACTTGCTGGCTGAATTTGCATCCAATGCTATGTCGTAGTTGGCAATACATCCATGTTGCAACACAATACACATATAAATATCGCCGGATTCAATTTCGATACAATTAGGGTGGAAATGGAGCGTCATACTGTCGTTATCCTTGACATACTGAATGAGATCAATATATCTTTTTACCAGCATTCCACTCCAATTTATTTGGGAGTTTCCTGTTACAGATATCATTTTTTTGGCAACGAAACTTCCCGTCATACTTACAGCAGTCAGCTGCTGCCCTGTGCATGTTAAGTACAACATGTTTTTGTCTGAAGTAGATTGCGGCATCGGCTGTATATCCTTGATACATTTCAGCATCTTCCAAAACTTTGCCGGGTTGACTGTTATTGTATTTTCTTCATTATTGACCAGTGGGGGATAAGGTTCATTTTCCCAGCTATCGACAACTCTTTCTGTGACAGAAGAAGTACCATCAGTGAATGTGATCAGATAATTTGAAACAGACACATCAACATCGCCACGGAACTTTGTTGCTTCTCCTATACATTTCAAACGCACCAGATATGAAAAACTCTCATTACTGTCACAAGGAATTGAGTAATGACAGATAACACTTCCATCTCTATACTTGAATGTTACAAGTCCTTTCTCTGCTTTCATAATAATCTGCTTACCGTTAAAACCAGAAGAAGAGGTTTTGACAAAAGCTGCGAGGGTACGATACGCCTTATTCAGTTTTTCTTTATTGAGATTCATTTTTTTAACCTTTCTGTATTTTGATCTCTGTGATAATTGCTGAATGATTTCTGAAATAACAACCGTAAAAGCAACTGCTATGTCATGTGCCACCTCCAATTCTCTGTTTCAGTCAAACAGTTTGAAGAATGACATGGATTGGCAAAATGATAATTTGCCGATTTGTTAATGCACCTTTTTGCATTTTTCATTTTTCAAAACACTCCATTATGTTTTTGTTTCAAAGAACAATCGAGTCGCCATTGACTCGATGAAAAAAATCTTTGTCACATAGGTATATGAAGCGTTTCCAAAAAATCCGGGATTTTTTCGGGGGTATTTTGAGGTGTTTAAATGCATGTAAATCTTGATTATCAAGAAGTTGAATAAAAATGAAAAAATTTTTCATTTTTTTTTGAGATCAAGACACAAAAAAGCCCCTGATTGCACAAAAAACGGCAATCAAGGGCAAAAAAATGACAGAAAAATGGGTTAAAACAGGAGATTAAGAACGTTCAGAAAGTTACATAAATTATCGTAAAAAGAAAAGCAATGGGTAATTATTCGTTTAGGCAGCACAGCCGTTGGGATCGTTGACGAAGTAGATGCCCATTTCGGGGTTTTCGTAGCAGATCGCGCCCATTTCGGCGTGGCGGGCGTGGGCGCCGTCGTAATCGTCGACTTTGAAAGCGAGGTGGATCTCGTTATCGCCGAGGTCGTAGGGGCGGTCCATTTCGCGCAGCCAGGTGAGTTCGAGCTGGTGAGTGCTGTTGCCGTCTTCGAGATAGACGATAATGAAGCTGCCGTCTTTGGCATTGATGCGGCGCACTTCGTGCATATCAAAAGCATCGGAATAAAACTTGAGGCTTTTATCCAGATCAAAGACGTTCAGATTGTTGTGAACCATACGGAATTTCATAATCGATCCTCCTGTTTGTCAACATTAAGTGCTAAACTTACTCTTCTTCGGCGCCGGCGCATTCGGGGTCGTTCATATCGAGCTGTTTGTTCCAGAGATATTTTCTGGTTTCAGCAACGACGACCTTGTGCAGACACAGCACGCTGATAACGTTGGGGATGACCATCAAACCGTTGGAGAAGTTGGCGAAATCCCACGCCAGAGAAAGCGAGCTTACTGCACCGACGAAAGCCACTGCAGTGTAGATGATCTTATAGGCAAAGAGCGCCGCCGGTTTGTTGATGAGAAAGCGCAGGCACTGTTCGCCGTAGTAGAACCAGCCGAGCAAGGTGGTGACGGCAAAGGCGAAGATCGCAAAGGTCAACAGATATTTGCCGACCACCGGGAGCTGTTCAAAACAGGACTGGGTGAGGATGCCGCCTTGAGCATCTTTAACGATTTCCGGATTTGCAAGACAGCAGGAGACGACCACGATACCGGTCATCGCGCAGATAACGATGGTGCAGAAGGTGCCGAAGTAGGAGACCAATCCCTGACGGACGGCGTTGCGGGTCTGGGAGCTTGCCGCGACGATCGGTTCGGAACCCATACCGGCTTCATTGGAGAACAAGCCGCGGGCGACACCGTAACGCGCCGCCAGCATAAAGCCGCTGCCGATGGCACCGCCGAAAACCGCGTCGGAAGAAAATGCACTCTTAAAAATAAGTATGATCGCATCATCGATAAACGCGCGGTTGATGACCAGAAGAACGACACATCCGGCAAGGTAGGTAAAAGACATAAAGGGAACGAGAACGGTGCAGACTTTGGCAATGCTCTGCAAGCCGCCGATAATGACCAGTCCGACCAGAATGGCAACCGCAAGACCGATGATCCACGGCTGGAAACCGAAGGTTTTATTGACCACCGTGGCAATGGCGTTGCTCTGAACCATATTGCCGGTACCGAGAATGGCAAAGCTGCCGACCACGCAGAAGGCGACCGCCATCCATTTCCACTTCGCACCCAAGCCGCGGGCGATGGTGTACATAGGACCGCCGTGAACTTCGCCGTTTTTATCTTTCACGCGGAATTTGACCGCCAGCAGCGATTCCGCATACTTGGTCGCCATACCGAAAACACCGGTGATCATACACCAGAAAACCGCTCCGGGGCCGCCGAGTACGATAGCTGTCGCCACGCCGACGACGTTTCCGGTACCGATGGTCGAAGCCAGCGCCACCGCCAGAGCGGCAAACGGCGCAACGTTGCCGTTGAGCTGATCATCTTTCTGGGTGATAAGTTTTATCGCAGTACCGATATTGCTCTGGATGAAGCGGAGACGGAAGGTGTAAAACAGGTGTGTGCCAAGCAGCAGAATCAACAGCGGCGGGCCCCAGATGAAGGCATCGGCGGCTTTCAAACCATTGGCAAAGGCTTCCATAAAATTGCTCATTGTATCAAATTCCCACATTTTTGTTTATAAACATGTTTAATTTTGTTAATATAGCACAGTTGGAGGGAAAATGCAATTACTTTTTAACAGATTAGTTATAAAACATCGTTTTGCTTTTGAAAAACATCGTGGATTGTGATATATTAAACAGATACATTGTTTTTTAACTTGAAATGGCAGAAAAATGAATCCGGTCTTAAGATTTTTACGTTATCTTTGCTGCGACAAGGGTATTTTGCTTGCGACAGCGTGGAGTTTCAACCAGCTTTCCTATGCGATCATCTATCCTTTTATTCCTTCTTATATGTGTCAGGAACGCGGGTTGCCCTATGAATTGGTCAGCATCATCTTCCCGCTTCTTGGCGTGGCGGTGATCCTCGCTCCGGTTCCCTGCGGCTGGCTTACCGACCGCTTCGGGCATACGGCGATGATGCTTGCCGGGCAGATTTTGCGCGGTGCGGTCTTTTTTCTGCTGGCATTTATGGTCTATGTCAAAGCTTCGTTCTGGCTGTTTGTGGCGGCATTGATGTTCAACACTGCGGTCGGCGTGGCGTTTCAGGTAGGCTCCGATGCCTATCTGGTGCAGATCGCCACTCCCGATGAACGACCCGGATATTACAGCAAGATCCGTATCGGTTACAATGTCGGCTGGGCGCTCGGCCCGATGGTCGGAGCGTTTTTCGCTGATACGCCGTTCTGGTTTTTCTTCATCATCACCGGTTTGCTCTGTGTCTTCGGCACCGTCCAAACCTGGTTCGGCTGCTGCCGCAATCTTGAAAAACATACTCCGCAGAAAAAAATCGCCGAAAAGAGCGAATCCGGCAATATTTTCAAAGAGATCCTGCACAATCACCGTTTCCTCTTCCTGATGGCGGGCAATCTTTTCCTGATGCTTCTGGCTTCCCAGCTCTATTCCACGATGTCCATCTTCTCCACCGGAACCGTGAAAATCAGCCGTCAGGCTCTCGGTTCGATCTATTCGCTCAACGGAACGATGGTACTTGCGCTTCAAATTCCGCTGGTGGCGCTGCTTAAAAAATTGAAAGCTCCCATCATGCTCCAGCTGATCACCGGAACATTGCTTTACACAATAGGATATTTCCAGCTCGGTTTTGCCGGCGGCGCTCTGGCGATCGCCATCGCCGTTGTGGTGGTGACTCTGGGCGAAATCATCGTCCAACCTGCATTGTACACCGCCGCTTCCAGCGAAGCCAATCAGGGCAACGCCGGGCGGATGATGTCCGTCAGCTCCCTTATGCGCGGCATCGGTTACTCTGTCGGTCCGTGGATCGGCGGTATTCTTTATACCAGAGCTTCATCGTTAGTTTTGTGGTCAGTTTTGAGCAGTTTTGCCCTGATTTCGGCGTTCTTCTTTGCCGGCGCGGAGCTGGTGAAACGCAGAAAAAGCTCAATTTGAAAAATTTTTTTCCAAAATAAAGAATAAATTCTCTTTTTCTTCCGTTATATGGGCAGATGACAACCCCATTAAAGGAGAATTTATTATGGACGAAAAAGAAAATCAGGCCGTCGAAACTCAGGAAACTGCCGCTCCCGCCCCATCCGCAGATGTCAAAAGCTTTCGCTGTTCTGCTTCCAAAGGCGATATGCATACTTTCTTTATCGCCTTTTTGACTTCGGCGATCGTTCTCGCCCTTTACCATGTCGGTTTTATGGTGTATGATATGCTCTGCCCGGAAGAAGCCGAACCGGTCTATTGCTCCTGCCATCAGAACGCCGCTTCTGAAGATGAAGAGAAACCGCGCAAGTTCGAAGGCAAAAAGTTCGGCGGCGATCGTCAGCTCTCTCCCGAACAGCGTGAACGCTTCCGCGCCCGTATGGAACGCTTCAAAAAACTTCCTCCCGAAGTTCGGGAAAAGGTCAAAAATATGAGCAGAGAAGAACGCCGCGAATTTTTCAAAAAGCTCGATGACAAACGCCCGCCCCGCGAAGGCCGCCGCGGCAATCGGGATCGCCGTCCCGGCGATGCCCCGCGCCCTGCAGAAAAGGCCGCTGAATAATCTTTCCGCTTAATTCAGGAGAACAGCAGCCGGCTCCGGTTTCACCCTCACCGTCCGGCCTGTTCTCCTCCTTTTTTTATTGGCGCTGT
>JAZONW010000093.1:0-2330 GCA_045654745.1 Victivallaceae bacterium | reverse complement strand
ATTTCCGGGCGGTAAAGTTGAACCGGGAGAAACACTCTCAGGAGCATTGAAGCGGGAAATGTCAGAAGAACTCGGGGCAAAGTGTATCCCGGGTGATGTAATATACCGCACTGTCAATGGACGTTATCATATCTATTTTATCCGTACATATATGGATAAAGATGAGCCGGTTTCCCCGAAAGAAGGGCAGGATGTAAAGTGGGTCGAACTTTCCTGCATCCCACCGCAAGGTCTTTTGAAATCAGATTCAGATTTTTGGAAGTTTTTAAATTTCTGATGCAATTTTTTACTGTCAGCGGGCGTTAATATGTCAGAAGTCGGAAAAGACAATGGTTTACTTGAAAAGTTGAGCGACGGTGAACTTGCCAGAGCATTCGGCAAGGGCAGCGAAGCGGCTTTTGAGGAGTTGTATCACCGCTACCGTCAGCAGTTGTACGCTTTTTTGAACCATTTGACGGGAGATCCGGTTTTTGCCGAGGAGTTGTTTGAAGACACCTGGTTGCGGGTGATAGATAAAATCGACCGCTACCGCGATGATGGCAAGTTCAGTGCCTGGCTTTTTCGGGTGGCGAGAAATATTTTTCACGATCGCCTGCGGCAGAAAAAACGCAGGGCGGAAGTTACACTGGATACCGGATTGGATGGTATGGAGGAAGTGAGTTCAGCGGCAGATCCGCAGGAGATAATGTCTCAACGTGATATCGGCAGAGAAATCGCCGCGGCACTGCAAATGCTGCCGCCGGATCAGCGCGAAGTTTTTCTGATGCGTCACCAGGAGTTGTCTTTTAAAGAGATAGCAGATATACAAAAGTGTCCGCTGAATACAGTATTGAGCAGAATGCAATATGCTTTGCGGAGTTTACGCAAACTTTTGCACGGGATATATCAGGATTGAAAGAGGAGCAGAACAAGTGAGAAGTTTCAAAGCATTGCCGACTGAAATGAGAGTTCCGGCGCAATTGGATGCACGGATTCTTGCCGCTGCTTCTGCCAAAGCAGAGAAACATCGCAGATCGCGCCGCTTGGTTTTTGCAGTTGCTTCGGCGGCGGCAGTTCTGCTTGCGGTCTGCGGCACGCTGTATCTGCCGCATTTGAAACAACGCAGTGATCTCAGTCGTGAGGAATTACTTTCCATGGCTGACTGGGGTAATATTTCACAGGAAACCTGGATGCTGTCCGCCGAAATCAATATGTATGATGATTTGGCGGAAAGTCAGGATGAATGGAGTTTTTAAGTTATGAAAAAATACATTGCTTTGCCGTTGTTGTCTGCTGTACTGTTTTTTTCTCTTGCCGCAGGTGAGCAAAAGGATGCCCGCCCGCCGCGCTGGAAAAAACACGAGATGGAAAAAGTTTTTTTCCGCCTTGACAGCAATGTCCGCAAAGAACTGATGCAGCTGCAGCGGAGTGATCCCGAGGCATTCAAAAAAGAGATGCAGAAACACATCGCCGCTTACCGGGAGAAAAAAGCCGCGGAAAATGCCGCAATAGAAAAGATCATCGAACTTTATCGGCAGACCGCTGATCCGGCAGTCAAAGAAGAATGCCGCCGTCAACTTGCCGTGCTGATCGCCGATGGTTTTGACCGCAATGTCCGCCGGCACCAGCAGTTTCTGGAAAAAATGAAACGCCGTACAGTTCATCTGGAAAAGAAACTCAACGAACGGGTGGAAAACCGGGAAAAGATCATAAATTCCTTTGTTGACGCCCTTTTGGACGGCAGGAAAAAACTGCACCATCCCGGCAAATGACTCTGTTTTGCGGTTGAAAAAAACAGTTTGTATGCTATATTACAGGCATATCAAGCGTCCCTATCGTCTAGAGGCCTAGGACACCGGGTTCTCATCCCGGCAACATGGGTTCGAATCCCATTAGGGATGCCATTTTTAAGCGATAAAAGGAGTGTGATTTTTTTGCTACTATGTTGTAGCAAGTTTTCACTCCATTTGGTGTGGATTTTCTCCAGCGCATCTCGGGCAGTGGCTTGCAAAATTTCAATTATCAAGTCAAAGTATTCCATTTGTTTTAGTGTTTACGGTGTATTATCCGTTCACGCTCCAGATTTTTGTTGTTGTTGCTAATCTTGTTCCGTTGAAATCAAATGGCATCTGTTGCTTCTTTTACAGCTTTGTTATACCACGCTTTGCCGGGATATCCGGCACTGTCCGAAGCGTAATTTGCGGCATAGTCGCCATCTGTATCTATGGTACGGATGATTTTTTCAACTTCGGCTCTGGTTATAGTCAATGCGTCCGGATCAAGCGGCTTTTGCAAACGCAGATATACTTCATAAAGCTTGCCTTCGGATGTTTTGTATCCTTCTGCCTTTG
>JAZONW010000092.1:0-10361 GCA_045654745.1 Victivallaceae bacterium | reverse complement strand
TGGGGATGATGATATCCACGACACTGCGGTCAAAAACCTGCGGGATGAAATTGGCACCGATGCCCTGGATCTTGTGCGGAGCAGCAGTACCGCCGGCCAGCAGAGGAGATTCAGCAGGTTCGACAGCGGCGATGATGACTGCGGGATTTTTTTCTTTAAGGAATCTGCCGATGCCGCTGACGGTGCCTCCGGTACCGACACAGGCGACAAAGACATCGACTTTGCCGTCGGTATCCTGCCAGATCTCGGGAGCGGTGGTGAAATAGTGGGCGGCGGCATTATCCTGATTGTCAAACTGTTGCGGTATCCAAGCCCCCGGAGTGGCATCGCGGAGTGCTTCGGCTCTGGCGACGGCACCAGCCATACCTTCACTGCCGGGAGTGAGGATCAATTCAGCCCCGAAAGCGGCGAGAAGTTTGCGTCTTTCAATACTCATACTGTCGGGCATAGTCAGGATAAGGCGGTAATTTTTGACTGCGGCGGCGACGGCGAGTCCGATACCGGTATTGCCGCTGGTGGGTTCGATGATAACGGCACCGGGGGCGAGAACGCCTCTTTTTTCGGCGGCTTCGATCATTGCGAGGGCGGCGCGGTCTTTAACCGAACCGCCGGGGTTGCGGGCTTCCAGTTTGACCATTACGGCGGCACTGGAATCGTTTAATTTGTTTATCCGCACAAGCGGAGTTCTGCCGATGGTTTCGAGGACTGAATCAAAAATGTCTGCCATGATTTTTTCCTTGATATATGTGATAAAAATTCTGCAATATATTATATCACAAAGCCGGATAAAAACAACTTGAAAAGAAAAATTTTTAAGAAAAGTTTCTGTCAAACGGCAAAAAATCACATCCGGCTCTTGACTTTTTGCCGCAATGGCAGTATTTTATATGTCAATACCCCAAGCGGAGAGATGGTTGAGTGGTCGAAGGCACCGCATTGGAAATGCGGCGTACCGCAAGGTACCGAGGGTTCGAATCCCTCTCTCTCCGCCATTTTTTTTGCCAAAAAAATGGCGAACGAAGCCGCAAGGCTTCACTTCACTGTGCCGTCAGGCACAACTTCACTCAAAAAACAAAGTTTTTTCTTCACATCTTCACAAAATTCCAGAAGCCTTGCTTGTGAAGTCGCTCCCTTTGGTCGCTTGTGAAGACGTTTCGCTTACGCTCCACTTGTGAAGTTGCCGCCTGTCGGCGGGTGGATGTGTTTCTGATTAAAAGCGCACCTGCGGTGCTTACACGGCGGCGATGCCGCCTTGAATTTTATTCTTCCAATGGTATATTATTTACAAAAAGGAGATGAAAAGTGAAACACTGTATTCTGCCGGCATTTATTTCCTTTATGATATTTTTGACGGGTTGTTCCGGATTTTCCCGCTTGCCTGAAATAAACTTTGTCGGCAAGAATCGGGAAGATGTTGTCAGAATATTTTCCTCCAATCCGGAAAGATCATACGATGGTAAAATTAATCTGATGATACCGGTGACTCGTCATAATCCGTTGGATTGCAATGGTAATTTATACTTCAAAACTCCGGAAGACGCTATTGCTGATAAACAAATACAAAACGCTCCGGCAATAGGCGGTTATAGAACTGCCCGCATGATGGCTGTACCGGGTGGATGGGATCATTATGAAGTTGTTTTTGACAGAAACGGTATTGCTGTTTCACAGAAAACAATCACTCTATTTGATGGACCGTAAAGTATCATTCTGAATTTTTCTGAATAAAAGGGAAGTGGTTCAAAATGGCGGGGAAAAATAAAATTTTCCAGCCGCCATTTTTTATTTTAACGCCGTTACGCCGGGTTTATTTGTACGGTGCGGCAAATATCCGGTCAAGATAGGATTTTTCCGGGGGATACATCTGGTCGAGAGTGTCACTCACGCGGACTTTTTCTGCAAGTGAACCATAGACAAATGCCTTTGCCGCCGCAATTGCCTGCTCATCGCTTTTGCCCAGTGCCAGATTGGCAGTCAGCGCCGCACTCAATGTACAGCCGGTACCGTGAGCACTGTTGCCGGCAAGAGCAAGCCGGGGCGAACTCAAAGTAAACATCCTGCCGTCACAGCAGACGATATCTGTCGCAGATCCGGTATCCGCGGCATGGCCACTCTTTAAAATCACATTGCAGTTGTATCGCTCATAAAGCATCTGTGCCGCATCGGCAAGTTCCTGCGGCGAACCGATTTTTCTGCCGCAAAGCAGTTCTGCTTCCGGAATATTGGGCGTCAGCCACTTTGCCAGAGGGAAAAGCACTTCTTTCATCGCCGAAACGGCTGTTTTTTCCAGCAGCAGCGCTCCTGATGTTGAAACCATCACCGGATCGACCACCAGAAAAAGTTTTCTTTCCGCCGCGATTTGTGCCGCACATTCGATGATCTCTGTGTTGGCAAGCATTCCGGTTTTGGCAAAGTGTACCGGGATGGCGTCGAGCACGGTTTCCAGCTGGCATCTGACGGCTTTTGCCGGCAGGATATCCACCCGGCGTACTTCGTCGGGATTCTGACTGGTCACCGCAGTGATGACAGAGCAGCCGTACACTTTGAAAGCATTGAATGTCCGCAAATCGGCCTGAATACCTGCTCCACCGCCGGAATCACTTCCGGCGATGGTCAGTACAGCGGGGATTTTGTCGTTATTTTTCATTTTTCCCGGTTTTTAAGTATGATTTCACGCAGATGTTTTACTTTTTCAGTCACATTTGCCGCCAGGGTGATCTCTGTTACCATAGCGATGTGTCTGAATCCTCCGGCGGCGAGCTGCGGCAAATGATGCTCTTTGATGCCGCCCATCACCGAAAAGGGACAACTTACTGCTGTTTTGAGTTTTGTGATCTCCTCCAATCCCAGCGCACCGCAAGCTACGCTCTTGGTGGCGGTTTGGAAGATCGGTCCGATATTCAGATATCCGCATCCGTCCGCCTGCGCCCGGGCGATTTCCCCGGCGTTGTGGGTCGAGATGCCGAAAAGCATTTCGGGGGCGAGTTTTTTTGCTTCGGCAAGCGGGAAATCCTCTTGCCCCAGATGGACTCCGTCGGCTCCGGCAGCCATAGCGATATCCAGACGGTCGTCCACGACAAGAAGCATCCGGTATTTTGCGGTGATGGCCCGGCATTTTCTGACCAGTTCAAAAACCGCCGCATCCGACAGATTTTTTTCTCTGATCTGAACTATTTTCGTACCTCCGGCGGCGATGTCGGCAACCATATCGCAGACATTTCTGCCGTTGCAGAATTCCGAACTTACCACCGGATAAAGGTCGGAATCCCGGAACAGGCTGATTTTTTCCTGCAATGAGTACATTACTTGCGTCCTTTGCGGGCGATAAGTCCGGCAACTTTTCTGCCGGACATCAGCATACCGCCGAAAATCGGTCCCATACGGTAGCCGCCGGCAACATTGTTGGCACTCATACCGCAGGCGTAGAGGCCGGGGAAGTATTCCCGGGTGTTTTCCACAGTTTCAACTTCGCCGTTTGCCACCCACATCGGTCTTTCGCCCATAATGTCACCGGTGGGGGTATCGAGGCGGATCTTGGCTTTTTTAACGGCGAGGTTGAGGATCTCGCTGGGATGCCCGGTGCCGTCGATCACGTTGTCGGCGATGACAGTGAGGGGATCGACGTGCATACCGAGTCTTTCCACCGGAGTCCAGTTTATCACGAGCCCGTTGACTTTGCCGTCTTTGAAAACGAGGTCTTCCACGCTGACGGAATTAAAAAGTTTCGCCCCGGATTTCAACGCTCCGAAAATGAGGCCGCTTGCCATTTCAACCGAATCAAGCGTATGATAACCGGGAGCATTTTCCAAAGCCTGATGAGTGATTTGAAAATCATCAAGAATATCGAGGGCTTCATCCTGGACAACGACTTCATTAAAGAGCATACCGCCGCCCCAGGTGCCGCCGCCGGGAGCAAGTTTGCGTTCAAAAATGGCGACTTTGAAACCGGCTTTTGCCAGATCGTGAGCTGCGACCAAAGCCGACGGACCGCCGCCGACGATGGCGACATCGAGCGTCAGATTGCTGATAAGTTTACTGCTGAATTTGTTGATGATCGCTGTGGAAATGATGTTTTCCTGTGACATACCGGAAATCCTTTCTGGAGCATTTTTCCGCTCCGTTTCCGGGCATGCCGGTGCAGAAATGCACCTGATATTTGCAGTGTAACGAAATGTTTTTCATTTTTTCCTACGCCGGCATTACCCGTTTCAGGTTCAAAGGGTTTGATCTCAGCCGTTGTCACCGCGACAACAGCACCCCTGTGTTACAATGTGGATAATATAATCCCGGTCGGATGTAATATCAAGCAAAAAATATACCGTTTTCAGACAAAGTGAAATAAAACCGGCGGCAGATTTGCATCTGCCGCCGGTTGTGCAATATCCCGGTTTATCTTTTGGAGTGATCACTCTTTGCCGGAGGAAACCCGCTTACCGTTTGATGATCAGTATACCGAAGTCATTGCGTTTCATTTGGATTTTAACCTGATCGCCGCTGACCGGAAGTTTTTCGTCAGTTTCAGCGTTGATAACTTCACTGGTCCCGGCGGGCAGATCGATGACCATTTCCTGTGCAATCCTTGCCAGGTTGCTGACAATGGCGAGTTTTTCGCCGTTTTTGTCATAGTAACTGATACAGCTGTCGGGAGTCGCTGAAGTAACTTCTCTGTTTTCCCAGTAGGGAATAAATTTCACCGCTTTGCTGCCGATATCCCATTTGCGGCGGATATCCTGAATTTTGTGAAACTCCTCTCTGTTGCTCCAGAGCGGCCAGAAAATCACATCGGCGTGCATAATGCGGCTCAACAGGTCACGGGTCGGAGTGGGATGCGTCATAATATCGCGCTGGTTTTTCAGGCAGGGCATCCAGGCGATGACTGCGCCCCACTGGCGGTGATAAAATTCGCCGCGGACTCTTTCCATAGGCAGGCAGTAACTGTAAAAGTAGTATTTTTCTACCTGATCGCCTTTGGGCGGATTGAGGGTGGGATCATCCGGAAAGTAACCGCTGTAAAGGTGTTCTCCCGTAAGAAAAACCGTAAAGGGCGAAAGCAATTCCATCATATTGGTCGCAGAGCAGTGGGCAATGCTCCACGGCGGCAGACCGCCGTTGCGTTTGGAAATCACATAGTGTATGCGTTTGTAAATATTGCGGTCAGCCAGCCACGAATAAGTGGGACGGCGTTCGCCATCGAAGTCGGTGTAACCGCCGCCGGAAACGGCACTTTTGTTGGGGTCAAGGATCATTTCATCAAGATATGCCCCGTCGATATTTCCGAAAACTTCGCACCACTGGTCAACACACCACACCAGATAATCCGCCCATTCGCTGGTGCCGGAGCAACGCATCCAGTCAAAGCGTCCGGCGCGGGAGCGCTGGGGATCGGTACCCCACGATTTGTAAACTTTTTCGGCATCGGGATTGACCTTGTTTTTTTGCGAAATGGGCAGGTGGCGGCGATCCCAGTAAGGGACGATTTTTCTGCCGGCGGCACGATCGGCTTTGACCTTGTTTTGAGTGCGGCTCTTATCCAGACCGCGGTGCGGATCGGGATCGAGCGTGATCTGCGCCCATTCATTGGGCCAGTAAACAAGGATCTCGCCGCGGCGGTCACCTTTGAATGAATCGTACTGGGCGGTCAGCCACATAGCACGCCAGTTGTCAGGCAGGGGTTTGACCGGAGTGGCGATAAAACCGAATTCGATCGTAAAGGAGTCGGGGGCATTATCCGGCAGGGGTTTGACGATCATCTTGACCAGCAAATCGGCACTGCCGTCGGCATTGCGTACGATTTCCAGCAGATCGGTGCGTTTGCGGGGGTGGCAGAACTGCTCACTGCCGACAAAATACTGCAGTCCGCTGCGGGTACTGCCCAGCCAGGTGTGAGTTCCGAAACGCTTTGTCCAGACCGTACCGGGATTTTTGGCAAGTTCGATAGTGTTGCTGCCCTGCGGACTGCTTGGACCGTAATCGCCGCCGATCCGGTCGGTGGCTCCGACAAAGTGGAGCAATTGAGAAGCCTCTGCTGTCATCGGCATCCGCAAAGTGAGTTCTTTCACCTTTCTTCCGGGAGTAAGGGTCAGGCGGCAGTGGAGCATACCGTCGTATTCAAGTGTGCCTTCAAGTTTGGCATTACTGCCGGTTTTGGTAAATCCGGCACGCCCTTTACGGTCTTTGGTGATCTGATAATTCTGCAGATCAAGCTCTTTGCCGTTGAGGGTCAGATTGATACTTTTGTGCAGCAGTTTTTCATTGTTGACGCTCACCTGATCAAGCACGCCTCTGCCGGAGAAATCGTATTCCCTTGCCCAGACGGAAATCGTCTTGCCGTTGACAGCGACCGGCTCAAAAGGCTGCGGCACATAATCGTCATCCAGGGCCTCCATACCCAGTTTGACTTTGTTTTTGAACCAGGGGCTGGATTCCATCATAACTTCTTTGACTGCCGTCAGTCCTTTCTTTTTCAATTCCGGGACCAATTCTCCGGCAACGATAATGATTTCTTTGTCAGTCAGCGGGCGGTTGTAAAGACGGACATGGCCGATGGCAGTCTGCCCGCCGGTTCCCATTCTGCCGGTGGGGCCGACGCTGAAATTTTTCACTTGTATCTCGGGAAATTCAAGAAACCCCTTGGCCGCCGCCAGACCGTCGAGGTAAAGCACCGAATTTCCGGCACCGTCCCAGGTGTAGGCGAGATGATGGATGGAGTTGCTTTGCCAGTTTTTGGGCAATCTGCGTAAAAAGAGGTGTTTTTGGTTTGCGTTGTTTTTCAAGTACACCCCGATACCGTCGCGACTGTGCTTGTAAACGAACATCGTAACTGTATTGCCTTTGACAACGGGATGCACAAATAGGTTCACGCTTTTGCTGTCGTATTCCCAATCGACATTTTTGACGGTCATTTCGATAGTTCCGCCGTTGACCGGGAAGTTGCCTTTGCCGTCGTAAACTGCGGCGGCACGGCCGCCCCCCACCAGCAGACCGTAGTTGGTGGTCGAAAGCACATCAAAATCAAAACGCATCGGCAAAGCGGGCATCAGTCGGGCATCGGGTTTCCCCAGGGCAAACTGTGCTTTGACGGTTTCCTGACTTTTGGTATAATCGACCGCAAAGGTGCGGGCGGCGGCGATGTCTTCTGTTTTGGTTGCGGCAGACAGCGTGCTGATCAAGGCACAAACTGCCAAAACAAGCGGGCGGGTGATTTTTTGCATAGTCATCTCCTGTTTGCAGATTTTTGTAAACGAATATCAGGTGCGTAACGCTGAATACTATATCCCGCCGCACCGGCAAATTCAACAGCTCAAATGCACAAATATCAACCCAAACGCAGATTGGATCTTATTTCAGTCTGCCGGTATAGGATTCGTCTGCTTTTTCGTTGGAAGCAAAAAATTTGTTGGCGGCTTCGTTCCAGGCATTATGCCATACTGCGTTTTTGCCATTTCCTCATTTCGAAATCCCCCCGTTATCATCGCACAACATCCCTGACAATGCAGATAGCATAATCTCTCTGAGGCAATATTAAGTAATTTTTTGTTTCCATTTTAAATGAACATTAATTTTTGACAAAATATGATTGCAATCTGCTCTTGAAAAATCAATTAGGTATCACTGCAACATTATCAAGTATGGCAAAACTATTTCTGTCTCCAGAAACGGCAAAACGTAACCCAATCCATTCATCCGGACGGATTATGTATTCGCAAGAATAAAGCCTCTGATTCTCTGTAAGAACGGTTTTATAAAAGATTTCAGTCGGCAACACTGTTCTCCGATATCTATGCTTGGCTTTACCGTCTTTAGTATCGTGATAACGCATAGCGGCAACAGAAATGTTTCCTTTTCCTCCTGCACAAAACATTACCCGAATTTTTCGAGCGAAAGACTTCTGCTTAACGCAATACTGATAAATGAATCCACCGTTTTCTATTTTTACCGCATTGGAAATATTTCCGGGAACCACCTTTGTTTTGGCAAGCTGCCATTTGACGGGTTTTCCCTGATCATTTAAGCATTCAAAAGTTCCATTCTGTAAAAAGGATGTTCCAAGAATAAATTCCGGATATTCAGCAGTGTTATGTGGTGTAACTCCGAATAAACTCACCAGATTCTGTTCTTTTTTTTCATCCAGTTCAAATCCTCTGACAACATGGATTTTCCACAACGATCCCGACTTGACAATACCTGTTTGCAATAGTGGTATTCTTACTTCAAGAGTATTGCTGGTTTTATTTTTCTTGATTGCATACTCCGTGTCAGGTAAATTTACCATATGCTTTGCTACGCCAAAAGAACTTAACACACTACCATCATGATCTATTATCACCCGGTAGTATTCCCCCGTAATTACAGGTGGTATTATGAAAAAAAAGATTTTTTCCCCTTTAGTCAAAAATTTTTTCATCATAATCCTAAAATATAAATTACTTTTGTCAGACAACAACGAAAAAATAGTTTGTGGTACTTCCTTTCCGTTCTGAGAAGCAGCAACAAACTTAAATTTATTTGTATGCCACGCTCTTAACCATTCTGTATCTGCAGGATCGCCATCGATTTTTATTTTTCCAATTCGAAATGGAATAAAACGGTCTTGGTCAGAAAAAGATCTGATTTTTTCATTTGGTTTTATCCAGTAGCGAACAAGCCAGTTGCGATCATCCCGTATTCTGCCAAGTAAGATAGGGTCGTCAGCAGCAAGCTTTTCTGCTCTATCAAGCAACTGTAGTAATTTTTCTACAGCTCCGGGAACTGAAAGTAGTCTTGGACGACGTTCATCGCCACCAGGATAACTCAAGCAATACGAAGAATTATTCCAAAGTTTTCTACGGTAAGAATGATATTCCAGCATCGGTCCTGCAGCTTTGCCGTAATACTTACTTTCTGCATCAGCAAGAATTTCACTAACGTCAAGATCTGGATTCCACAGCAATTTACCTGCGACATAATACCATTGCCAATTAGAATCTGCTATATCAGGACGTGTATCTGCAACGCCTTTTTTTTTCCATGGAGTAAAATGCGCATCAGCAAAATACATCCCTTCTTTCCAACCTTCAAATCCTGCACTGAGATAGTAACGTAAATCCTGCGCCATAGTCATTTCCGGACAGCCGTAAATTATAGGTATACTATTGGCGTATTCATAGAAACGCATCCTTGAAGATATTAATGCCCATTGTTTTATAAGATTGCAATGCATTGCATTTTTTGGACAGTTATGGTCATTTAAGGCATGACCATAACAACGCCCATGAGAACAATAATAAACAAGTGCCCTTGGATCATATTTAATATTTGTTGGTATTGTGCGATAAGTGTGATACGCCCAAACCTGCAATTCTGCATCTGGATGCTTTTTATATATTTCTGACATTATCTTAAATACTGTTTTGTGAAATCTGGTAGAGATATTTATATGGTCAAAATCTTTTACTTCATCCAGTTTACGACAGTTATTGCATTCACACCATCCGATGGTTACATCAGGCATTCCAAAAAGATACGAAAAACTTTTTACCGGTGTTGTTTGATAAATATCAAGAATATAATCAATCACTTTTTTTTGAACATCCGAATTAGAAATACAAATTTGTGCTCCTCTTACCCTTTTGCCGTTAATGAGAGCAAAATACTCTGGATGTGTTTCAAAGAGTTTTTCAGGTATCGGTCGTGAAAATGCACGGTGAGCGCCAGTACTAATCACCGACAAAGATGTTCTTGCCATGTAAAATTTATCGGTAAAAGATTTTTTATAATTCCACGGAGGATGAATCTGAAATCCCTGACGTACCGCCAGACTCTGTCCTTTTACAGGAGTTTTTGCTGTCGCTCCAACTAAAGATAGCTGACGGAAACGAAATGCCGGGGTTCGAAAAATCTTAAAATCAGCAAAAACAATCGATGGAGTACGCGGTATATACTCATAATCATCTTTGTCGGAAGCTGTACGAAACCAGCGTATTCCGGCTTTTTCATCTAAAAATGCATACGTTCCGTAAAGTTCTCCAACCATGTCCTTACCAACAATAAAAAGAGTATCTCCTGTACAGAGTATAACAAACGCATCAGGCGATTTTGCAGCAGCAAGTTCAATCGCCGTAGCCTCTGGTAGATTTTTAACATTTTCAAGAGTTCCGATAATCACTCTTGAACCAAATTTTGGAGACTCTTTGACTACCGACAGGGAAATACCGCTAATCTTTTTAATATATTTTACAAATTCTTGTGCCGCAAGCAGTGTAGATTCTGGAGCATCATCACAGATGACAAGTACCGTACTTTCCGTAATTTCAAACGCACTGAGAAGATTGGAAACAAAAAAAATTACACCGAGCAGGGCAGCAAAAATTTTTTTCATTGTT
>JAZONW010000091.1:0-5348 GCA_045654745.1 Victivallaceae bacterium | reverse complement strand
CGGATACCGCTTTTGGGAAGTCCGGCGATATGTCCGGCAAGTCTTGATTTTTCAGATTCAGGGCGTGATATTAAGTCTTTCTTTATGTTCTTCATTTTGCATCATCTTTCCAAGTTCTTTGTACTTCTTCAACAGAAATTGTGTTGAAGTTGACATGACGCCGTCGATCGTTGCAAGTTTACCGGAAACAAATTCGGCGACATCTTTCAGGCTTTCTCCGTGTACTTCGATGAGTAAGTCGTAACTTCCGGAGACAAGATAAACAGATTCAACTTTGGAAAATTTGCTGATCCTTTTTGCAATTCGGTCAAATCCGCTGTTGCGTTCCGGTTTGGTTTTGACTTCGATGATAGCCTTGACCGCGGTTTCGGGAAGGAAGGTCTCATCAAACATGGCACGGTAGCCAACGATAACCCCGTCTGCTTCGAGTTCTGCGACGGCCTGCTGTATTGATTGTTCTGCTGTGTCCAGCCTTTCGGCAATGGCGGCGTTGTTGAGACGCCCGTTTTCAGCAAGCAGTCTCAAAATCTCATTTTTCAGATTCATGCTGTGTTTTCCTTCTGACGATGCGAATACAAAGAATTGGTGAGAAGAAGGCTTCGCGACACCCGCTTCGTTTTATAATTTAACACATGGCATCATATTTTTCAATGGCAGAAACTTGATTTTCTCCGTAGTGGAGTTATATTTTCAACACGCAAACGGAGGAAATTATGGAAAACAGCATTAAGCCATTGAAAGTGGCAATTATCAGTGATTCGCAAGCCTACCCGACCTTGAGCGATTGGGGAATGAACAACCTTGATAAAGCATTGAAATTTCTTTCTCCCATGAAGCCGGATGTCCTGCTTATGGCAGGTGATCTGGCGGACGGAACCAATTTCGATACCTACAAACTTTACCGCGAACTTCTGGAAAAATATTTTGATCCGATGCCCGTACACATCGGATGCGCCGGAAACCACGATTACTGGGTGCCGCGCGGTACTGAACGCCAGCCGGAATATATCTACTCCGAAATGAGCCGCATCATCGGTCAGAAAAATGCCAACCCGCTCCACGAAGTTGTCGGCGGTTACGATTTCATCGCGTTGTCCGAAGATATCACCATGGAAACTGGATATTCCAAAACTATGCTCGATGCGCTGGAAGCGGAGATCAAAGCCGCCATCGCCAGAGATGAAAACAAACCGGTCTTTGTCGTCACCCATTTCCACGCTTTTGATACCGTTGCCGGAAGTCACCGTTCATCGGGGCGGCCGGAACTGCGGGAGCTTTTCAACCGCTACAGTCAGGTGGTGTCCATTTCCGGTCACACCCATTGCCCGCTGGAAGATGAACGCTGTATCTGGCAGGGCGAATTCACTGCGGTCAACACTTCAACTCTCGCCTACGCCTGCGTGGAAGAGCCTTGTTACAACAACTGCAGTGTCATCATTCCGTTTGCCCGCGAAGTCCAGCACGTTATGCTGATGGAAATTTATCCTGACCGCTATGATATCCACCGTTACAATGTGGAAGACCGCCGCGAGATCAAGCCGGAAAAGCTCTGGAGCTGTCCGATCCCCTACCGCCAGGAGGCGGCAAAATATACCGCGTGCCGCAAAAATGAACGTACCGCACCGGAATTTCCTGCCGATGCCCACGGTGTTATCCGTTATGACTTCGGATATCTGTATCTGATCTTTGATCCGGCGGAACACGAAGACTTCACCCACTTTTACGATGTCAAAGTTTATGAAAAAGTTGAAGGTAAACTGGAACTCAAAGCCGAAGAACGTTACATCAGCGACTTCTACCGCCTGCAGGGCATTGCCGGACGGAAACTGGTTTACAAACTGCCTGCTGAAGTGATCACTCCCGGTAGCGAGTGCAGGGTCGAAATTTATCCGGTGGAAAGTTTCGGCAACACCGGAAAGCCGTTGATCGTGGAGCGTATCATCCCCCGCGCCAGCAAATTTAAAGAGGGAAAACAGCTTTATCCGCAGGAATAAGCGGGTAAATTTTATAAAAATCTGCAAACTTTTGCAAAAGCCGCTTGCAAAAAGCACAAGCACGATGTATATTAGGTGAATGATCGGGATATAGCGCAGCCTGGTTTAGCGCGTTTGTCTGGGGGACAAAAGGTCGCGAGTTCGAATCTCGCTATCCCGACCATTTTTTTTGCCCGAATTGCTGAAAATGCATAAAAAAATCATCTGATAAAATTAAAAAATCGCATTTACAAACAAGTTTTGTATGCGATTTTTTTATTTTCTCTGTTTGTCCTGCCGCCCGGGGTCGGCATGACGATGATTTTTTATGTGAGTTGCCTTGCGCTGCTCGACCTCCGGTCTGCGCTGCTCACGCTCTTCGTCGCTGCGCTCCTTGTCGAATCTCGCTATCCCGACCATTTTTTTTGCCCGAATGGGCAAAAAAAACATGAAGCCTGCTTGTCGCGGCGGAATCTGCAGCGCAGATGAAGACGGATCAAGGCTTCGCTTCATGGCACGCCTTGTCCGCCGTAGCCTTGGCGAAGGTGGAAGTGCCGCTTCATGCAGCGTAAGCTGCGCTTCATATTTTGCGGCAGTGCCGCAAAATGCTTCATAAAACCGCCTTTTCAGATGAAGCATTGTTTCCGTCTTCATTTCATTACGCCGCGACAAGCCGCCAAAGCTCCACAATATGAAGCATCTCCCGTCTTCATTTCATTACGCCGCGGCAAGCCACTACGTTCCGATACGAAGCACTTCGCTTACGCTCCGTATTATTAGAACATGGGAAATCAGATTTTCTGCTGTTGTACGCAAGTTACCTGATTATCAGAATTTTGAATCCGGCTTTTGTATTCCATCAAAAGTTGAAATTGCATTCAAAATCATTTGTAGTATAGATTGTACAGTTTACAATCTCCTGACATTCTTGCAATTTGAGCAATGGTTGTTCCGTCTTTGCGTGCATTGATTACCTCCAGCCTTTTTTCTTCGCTGTACTTCTTGATCATTTCTTGTTTCTTTTCTGTTTTACTTAATGATCTGACGGAATAAAAAATATAGCATTTTGAGCAGAAAAAGTCATTTTTTGCAAAAAAATGTTGACGAAGCACGCTATTAATAGAGAGGCTTCTCTCCCGTTTTTAATTAACCAAAGAAAGGAAGATAAAAATGGATCTCAATGAACTTACTCAAAAATTATCTGATGTATTATTACCAAAGTATTGGTATTTTGTCGCAGAAAAAGATGGGGATTGTTGTGAAAAATGTCGTCGTTTTGATGGTAAAGTATTCAGTGACGAAGACCCCGCAAAGCCAAAATTGCCTATACACCCCAATTGCCGTTGTTCATTGAGAAAAGCAACTATAAAAGAATCTGCCGAAGCAATGATTAAAGTAAATATTATCAATCGAATTCCATCTTATATTTCGGAACGACTTGATACGGTCGTAAAAAATGTGAAAAATATATATCAGTTTAAAGTCCCCAAGCCTCCCCGGTTAACGGATAACAAAGCCAATTGGTTGCATATGACTTGGATGTGGTTCTTTGAACAAGGAAAAAATCCCATCTATTTTGATAGCAAATCTCCAGAATCTCAAGACATTGCTAATTCTTACAGTATGAAAGAAGTTAAGAAAGAATATTTTAAGACAGGAAAAATACCAACCGAGTGGGAATTTAACGGTCCAAAGACTGCAACAGGTAATCTTGGCGAGGTTGAATGGTTTATCGGCTCTTATGACATAAGAAACTTTAAATTGGAAAATGGAATCGCCACGTTTACTGTTTACAACAAATCAGGTTGGCATTCCGGCACACGATTACCCAAAAGTTGGACGGATGCGATAAAAGAAAAAACTTCTTACGAAATTTTTGACTTGGTCACAGATGCTCCGCGCGGAGAAGTTATTAAAACAAAAATTGAAAAATATTTTCCAAAAGCATCGAAAATTCCCGGTTCCGGATATATATTAAAGCTGTTGCCAAGCTATGGCGGAAATTGGGAGCAGTATTATGAAATCCGTATGGAATGGAAAAAGTAAGTTAATATTATTCCTTGTGATCTTTATTGGAATGATTCTTCTTCCGGGGTGTGATGACTATCCAACACGCCCCGGTGAAGGTTTTTATTCTTATCAGGGCTACCGTGATTGGTGGCGAATACCGCTGGATTATCCGTATCAAATATGTATTATAGATTCCTTTGAGCAAGGGTATTTTGAAAAATACGACCCGTCAACCCTGGTTGCAGAAGCAAAAGGCGATGTTTTGATTTCTGAAATAACTGCCTTTGCGGAAAATGATAAATATTGGCTTTTCAAGTCAAAAAAAGCCTTTTTCCTATTTGATATTACAACTCAAAAAGTACAGCAAATTGATTCAGAAAAAGAGTTTTTGAAGTTGCTTTCTCAGCAAAAGCTCCCCTTGCCGGTATGGAAAAATTTAGCGGTATTATATAAAGACCGTTGGAATCAGATTATTAAAATTTACCAAAGTTTTGACCGGGGATTTTATACCCGGCGGAAAAACTATTATGGTAAACGTATTCCTTTGAAAAAGCCATGGCAAATCGTTATAACTGAAAACAATGCTTTTATCAGCCAATATGATGTCAGTCAAACAATATCCGACCGGCTGCCGCCGCAGAAACACCGGAAATATCTTGAAAATATTATTGCTGCCAATTTTGAAAGATGCGTTGTGCCATTTAAGCAAAGTAACACTGAAAAACCTTACGGATGCCTTATTTACGCTTCCGGATCAGTGCAAAATTTTTCCACTGCGGAAGAACTTGACCATTTTATAAAGTTGAACTACCCGGATTCCGCATTGCCGGAACTGATGAAACTGGAGAACTTTTATAAATTGATGTGGCAGGCAATAGAAAAAATAAAACAAACCGATCCGCAAAAACTTGCCTACTGACACAAAGGTCGCAAGCTGCCATCTTTTTTCGGGGCATATTGCGTTTGTTCCGGAGAAAAACTCCTTTCAGTTGAGCAGAAAATTTTTCTCTTGAAAAGTCGGCGGCGGGCGGATTTTTACCGTTTTTTCAAAGCTGTATCGGGAATAAACTTGAAAAGTTATTGAAGAATGCTATTGTAATACACCGTTTGATCTCCGGTGTTCAAGTCAGCAGCAAATTGAGAAAGGCAAAATATGAAGGTTCATCAAATGTGGCAGGAAGATCTGCCGCCGTTTCAACTCTACGGCAAACTCTGGCACGTCGGCGGTAAAAGTTCGCCATCCTATTTGTTTGATACCGGAGACGGTCTGCTTCTGCTGGATACCGGACTGCCCAAGAGCGGCTACATCCTTTTCCGAAACATCTACGATATCGGTTTCAAACCGCGCGACATCCGCTGGATACT
>JAZONW010000090.1:0-11101 GCA_045654745.1 Victivallaceae bacterium | reverse complement strand
ATTGCGGATCAGCTTCTCCGGCATACAGTATGGAAAAGCAGAGAAATAATATTGCAGCGATATATTTTTTCATACATTTCTCCTTGTTCAAATCAATCGTATTATGGGGAATATAACATTGATCACCGGAGTTTACAAGTGGGGGACGTATTTTTTGGGATAAATTCATAAATGCCGTTTGGCGACCTCTCTGCCAGAGCCGGATTTCAAATAATCTTCAAAGGCAACGACGTTTTCTTTGCAATCAAAAGCGATTGCAGTTTGAATGCGCCAAGGCTTGAATTTTGATGTGTGGGGAACTTCTCCGGAATTATGTTTGATAAGGCGGGATTTTAAATCACTTGTACTGCCGATATAACGCTGTTCCGGGTGGGAAAGACTGCGTAAAATGTAAGTATAGAAAATTCTATTTCTCCAATTCTCTGCCGTTACCCCTCCGTCGCCAAGAGCTTCCTCCTGCGCATAAAGCTACGGAGGATAAATTTATGGGCATCCTTCGCACGCTTCGTTTCACTTCGCTTGTTTTTGCAAGCAAAAAAATCTACGGATAGCAAGACAGGCTTGCCATCCGTAGCTTTAGCGAAGGATGGTGGAGGTTAACAGGCGGCGAAACCGAAAATCTCTGCGCTACACTCTTATAAGGGATAGAAGTGACAGAGAAAAAAGTTGGTTTTTACAGAGCGATGCTTGTTAGGGGAAAAGCAGTAAACTTCAATCCTTGATAGCGGGAGTTTGCTGCACTTTTACTGGTATGCATGGTTGATATTCCGACAAACTTTCTGCTCAAAATATGCAAATAAGTCCTTGTGAAGTTATCATTTTACAAGGATTCAACGGCACGTCCAAAACACTTTTTTTAAGTCCTTGCAGTTTTTTTAAGGTAATAAAAATCCTTGTATGCAACAAAAAAATTGATAGAAATTTTTAAAAATGTCATATAGGTATGTAGGGCAAATTATCCTGAGTTTGCAGAATGAAAGCGGAATGAAACTTTCGTTTGGGGTATGTCAAAACTTAATAACAAAAATGCTATGGTGGTGAGCGTATGAAAGAATTTGAGTTTTATGAAATCGTTGGTAATCCGGAAATCATTACGGAAGAAATGTTCAACAGTTTCACTAGAAGCGAGCAACTGGAAGTATTGGAATATCGTCCGGATTTACTGGAATCTTTCCAGAGAAATCATCCGGATTTGACTGCTGATGAAGAGATCGAACTGATTCGGCATGGCTGGCTTGCCTTTAAGGATGCCGAGAACAAAACACAGTTTTCTGGAGACGGGATTTTGAAGCTTATCCTCTCTGAAACCATTTCCAAAACTGAATTTGAACAATACGGCTGCGATAAAAAACTTGAACCACAGCATTGGGTGGATGCGTTGGGATATTTTGGTGTTGTATGCAAATGGTGCGAACCATATTGTGATTTTTCCAGATTTTCAAGTGGGAATTGGCTGTCTTTGCTTCTTGAGTGTCCGGAATACGCTGACCGTTGTCCGTTTGAAATGTTTGAAGCAGAAGAGCTTGATCACTTACTACGTTATCGACCGGAATTAACTGCCCAAAGCGGAATCATTGATCCGGTAAAATTACATCTGGTTAATTTGCGACCATACGATCAGGATAACGACGGTACACCCTTTTATCCGGCGGTTCCCAAAGATGAGCACGCGGAAAAAATCAAATTGTGGCTGCGTCAAGCATTTCCAGAATTATCAGAAATGAGCTGGCTTCATCTGGTTTTACACATTCTTTATGAAACTAATACGCTGCTCGGAGTTTACAACCGAGAATACGCAGAATTCAAATTGCAGAGCATCAAAAATTTGCTGCCTTCTGATTGTGGTATTTGTTTTGAGATTGAAGAATTTTGACCAGTGATAAAGAAAAAGAACATTTGCCAAAAGAAAAATGATTGACAAAGAACATATTACGAATTATATTAACATATAGTTTCTTGTCATTTTCGAATTTTACAAAACCAGAGATAGAGTTGTAAACAAAAAAAGAAACGGAGAAAATAATGAGTAATCAAACGGAAGAAGTTAATGCAAAGATTGCATATCAATTGTTGCAAATTATAACGGACGATATGCTTAAAAGTGTGATTTCCGGCAATACTGAAGACCTTATTCAGCAGTCAAATGATGTTTACAGAACAGCTCTGGCCGAAATGGGAAGTATAACGGGGCAACTTGAAAAAGCAGATGATGAAACCCTTCAAACCTTCCGGCGGATGTTTTTTCAAATGCTGTTTGAAAACACCGAAGATTCCCGCATGGCGTTAGCTGCGGCAATGGGTAAGTTGTCGAGTCAGGGCTACCTGAAATTGGCGGATGCTGCAAAAAATCACATTCAGTTGATGGCCGAGAGAATCGTTAATGATTTATGATAATATTGAAAGACCATAAAGAATGAACAAAATCTTGTCTGAACACATCGCACTTACTCCAATCCAAGCATTTCTGGAATCAGAATCCTGGGCATTTTACCGAGGAGCGTCAAAAGAAGGGAACTTGAACTGCTGCATAAATGCGGATTATGGTGAAGGAAAAAACAAAGAAGGCGGTCGTTTTTCTGAAGATGCTCTTTCCGCAGATATTTTGATGTCGATGGCATTTATTGAACCCGCTTTTATTTCTGGCTTGCTTAAACAATGTGGCTGGGGAGATGCTAAATGTGAAGAATACGAAGTTGCAGGTGTTCAGAGCAATTTTTGGTTTCCTCAATTGACATTTGAAGATTTAATACACGGGGATTCTGAAGATAATCATCTCCGTCTGGTACAACCGGACGGCTGGATTGTTGGAAAAAATCTCCTCGTTATGATCGAAGCCAAAGGCATGCGTGACGGCGCGGCTTTCAACTATGCCCAGCTCGCCAAAGAATATCTCATCGCCAAACAGGAATGTCCCGGACAGCCGCGTATTTTGTTGCTGTTGACTAATGAACAAATAAAAAGTATCGTGAATAAAAAATACTCTGAAAAGCAAGGATTAGTCGCATTATTTTATAAAAGTTGGGATGAGTTAACTGCAACCGAAGAAGTAAACGGGAAATGGTCAAAGAATAAAGTTGAATTTTTCCAGAAAGATAATATTAAAAAACTGTTGGAAGACTATAAACCACGAACAGACGACGAAATTACTTCCTGTTTTAAGATGCTTTCTTATGAAAGTTTGGAAGAATATGCAAAAAACTACCCGGCTGAAAATGAATCCAGTAAAAAACTTGCAGCTATGATCGCTAACACTATTGCATGGCATACTCCAAAAGAAGATCGTGTTGAGGAAAAAAAATATACCGATAAAAACGGTAACGAAAAAACAAAGAAAATCACTCATTACAAGCCTGGATCAGATGCACCTTCAATCTGGAGTACAATGTTGATTGATTTAGCAGCAGAGGAAACTCCGCTTTATGAATTTTATACCGGCGGAACAATCAATAAGACTGTAACAGAAGCCGAAAATAAATTTTTCAATAGTGCTAAAATTCTGAAAGATAACCCGATCCGCAAAGCTGTTGAAGATGTGCGAGACAAGATTGACAGAGCATATGTAGCAGATCTCTATCGCTTATACTGCATCCAGAAATATTGGGAATTGTGTAAGAAAAAAAACAACGCTGACACTTCAAATTCCGTAACACTCAACTATGAATATTTTGCCGGAAAATATAGCGAATATAGTAAAAACGGAGTTGAGCTGAATGCTCAAGATTGTCGCAAAGAACTCAACCGCAAATATAGCGAACTGAACGATAATTTTAAAAAGAAATACGGTGAATCATCAGGAATAAAACCGTCAGGAACACCCAATGTTCGGTATTTGCTTTATTTCTATATCCGCAGTCTTATGAATAACTTTGATGATGCCATGCCGGGATATAAATTTTTCGGCTTTGACAACAAAAAGTTTTTCACAGTCGCGATGAAATAAACACACCCGTCACCAACCACAGATTATTTAATCATGTAGGCGGTTCTCAGCTCAAAAAAGCAGATAATAAATACGGCATGAGGCATCTGCGAAATAAGCAAAAAGGCAGATAAGGCCAAGGACTTTGCAAAATGAAAGACGGAGCAGGAGTGGCGGAAAACCAACTTTTGCACCGTCTATTTGATACACCAAGTCCTTGGAATACCGTTTTTTGTAAATCGTTGATAATAAGCAACAATATTCCAAGGAGTTGCGTCCAGCGCGTTTCAGAGACTTTCGCCGGAAAAGTGGTGCAAAATGCCGTTGCTGGTATGGTTGAGTATTGAGAATAGCAGTCTATTGCTTTCCGCATAAAAGCCGTAAGTGCCTGCAACTGTAAGCACTATAAAAAGAAAAAATGCCAGGGTCTTTATAGTCAAGTCCTTGGCAATTAGGAAGTTCTGGTGGTGGCTATGCAACTCAAACGTCAACTTTTCTCTTTGCAATTTTTTACGCTCAAACTCAATGCCAAGCGCAGTTGTCCGCCTTCAACGGCTGCTTTGCATCCGTTTTTCCGTCTTATCAATCCCCCCGCTGTTCGCGGGATGGCTTGCCAAGCCGTAAAAAAAGCCGTCAGTAAAACTGACGGCTTGTTGAAGGCTGGTGGAGCAGAAGAGACTCGAACTCTCGACCCTCACACTGCCAGTGTGATGCTCTAGCCAACTGAGCTACTGCCCCATAATTGAGTATGTTTTATAATATAACACCATTTTTGAATTGTGCAAGTGCTTTTTTGTTGAAAATGCCATTTTTTATTTTTCAGCCTTACTGAAGCGGCGCGGCGGAGCGGATTGAATTTTGCTGAATTGAAAGTATATTATATGTGCGAGGTACACTATGAAAGAAAATATTACGGTCAGGAACTCCGCCGGAGTTGAAATCATTTCTTTGCGGAATAATCCTGAAAAATTGAAACTCTTCTGCAGCAGTTTCAGCAATTTCTGGGGGAAACCGGAAGTTTATCAGGACTGTATGGCAAATGCTTTGACTGCATCGGCTCCCTTGCCGCAATGGTTTTTGATGCTTGACCGCGATGAAGTCCTGGGCGGTTGCGGCTTGATCACCAATGATTTTATCAGCCGGATGGATCTTTATCCATGGTTGTGCGCTCTTTTTGTTAATGAAAAATTCCGGCATCAGGGATTGAGCGGCCAACTGATCGAATATACCGCTTCAGCGGCTCTTGATTGCGGATTTGAAACTCTTTACTGTTGTACCGATCACATCGGTTACTACGAAAAATATCAATTTGAATACATCGGCACCGGTTATCATCCGTGGAACGAAACCTCCCGCATCTACCGCCGCCATTTAAAAAAGGAACAATATGGAAACTGACATCTGGAAAACTCTTTATGATCGGGCGAAAGCGGTTCAATGCGAGCGCAAACTTTCTCCGCTTATGGAGGTCGGCTCTGTCGGTGCGGCGATTTTGACCGACAGGGGCAATATCTACACCGGGATCTGCATCGACACCGCCTGCGGAATGGGAATGTGCGCCGAACGCAACGCCATTGCTAATATGCTTACCTGCGGCGAAAGCGTTATTACTAAAGTTGTCGCCGTTATGCCCGACGGCAGCAATGGTACCCCCTGCGGAGTCTGCCGCGAATTTATGATGCAGTTGGGAGCAAAAAGCAAAGATATCGAAATACTTTTGTCGCTTGAACCGCTTAAAACGGTCAAGCTCGGTGAACAGCTTCCGGACTGGTGGGGCGAAAAATTATAATGGCAGATTATAACAGGGACGTCGTTCCCACGGAAAAATATCATAACTGCAAACCTTTGTCCGAAATGACTCTGGAAGAGTTGTGGCAGCTTTTCCCCATTATCATTGCTGAACACAATCCCGATTGGCAAAGTTATTATGAAGTGGAAAAAGAGCTTCTGACAAAGCAGTTCGGCTCGCATCTGGTCAGAATAAACCACATCGGCAGTACCGCTGTAAAAGGGTTGCTGGCCAAGCCGACTGTGGATATCCTGTTGGAAGTTGCCGTTGGAACATTACCGGAAACGGTGCGGCAGCTCGCCGTCACTTGCGGTTATACTGTTATGGCAGAAACTGTTGTGGGGGAATACCGGCTTGATCTTTGCAAAGGTTATACTCCGCTTGGTTTTGCAGAAAAGGTTTTTCATCTGCACATCCGTCATCGCGGTGATTGGGATGAGTTGATTTTCTGTGAATATCTGAAAAACAATCCGGACAAGGCGCAGGAATACGCCCAGCTTAAAATCGAGCTGCAGAAACGCTTCAAGCACGACCGCGACGGCTACACCCAAGCCAAAGGTGACTTCATCCGCCAATGCGTAAAAGCCGCCCGGTCGGCAAAATGATTTTCCTGCAGTACATTTTCTGAATCTGGCGGCAGGCGCGACACTGCCGCTTTTTTTATTTATAGCTCTGTTCCCAATATGGGTAGTTAATCAATGATAACAAAGTTGTCATCCGTCTTCTCAAGAGGTTCTGCTGCGACAATCCGCCGTCGCCATAGGCTATGGCGGGACAAGTCTGGAGCAGCTATACCTCGCTTTTTTTGACGGGAACAGCGCATTATTTATTTGATTAGTCAACTTGCTAATTGGATTTTTTGTGATATATTATACTGCAGGAGGCTGTTATGGAAATATCACAGGCACTTAAAGCGATGAGTCACCCCGTCCGACTGCAGATGGTCGAACTTCTGCTGCAGAGACGGATGTGTGTCCGCAGTCTGGCACGGCATTTTGCTGTTTCAGAGCCGACTGTATCGGTACATTTGAAAGTTCTGAAAAACGCCGGACTCATCATCGGTGAAAAGAAAAGTTACTATATGCATTATCAGGTCATCAGGGAAAATATTGAAGCATTGTCGCAATTCTTTTCCGCATTGTCCGCCGCTCCGGCTTTACCGCCGCAATGCTGTAAGCAGAACGGCTCCTGTCATTGTAAATGTCACTCAAAAAAGGATTGAATTTATATGAAACGCCACATAAAAACTATCATCAAACTTTTTGCTGTTATCGTTATTGCGGCAATCGCTTTCTATTTCTGGAAACTTGCTCCGGTAAAAATTCAGACATTTGAAGTGAAATCTTCACCAATTCAGCAGACCGTTTTTGGAACCGGTACGCTCGAAGGCAAAACCCGCCTTGCCGTCAGCCCCAGAGAAACCGGTGCGATCTGTAAACTTTATGCCGATCAGGGCGATGCGGTCAAAGCCGGAACACTTCTGGTAGAAATGGATTCTGAAGATATTGCCCAGCAGTTAAAAGTTGCCGAAGCTGAATTGACTGTTGCACAGGCTGCGTTGCAGCGTATCGATGCCGAAATACGGTCAGCCAAGGCCAATCTGGAATATGCCGACACTATGTTTCAACGCAGTGAAAAGCTTTTGTCCAGTAATGCGGAATCGCGCTCAACTTATGATAAAAACCGGCAGAATATGCTGGTCGCTCAAGCCGAATCGGAGCAGGCCGAAAAACGCCGCATCGAAGCTGAATCCACTCTTGCCAAACATCAGGCGCAAATCGCCTATTATAAAACCAAATTATCTGAAACGCGTCTGACTGCGCCGTTTGATGCGCTCATTGTCCGGCGCAACCGCGAACAGGGCGCGATAGTCAATCCCGGTGTTTCTATTATGGATATAGTGGATACTTCCACCATCTGGGCATCGGTCTGGGTGGATGAAACTCAAATCGCTCATCTGAAAAACGGTCTTGCTGTGGACGTAGTTTTCCGCACCTTGCCGCAACAGCGTTTTGCTGGAAAAATCTGCCGCTTGTGGCGGGAAACCGACCGTGAAACCCGCGAATACAAAGTGGATATTGCTTTGGATAAATTGCCGCCCAACTGGACTTTGGGGCAGCGTTTGGAAGTTTTTATCAAGGTTTCTGATCCGAAAAATTGCGTAAATATTCCCTCCAATCTGGTTTCCTGGAAAAACAATCAGCCTTTTGTGCTGGCGGTCGTTGACGGCAAGATCACTGAACGCCCTGTGAAGTTGGGTGTCCGCAGTCAGAATAAAGTCGAAATCGTTTCCGGTCTGCAAGCGGAAGAAAAAATCGTTATGCAGCCGCAGAAATACTTGCAATACACCAATCGGAAAATCAAAAAATGATGAATCTGGCTTTCCGCGATATAAAACACAACTTCGGCAGATTTCTCCTGACTACCGCCGGAATAAGCTTGTTGCTGATGGTGGTAATGGGGATGGGCGGCATTTACCGCGGACTTATTCAGGAAGCTACGCTGATAATTGACCGATCGGGGGCAGATATCTGGGTGGTTCAACGCAACACGAAAGGGCCTTTTGCCGAAGTGTCCAAACTGCCGCGCCAAATGGAATACCGTCTGGAAGCGATTGAGGGTGTTGATTCAGCCGAACCGTTTGTCTCTCACACCGTTCAGCGGGATTTTCAAAACCGTGTACTGCGTCTGACCGTGCAGGGATTGCCTGATAACGGTGCGTGGCTGCCGATCATTCAAGGTCGGGCGTTGCAGAATGGGCACTATGAAATGCTTGCCGATAAATCAGCAAAACTTCCGCCGGGAACAACTTTACAGCTTGGCAAAGATACTTTTACTGTGGTCGGCATCACCGACCGGATGAATTCCCCCGCCGGCGATGCAATGGTATTTGTGTCTTTGAACGATGCCCTTGCAATTCAGTTTGATACCCCTGCCGAAGCGATCCGCAATGAACGCAATGCCCGGTTGCGGCGGTTCGATCAGTCTTCTTACGGCAACACATCTGTCGATCATAGCGAAACGCTTTCAAGCGAAAGTACGCGCCCTGCCGCTCTGCCGGATCAGCAGATAAGCGCTGTTTTGCTCAAAGTCAATCCGGCTTACAGCGTGGAAGAAGTTATGGCAAAACTCAAAACTCTGCCCGATGTAACAGCTTACACTTCACATGAACAGCGGCAGATTATGTTGAGCGGCTTCGTTGCCCGTTCCCGCAAACAGCTTCTGCTTTTCCGCACGATCCTGATTACAGTTTCCACGGTGGTGATGACGCTTATCCTTTACACTCTGACTTTGGATAAACTCCACTCTATTGCTATGCTGAAACTTATCGGCGCACGAAACAGCGTTATTATCGGTTTGATACTGCAGCAGTCGCTTGCCATCGGTGTTCTGGCATTCGGAATAGCAAGGTTTTTCGGGCAATGGGTATATCCGCACTTCCCGCGCCGGGTGGTGTTGGTAACCAGTGATTTGTGGCTGCTTTTCGGAATTGTTGCCGGCATATCAATCCTTGCCAGCATTGCGGGTATAATCAAAGCAATGCGAACCAATGCGGGGGAGGTTTTGTCGTGAAAAAGATTGCACTTATCGCTGAAAATCTTTGCAAGACTTACGGCAGAGGCAACACCGTTGTCCACGCCTTGAATGATGTCTCCTTGACCTTGCACGCAGGCGAGATCGCCGCTCTGCTCGGACCGTCAGGAGCAGGCAAATCCACGCTGCTGACCAGCTTGGGATTGATACAGGAGCCCGATTCCGGAAAAATCATTATTGGCGGCGAAACCGTCTTTGACAACACTTACAAAACCAATATCCGTTCATTCCGCCGGAATCACATCGGATTTGTTTTTCAGAAAGCCAATCTGCTGCCGTTTTTAAGTGCAGTTGACAATGTACGGCTGTCTATGGAAATCAACGATGTTTCCGGAAAAATTGCCAAAAGAAGAGCTGAAGAACTTCTGGAAAAGTTTGATTTGTCTGCACGGAAAAACTTTATGCCCAAAGAACTTTCAGGAGGTCAGCAGCAGCGGGTAGCGATCGCCAGGGCGTTGGCAAACACTCCTGAACTGCTGCTTGCCGATGAACCCACCGCCGCATTGGACAGCGTTATGGGCAGAAAAGTAATGGAACTTTTGAAACAAGTCGCCCACGAACACAACACCGGCGTTCTGGTCGTGACTCACGATCACCGTGCCATAGATGTTTTTGACCGCATCTATGTAATGGAAGACGGCAGAATCAAAGAACAGAATACTATTGAAAAATAATCTGCAAAAAAGTTTTTCTTTTGCAAATAAAATGAGGTCGCTGACGGCAGTCGGTCAAAAATCAGTTTTTTTGTGATCTGTTTTTGTACCGTCTGACGGCAAATGAGGTCGTCAGAGCAAGCAGCATCAGCCATTGATAGTATTGGGTGCCGAGCAAGCTGAGGGTCGAAATTTTCAATCCGCAGCTCCGGGCGATGCCAACAGCTATAAGCATCTGCGCACCATAGGGGATCAAACCTTGAACGAAACAGGATGCCGTATCCAGAATACTGGCGATCCGGCGGGGTTCACAATCGTAACGGTCGCTCAATTCTTTGGCGATGGGGCCGGCGATGACAATAGCAACGGTGTTGTTGGCGGTGAAAAAATTCACCAGCGCCACCAGCACAAATATTCCGATCTCACAGCCGGAACCGGAGCTGATGAGTTTGCGGATTTTTTCCATAAGATAAGCGATGCCGCCATTCCAGCGGATCAATTTCAAAAGACCTCCGGCAAGGATCGCCACGATCAATGTTTCTGACATACCCAGAGTACCTTTCCCGCAGGCTTCAAGCGCGCCCCAGATGTCAAATGCTCCGGTCATAATGCCGAGCACGCAGGAAAACAACACTCCGAAAAAGAGCAGGGGTATCACATTGAAACCCGCCAGCGCCAGGATCAGCACCAGAACATACGGAATGATCTGGATAATATGTTTCCAGTTTGCCGCAGTTGATACATTTCCGGTGTATTCGCTCTGTCCGGTCAGGATATAGACAATGACCGCCACGGCTGCCGCCGGCAGGACCATCTTGAAGTTTGCATAAAACTTTTCCCGCATCGGAACATTTTGAGTCCGGGTGGCGGCAATGGTCGTGTCGGAGATCATTGAAAGATTGTCGCCGAACATCGCTCCGCCGATAACTGCGCCCAGCATCACTTCCGGACGCACTCCCATCGGAGTTACCAGACCTGCCGCGATCGGAGTCAGCGCCGCGATCGTGCCGCAGCTGGTGCCGATTGCCAGCGAGATCAGCGCAGAAACCACAAATATCCCCGACAGCAGAAAGCGCGCCGGGATCAGATTGCGGGTGATAAGTACCGCGGCATCGACTGCTCCCATCGCCTTGGCGACAGCGGCAA
>JAZONW010000089.1:0-25564 GCA_045654745.1 Victivallaceae bacterium | reverse complement strand
AATATCAGCGAGAGTTCTTTCATATTCCGTACCGTCAGGCAGTTTGCCGGTGCGGGATATCTGCAGATCAGGGATATCGGTTTTCCATTTGCCGTCACCGTCTTTTTCCCAGCCGGTGGCAAAACGGATCGCTTTGGCAGCGCTGCCGTTTGCCAGCATCTTTTTGGCCAGAGAGAGATTTGCCAGTCTCTTTTCGGCATCCCGCATCCGGCGGACACCGATTTCGCCGCCAATGGAAAAACGGGTGTTTCCGTAGGAATAAGATCTCTTGATTTTACCGGATTGACGGACTGCCGTAAGTACGGCACTGGCAAGTTCTGAATCAGAGAGTTTTCCGTTGATGATCCCTGCCAGGCGGAGTTTGGTGCGGAGATCATCGATGAAACCTTTTATTGCCGGCAATTCTTTTTCAAATCCGGTCATATCCATATGCTCTCTGGCAAGTGCCGGCACCTCTCCGGCTGTCGCTTTGCCCTCGGGATCGATATCATTGCGGTGGTCGTAAAAATATTTGACCAGATCTGCGCCGCGGGCCTCGGCGATCACAGCGAGATATTCTTCTGCTGCCAGGCGTTTTTCATCTCCGGAAAGTTCTGATGCTTCCCGCCCGGGGAAATACGACTGCAGCACCGATTTCATTTCACCGCTGCTGGCGGCGGCGGTAAATACCATATCCAGAAAATCGCCGGTCTTTTGACCGAAAACTTTTTCAAGACCGCCGTGCAGTCCGGCTTCGTGCAGCATCACTGCGGAAACCTCACTGGGGCGCACATTGGCAATATTTATCACCACTGTACCGTCTTTGCGCCGGAGGGCTCTGGCTGATTTTTCCGCCAGCAGCACCGGATCGACGCCCATTTCGGCGGCAATGCTCCTGTAATTGTCGGCAAGTGCCTCAATATCCTGTTTTTCCCATTTTTCAACGGTTTCGATATTGATCCCGGGATAACGGGATCTGATGCGCTCAACATTGCGGGCTGTTTCGGCGACATTGTGCCGTATACCGCTTTTTGCCCGCTCGATTCGCTCTGCCACCGACGGAATTTCTTCCGGATGCAAAGCGCGGCGGACACGTTCCTGTACCGCAACGCGGTAAACGGCATTGACGTCCCGGCTGTCAAGAGCATAAAAGCCGAGATCAAGCTGGATTTTTTCCATCCGCGACAAAGACGCTTTATCCTGCAGTCTTGAAATCATACCTTTGATCTCATTGACATTTCTCATATCGTGAGTGAAGCGTACCAGTTTGCCTTTGCTCTCTGCCACACTGGAAACGGCATCCATGACCCCGCCGGTCGCAATGGATACAAGAGTGGTTTCGACCAGCGTATCGTGCAGATATCTCCTCTTTGCATCCTCCGGCAATTCTGTCCAGCGTTTCCCGTTGAAAGCAGGCATATCCAGAGTGATCGCATTGGCAATATTAAACAGTTCTGTGGCATTTTCAGAAATCACCTCACCGGCGGCACCCTGCGCAAAGGCTTTCGGAACTTCAAGAATCAGTTTCGGAGCTTTGGTGATAAGCGCGGACGGTTCAGCTGCCTTGCCGAATTTTGACAGAATTTTGGTGATACCGAATAATCTATCCATTGTCGCTTCCGCAATACCTGATTGCCACGCGTATTTTTCTGCTTTGGCGGGATCTGCACCGGCATCGACCATTTTTCCATAAGTATCGCCGGCAGTTGTGAGAGCCGTGCCGGTTGCTGCGAAAGTGGCTCCACCTAAATAAGATGTCAACGCAACAGGAATAATGCTGTCGGCAGTGGTCGCGCCGATTTTTGCCAAAAGAGTCTGCCAGAAAAGTCCGCTGCCGTCACTGTATTTCCAGGCGTCACTCAAAGAGGTATCCGGAGTGAAAGAGGCGTTGAGATCATTGATCGTTGTTTTCAGTTCTCCGGCCAGAAGTTTCAGGTAATCCGGAGCTTCCTCAAATCTGCGGAATACTTCCTCCTCTGATCTCCACCGGAATTTTTCGATATTTTCTTCTTCCTGATAATATTCAGTCAGGCTGTCAGGCCCGTTGCGCCGGATATGTTCCTCAATGGTTGCTTTTTCAAAAGCCTGACGGATCGCAGCGGCCGATGACGCATCATCCGGGACATAGGAATATACACCCGGATAACGTTTTTTCAGCTCCAGCATTTGGGCAACATATTGTTTTTCGGCAGTTTCATTTATTCTACTGCCGAATAATCCCGGCTGATCAGGCGGTTCACCGGGCAGACCGAAACCATATTTATTGACCAGAGGATCTGCAGCGCTGCGGATTTTCCCCTGCCGCATGAAGTCCAGCGGCGTTTTGGCATCGTACATCCAGCTTTTGTTGGCACGCCGTTTTTCGTCGGCCTGCCGGTAAACATTATCCAGTTGTCCGGCTCTTGTTTCGACCACACGCTTATCATATACCGGAGCATCAGTGTTGAAAAATTTCAGCTGCAGTCCGCGCAAACCATTGATCAGCCACTTATCCACTGCGAGCGGTATGGTCTTGGTAAAATTCCAGACCTGCTGTCCCGCGGTGGAGGTGTTTTCTCTTGCCCCGGCAGTAAAATCTTTTTTGAACCCATCCGCCAAGTCGTCAAAAAGAGTTACTGCATCTTTGCCGTTGAAATATTTTTTTGCCATATTGTCAGCACAGTAAAATGCCGCCGGGAAACGTTTCGGATCATTCTGGGCGAACATTGCCGCCACCGCGATGCGTTTCTGCATCGCAGATTCATCATCGCCGTAAAAAGAACAGAACTTTTCCACCTCCGGCCGGATTTCCTGCGGAACTGCGCCGAGAGGATCGTCAATAAATATCTTGCCATAGTCGAGCAATGTTTGCGGATCGCGGATATTGTCGTCGTTTAAAATCTGCATTTGTCAGTTCTTTTGATTATTGGATTGGTTGTTACGTTTTTCAAGTTTGCGTTGGATCCGGGCTGAATTGAAAGGATTGGCTCCGGAAACCAACTGCCGTTCGTCATCATCTTTGGAATCGACATAGAGCGATTTTCTTTCTGTTATCGACTGATAGACATTTTCCCAGGCGTTGGCAAGGTCAGTAACGTCCTGACGTGAAATGAATTCTTTGATTTCATTGATCTTGCCTGTTGCCTCTTGCCGTGTAGCATTGGGATTGCGGAAAAAGAATTCATCCAGCATAACTATGGCATTGGCTCTGTTTTCCGCAAAAAAATGGGAAAAATCTATTGAATCATCGTTATCGTCAACATCTATCGTTACAATGTCGTCTCCGCTTCTGACCGGCCACGGATTAAAATAATCACTGTCAGGAGTACCGATAGAATATTTTAAAAAATTTCTCGCTTCGATATAAACCGGTGATTTCCGGTACGCCTTTTCGGAAACTTCGCCGGTCTTGGGATCAAAATCAAAACACTGCTCAAGATACTCATACGTCAGAGCTGCATCATCGCCCAACATATCTGTTGCGGCAATTTTTTCGGCAAAATCTGCCATTGCTTTTTCGATGTCAGCCGGTTTTTTACCTTTGAAATCATAATTGCAAATCTGATATTTCAAGAGATCTCTGGCTGCAGCACTTTTCTCTGCAGTCACCTGTGTGGAAAAACGGGAGCTCTCCCCTTTAAAACAATCATTTGAGATTTTGCCCTGCTCGTTCAAAGTTCGCAAAGAAGCCTCATTGAGATTATTTTCCTGCCGAAGTCGGCTGAGTTCGCTTATCCCCTGGATTATTTTGATGTTTCTTGCGGAGTTCAGACCTTTGACCAATCTGTCGGCTTCTGTTTTTTTGATAAAACGGTATTCCCGGACACTGCCGTCGGCTGTTCGTGTTTGCAATGTATCGATTTCTTTTTGCAAAGCATTGATACCGTAACCGCTGACGCTTTTGGCAAATCTGTTTGCCGCCGCCTGGCTTTGGATCTCTTCAAGAGTGATATTCGGAATTTTGCCAGTGTATTTTAACATATTGGCACTGTATTTTTGATACCGTTCAGATGCGAGATCAATATCAGCGGCAGAGACAGCCTCATTAAGTTCCATTTCCTGGATTCCCAGATTGCGGATCATCTGATTTCTGCGCAGAGCCACGGTGCCGGCGGCGGCAAATGTGCCGCAGGAATCCTCGATCATCAGACGTGCCTTTTTCTTTGCCTTTTCTGACATCGGACTTTCTTCCAGCAGCACCCCGGCATATTCCCGCCAGTCGCCGGTGAATTTATCGATATCGCTTTGGCCGGTGATAGGGGCATTATCCAATTCAGCTTTGCGGAGTTTTATTTCGTTGTTGAGTTTGGTCAGTTCAAGTTCGTCAGTATCGTCATCCAGTTCGCGGCAGAAATCCGCCCAGTCGTTTGCGGCTTTGCCGAGAGAAGCAAGTCCTTTGGCGATAGCATCGATGCCGTTTCCCGGCAATTGAGACGCCCGGTAATGCACCTGGGCAGTTGAAGTGCGGGCAATGCCGCTCTGATTGAGCGGATTGAAAATTTTTTCGGATCTCATAGTCATTTACCTTTCAGTGTGGAAAGCGCACTGAGGCTGCTGCCGACGCCGCTTAAAATAGTACCGGTCGTCTGATACGGAGCAGCATCTTTGTACGCTTTGCTCTGCATTTTGTAGTTCGTCGCTTCGCCCTGGAAACTTTTTGCCTGCAGTCTCTGATCAAAAGCATTGAGTTTGCCGGAATAAATGATCTGATCCGCCTGATCTTTTCCCTGGCGGCGGATCTCAAGTGCATTGAGTTCATCGGTCACGGCATCATCGATCGCCACGAGCAGACTGGATCCGGAAGTGAATTCAGTGCCGGACATACCTCCCCAGGCGGAATTGAGAGCCTTTTTCTGTCTGGCCTTTTCTCTTGCGATCTGCTCTGCCCGGCGGGTTTCTGCCATCTGTGCCTCGGCGGCTCTGGCGGCGTTGTTTTCGGCGGCGGCCGCATTGGCATTGGCCTGCTCGGCATTGCGCAGGGCAAGTTTCTCGTTGAATTCAGCGATCTCCGCCTGCTGCTTTGCCTGAACTGCGCCGGAAATTCCTCCGGTGACTGCACCGGCGATACCAAGTGCCACACCGGTGACGATCAATGCTGTCAACCACGCCATATCAATTATCTCCTTTGCTGTAAACCATACTGGTGATATCGTTTTCGTTGAATCTGTATTTGTTTTTTTTCAAGATCCGGTTGATCCCGGGGTGCGAAAAAAATGACATCACCACTTTCGCACCGTTGCTGACGAGTATCCCGGTGATCGCTTCGACGGCGATATCGATCGCTTTGAAGCTTGTCCGCGGAGAGTTGTCCGGATTGGTGGAAATCAATTCCACTGCTCCAATCGGAGTGATACGGTCAAGATAGCCGAATGCAGCAGCGAGATATTCGCCGTCATCACTGCACACCACCACCCCCAGACCAAGCAGGGCCGCCGGAGTGGCGATCCTGCCGTGTCTGCGGTGCCAGCGCTCTATTTCAGCGTAATGCCGGTTGTGCTGATAGATTTCGACAAACATTATTCATTATCCATAATTATTGCCTGTATCGTCATTGGCCACGGAATATCCTGCGTAACAGTGATACTTTTTTCGTGATCCCACAGATCCGGCATATTGATTTCAAAAGTGCCGTCTTTGAGCGTCATTATGTTGTCCATATCGCTCATTTTCCTGAATATGACCGGAATACTCCGGCTGCTGCCGACCTGACAGATGCCGCCCAGAGTGCGGTGGAATTTAGCGGTGATTTTCGGGATACGCTTTTTTTCGCCGAAAGAGCTGTTCAGTCTGTCGGCTATTTCCATAAGTGTCGGGGTCAGTGTCGAGGTGTATTTGATCCCGCAAACGGCGTGTCCGGCGGTACAGCCGAATGATGCGTCGCCGTTTGCGTCGAAAACAAGTTCAGTCTCTTCGCCGTCGATTTTCGCGCAGACAGTGCAGCCGGCAAAACGGGTGATGCCGGAAAAACCTTTTTTGCCGAAAACTTCGGAGGCATTATCCAGCCACACTCCGCTGGTGTCAGTGGAATCGTCCCGCCTGGAAAGCATTTCCAGATAAACTGTATCGCCCCGGCGGACGGCACAGTAGAGGAAGTCATATCCGTCGAGCGACGGCAGATTGGCGATGGCAAGGATTTTTCCGCCCGTTTTCTGGCGGCTCCAGGCGGTAACATTTTCGGCGCGGTTGTAGGTGAAAACAGCAAGCTCCCCGTCGTGCCGGAGAAAATAAAACACCGGGAACGGCAATTCCATAAAAACAAATTCCCTGACCCCGCCGCCGTCAGCAAAGATACCGGGATGGGTGATAGTCATATCCGGCGCGACAAAGCCGTCGGTGCTGTAATTGTAAGAGAGTTCCAGCAGACTTTCACCGCCGCGGCGGATAAATAAAAGACAGTCGTGCACCATCACCGGCGGGAAATCCGCGGCGCCCGGATTGGTTTCGGGAGTGTAAAGGATATTGTCCGGGCCGAAAGGTGAGTCATTTTTGCGGGCGGAGAGTGTACCGATTTCCGAGCGGGTACCGATGATGAGGCCGTTTTTTCTGTTGGCGATAAAAGTAATGGCATTGCCGGTCACGTTGCCGTTGCCGGTGCCGACTTTAACGCTGGTAACGACGGATGAATCAGCCTCGGTGTCGGCATAGAAATTATTGTAATCTCCTACTTTGGAAAGCCAGAGCCGGTTGGGCTCTTGAGCGGTACAGGCAAACGCCAGCCGGTCAAAACTGGTGAGAGTTACAAGTTTCGGATATCCGTTGTGATCATTCCAGGCAGAAAAACTCCACGCCGCACTTGTTTCTGATGCGCAGGATTCCAGTACATCCACGCGGACTTTGGCGGCAGTGAGGTATTCTGTGATTTCGAGGATACCGTAGGTTTCATAATTTTCGCTCTGGAATGAAGCCCGGCACTCGTAGATCGTATCTTCGGGAGGATCTTCCCAACCACTGAAATTGAGGCGGTAGAGTGCTTTATCCTCTTCAAAACCGACGTCGCTGATATTCCGGTCGGCGTTGACGCTGTAAGTGCGGAAAACTTCCCACGTCCCGCCGTTGTCAAAACTTCTTTCGACGATCAGCGTGCCGATCCAGCTGCCGTATGTCGTAACGCTCCAACTGCCGCGGTGGCTCAAACTCTCTGACGCCCAAACTTCGGCGTCTTTAAAAGTGTCAGGATCAAAAGTTTTGTTGATGGTATTCTGCTGCACGTCGTTTGCGAAACGGATCAGCGTGCCGACGTGATTTTCAAAAAAAATATCGCGGTCAGCAGTTACGATATAAGCGCTGTCTGCTCCGCCGTCGATTCTGCTTAAAGTCAAAGTGGTACCGGAATCGTCCTCATCCATAAAAGGGCCGCCTTTGAGCGTGATCTTTTCCAGTACAAATTCATTTTTACCGATGCGGCAGAGCATCGCGGGAGCATAATCAGGATGCGCGATAAAAAGCACATCGTTGCTCTGGGTGAAATTCAATTTGCCGAGAGTTCCGGCGGCATAATCTGTCGCGACAGTTGCAACTTCTATGCCGTTGGAATAGATGGTAAAGAGTTTATCTGTGGCAACGATCAGATAGGAGGCTTCAAGCGAATACTCAAAAGGTATCAGCCGGATGCCGGGATCGGCGTCGGAGCTGCACTCGGTAATAGTGGCAAGATATAAAAAGCCTGCCCGGTTTTCCACGCCGCCCCACGGCGTCGGCAGGAAATTTTCAAGAACAAAACAACTTGACGGATATTTCTGCAGATCAGCCCGGTAACGCAACTGTCTGCCGATTTCTCCGCCGTTGAAATTATTTATAAGGTAGCTCATCTTTAAATTCCGTTCAGCCAGGAATTATTTTTCCGGCGCGGATGGATCTGGTGGATCTCGGTACTCATAGCGCAGGGATAAGCGTCCTGCCACAACTGCTGTAAAAAAGCCTGCACATCGCCGCGGGCATTGCTTTTCAATGGAGTGGCGATCCGGCGGGCAAGTTCGAGTACGACCAATTCGGCAACGTGCGCCGGGATATCGGCACAACTGACGGTATTGGTGGTGTAGATTATTTTCACTTTTTCGGCATCGCAGAGGATATGACCGGACTCAATGGCAAAGCGGCCGTCCGCCGGGAAATCCTCAAGCCTCACAAGGGCGAGGAAATCGACCGGCAGACGGTAGCGGTAAGCAAAGCCGAATTCAGGACTGTCTGCAACTCTTGCAAGTTGAGCGCGTTTGCGGGCAAAAGTCCAGGGATACATCGACAGCACTTTGGTCAATGCTCCGGGCAGTTCCCGCAAACAGACTTCGCACTCGATAGTGTTGTCGCCGAGACTTTTCAGCACCTCGGTCGTGCCGATGCGGTCAAGAGCAAGGTTGCAGATTTCAGCCTGAGTATACATTTACTTCACCTTTATGCAAGGACGCTGTAAACGATGACAAAGTCCAGCTGCTTATCTTCGGTGATTTCTCCGGCAGCGATCACTTTGCCGCCGTCACGCAGGACAACAGGTTTGCCGCTGCCGAGAGTTACTGCACCGCCGTTGACTGTCACGGACATTCCGGACATCCCGGCAGAAAGAGCAGGAAACAACACCGAATTGGGAGGCAGGACAGCGACCAGCAGAGTGTCGCCGTCTGCGCTTGCTTTTTCGCTGACGACAGCGGCACGCAAATGACCGCCGGTGAAAAGACCGTTTGCCGGAGCTGCAGCAATACCTTTGCCGCCGACGAGAGAAGATTTGATTTCAGCCATTTTGAATTCTCCTTGTTAAAAATTATTCCGCGCAGGGAATCTGGAAAACACCGGCGTCATAGAGACGGACAGCATCACAGGCCAAAGTTACTTCGAGGCCATTCTGGAAGTGTTTTTCCGGGATCGGCACCGGGCCTTTGACTTTGATGTCAGTGGAAATCGCCAGCTGCATACATTCTTTCTGCCAGGCGAAACAGCTGCGGATGCCTTCGACGATCGGCAGACGGTTGAAAACGATGAACTTGAAGCCCATGAAAGTATCAATGGTGCCGGAGACCAGCGCTTTGACAGTGTTGTAGTCGGCACTGGTGACGTGATCGTCATTCAAAAGAGCGTGGATCTGACGGGTGGAAGCGATGAAGTAACGGTTTTCCGGTGCGACATCGCCGTCATCCATACGGGCGGCAAGCTCTTTGAGTTTGGCAAGATTGAGCGAAACATTTTCATTGCTGCCGCCGGTGCGGATATCGATGATATTATTTTCGCTGAATTTGACTTCTTCAGTGGCGTTTTCGCCAGTCCAGGCAGATGCAGTCACCGCCTCAACGATCACGTTGTCTTTGCGGCGGTTGGCAGCCATGATCGCGCTCTGGACGAGATCTCCGGTGGGATCAGTGAGGGCAGATTCCACATCATCGTATTCATCGATGAGGACGGCGCGGTCAAAGATCCGGCGGGAAACCCAGCGGCTGTAAAAATCCTGGCTTGCCCATTTGGTGTTGCCGTTTTTGTCAGTACGCTCATCCATTTCGGCAGCACCGATGTAGGTGAAACGTTTCTTTTTGCCGGTCATAGTGCCGACGCTGACAGTGGGGGACAGGATGGACTGGTGCTGCTGCAGCGCGTGACGGAGATTCTGCTCGTAGATGTCTACGTAAGCCTGAGTAGAATTGAGACTCATAGTAATACCTCTTTTTTGTGTGTGATTGTTTGTGAACTTCTTGCGGGTAGTCCTGCATGGTCAAGAGAGTTCAGGTCTCAAAAAGAGGTAGTCTGAAAAGACTTGTTTTTGCACGGGTCCGGAAACCGATGGACAGAGTTTGCGGTTCGATCGAAAAAGTCCGGCAGATGCACGATTTACCCGGCCGGGAAAAAGCAGGGCTGAACCCTGCATCTGCCTGACTTTTTACAAAGGAGTAGTCACATTCTCCGTCTTTTGCATATCATAAAGGGGCAAAAAAAATTGTCAAACGATTTTTAAAAAATTTTTCGATTTTTTTTAAACTCTCAACGTTGCCGAGCGGATGGCCAGTTCTTTCATTCTGGCTTTGAGTTTTTCCTGCTCCGGCCCCGGAGTCCAGTATGCCGGGTCATTGAGGATGGATTGTTTTTCCTGCTCGATGCTTGCCGCGGCCTGGGCGGGTGAATTGGTATCAGTGACCATCGTCCCGTCCGCGATAAGCGGATAAATATCATTGAGCAGCCGGATCACATCGATGTTGTCTCCCAGCACGTGAGTTTCGATATCCCAATCCGGCCGGAGTTTTTTCCAGACGGTCTGGGCTTTGTTGAGATTGATTTTGTAATTATCGCCCCAGTCGCTTTTGAGTTTGGTGATTTCGGTGTTGATCTCACTCTCTCTGGCGGCGGCATCGGCAGCGATCCCCGCAATGATATCCTGCTCGACTTCCTGCATCAATGCTGCGGCGATGGATTCCGGGACATTGCATTTGGCAAAAGCGGTGCGGTATTTGTCGAGAAATTTGTCGTTGCGGAAAAATTCCGGCACTTTGTCGCTGAAAGCAACTGCTTTGTATCCTTCGGCACTTTCGTGTGCGCCAAGCTTGCGGTAAAACTCCGCCACCTGCTCCGGAGTGGAGTTTTCGTCAATACCTGCCATAGTTTTGCGGCCGACAAGTTCTTTGGTTGCCTTGTAGCTTTTGCAGAGACTTGTCAGATCCTTGAAGTTGGCAAAGACCGGATCGGCGGCGTACTCCTGCGGCAGAGTAAAAACATCATCCGCCGGAGCCGGAGCATTGCCTGCGGGATCACCGGCCGGAGCGGGATCACCGGCGGGAGCAGGATCACCGGCGGGAGGATCGTTTTCGTTGACGGCATCGTTTACGGGATCAGCTTCATTTACTGCAGAGGAAAAAAGATTGTCCGGCATATCATTACAACTCCATCTTTTCGAGGCTTCCGGCAAAACGGAAAGCCTGTTTCAACTGATTGACTTCGGCACTGTGTTTTTTGAGGTAGGCAAGCAGCTCCGGAGTTTTGTTCCCCCAAAAAGGACTCATTGCCGGGGCTTTTTCCTGTGTGCAGCATTCAACGGCACTGATCAGATCATCGAGAGTTGAGAGTTCCGGACGCTCCAAATCGCTCCCCGGAGATTCCTCACCGGCGGGATCACCGGCGGGAGCGGGATCACCGGCGGGAGCGGAGTTTTCCACTCCCTGCAAGATGAATACAGCCTGACCTGTTTCGCGGTCATAGCGGCCGTTTTCGGCAAGAAATTTAGCCACGTGCGGCGCAAATCTTGCGGCATCATCGTTGACAAATTCTATCAGACCATCCGGAGTGATCCGGGCGATCTCCTCATTTTCGCGGTAGACCGCATTGACGTTGATTGAATAATTGATCATAATTGATTCCTTTCTTTTATTTCCTGGAACATTTTATCCAGATCGATTTCTGCTATTTTGAGAATTTTCCTGCCGGCATCCCTCATCCCGGCGGCATAAGCCATTTCGTGCGGAGTCTCCCGGAAAGACTCTTTTTCCATACCGCAGAGGATTCTGATCGCCAGCTTGACTGATTCGCCACGCGCCCCGGTCAAAGCATCGTACAGTGCGGCAAGGGCCATTTGCTTGGGGTCATCCATATCAGCCTCCCAGCAATGAAGAAACGACAGAACCTGCCTGCGGTGCAGCATTGAGATCCTGAGTGCCGGCAAGATCCACCATACTTTGCACAGCCTGCTGCTGCTGTGCCGCCTGGGCACGATCTGATCTGATCGCCTCGACCTTGCGCTTATCCCGGATGTGTGCCGGCAACGCTCCGCGGACTTCAAAAATATCGCGGATCAGGGCATCGGTATCCAGAATATCCAATGCTTCCGGAGCGAGCTGCAGCAGCGGTGCGCAGTCCTCGACCGCGGCGACGGTGCCGTTGATACGGGTTGCCCGTGCCGCCATTGCCATCGGGGTGAAATACTGCAGATTGATACCTCCGTCGAGGTATTCCATGATTTCCGGAGTGACGTCCCCGTACAGACTGGTATTCGTCAGGATGATGTTGAATACCAGTTTCAGGAGCGGCGAAACAGTTTCATCGAGAAACCGCGACACCGTTGTCAGGATCTGACTGTTGCGCTCGTTGACCAGCTCAACGATTTCGCGGGCCGTCCGCTGCCGCCCGGAATTGATATTCATCTGCTGCAGCAAAGTAAAGAGATCGGCACTGAAAAAGTGATCGATCGTCGCTTTGCTTTCGGCGATCAGATTGGCGGTGTGGGCGAAATTCGCCGGCGGAGTGTAAAACTGCGGCGCATTGTATTTGCCGCCCTGGCTGTTGTAAACATTGACACTGCCCGGTTCAAAGAAAAATTCCGCCACCAGATCGGTGTACGCACCGAGATCCATCATCACGCTCGGCTTGATGGTGCTTTCTGCCGCACTCACCATTGTAGCACTCATTTTGTTGTGCAGTTTCATACTGCGCAATGCCCGCAACGCCGGTGAAAGTCCGTAAACATCACCGGTAACACAGTTGTCGATCCTGCCGACGACAAACGGATTGAAATCAAATCCCTCTGTCCTGACGATGGAGCAGCTGTCGACTTCGACATAAATGCTGACAAAAGCCTTGCCTTCGACACCGTTGACCGGCCGCGCATTCATCTGGCCGTTATTTTTGCCTGATTCCCAGCGGCGTGGCTGCGGCGCGACATAGTGGATGAATTTGACCGTCTGATCGTTCCGGGAAACATTTCCCGACGCCGCATTGCTGCGGAGTTTTTCCGACAGATTATCAGTCGGCAGATTGAAAATGTTGACTGCCTGCTGTGCCGACAACTGGATTTCTTCGTAAACGGTATCGATATCATCGTCTGCAGACCTCTGACAGACCACTTTACCGAGGCGGTGCGATTTGAATTTCAGGATCCGCCGCGGATCAAAGCGGCAGGATATCACTGTCGTCCCGGCATCGGTGGAATCTTCTACGATCTCCAGCATTTCCACAGGGAAATTTGTGGCGTACAAAATGTCATAAGTGATCTGGCTTGCATTGGTGAAAAACCGTTTCACGCTGTCCGGGATGCTGCTCTCCCCGGATGCCGCATTGACGCCGTAGGCGAACCAGCGGACATTGGAGGGGAAAAGATTGCTGAAAAATCCCCGGGTGTATTTATTTGCGCTCATCTGGGCGTAGTCCGAAACCACACTGACAGGACGGACGGTGCTTTTGTCCTGGCTGCCGGTGCGGTTGTAATAACTCGATCCGTGCTTGGCTGGATTACACAAAGCAGCTGCCTGCTCTATTTCTGCATCCAGCGCAGCCCTGGCACCTTTGAGCGCGTTGTAGTTGTTGATGATTTCTCTTGCCTGGATCATATTTTGTCATCCCAAAGTCCGGTTGCCGGTGGTGTTTTCGTTGGCAAGACCGCTGCCGCCGGCAATGACCGTCTTGCGGGACGAAAATGCCTTGCGGAGTTTTTCCTTTTCGCTTTTGGCTGCTGCGGCGACTTCCACCGCACTCTCGGAGACCGGAGGATTGACCGGAGCGATCGGTTGTGTTTCGATTTCCGGGATCTTCCCGCCTGAATACCCTTTACCCATTTTGTTTGTCCTTTCTTTTTTTGTGGTAATAGACAAGATCTGCACATTCGCAGAATTTGTAAAATCCGAGTTTTTCTGCGATCCTGACCGATGCCGGATTATCCCGGCAGATCTCTGCGGAAATAACTTCAAGCGAACTTTGCTCAAAAACCTCCTCCAAAAGAGTTGCGGCGGCCTGGAATACTCTGCCTTTGTGGCCTTTGCCGGTGCTGAAAAAACTGATCCAGCACTTTTTGTCATCAAAATCGTGCAGCCAGAGTATCACTGCCGGACTGCCGGCACTGTGTATTACAAACGGCAGATTGCGGGCAAGCATATATCTGGCAAAATCCTCGGCCACCGTTCTCCAGGAGGGAAAAAGCCGGGTGAAATCATCCGGATGCAGCAGGCGGTATCCGGTAACAAGATCTTCTTGATTGGCAAGCGAATAAAATGTTGACATGATCAATCCAATATCGAATAACTTTTCTGCCGCTGACGGTTCAGGTGCAACTGCCGGGCGATATTTTCGGTTTCGCGGGATTGCTTATCCGACACTTCCGGCTGCGCCAAAAGACAGAGATACTGATTGGCATCGTGGATGTGCGAAAAAATATTCTTCGCCGGAGTTTCGTGATAGCGTTTGCCGCCGGATGAATCAAGCTTCTGGATAAGTTCGAACTGGTATCCGCCGTTGAATCCGGCGAGCAGCGTTTCGCAGGATGGATCGACCAGATAGCCGGCTTCGCCTCCGGCAAGGTAACTCAGCCGGTTTATCACAGCCCGGCGGCGCGGCTCAAAATCATTGGTTCGCGCCGGAGTACCGGCAAGACCGTTGCGGGCAAGTTCTTCGGCACAGGAATCATCTTTGTCCACCTGACTGCGCTGCGTGCCGGCAGGGTCAAAGGTCACGATGTACCGCATATTCCGGAACTGTATGGCAAGATCCGGCAAGACCATATCGCGGAGCAACTGGCGCAGTCCCATATCCACGGAAACCCATTCCCGCAGGATGCGCAGCTGACCGTTTCCGCCGATCTGACCGGCGAGGCACGCCGGAGTCAAGCCAAAGTCAAAAGCCAGCAAGAGCGGTTTATCCGGCAGGATATCCAGACTTTTGGCACTGCGGTGGAAACGGTTGTTCCAGAGCGGCGCATAAACCGGCTTGCCGGTAAAAAGGCTCTTGTATTCGCAGCAGATCATCACCGCGATCCACTCCGGATCAGCACCGGAAATCATATCAAGATAGTACCGGAATTTTTTGCTGTGGTTCTTGATGTTTTCGGCGGCGGGATTGGGATAGTATGAAATGTTGCCGGCTTCATCTTCTTCTTTCAAAAGAGCCGGCGGCTGGTCAAAAAATGCCCAGTTATCCGGCTTGTGCTTTTCGGCGCGGTCATACCACCAGGAAAATGTATCCGGACTGTTGGTATCGGCGATGCCGCCCGACCAATACTTCGGCACATCTGTCGCCCGGGGGAACCGGCCGACGCGTGAAAGACCGTTGGTAATGACATCCAGCGGGAGTTCGCGGGCTTCGTTGAACCAGACTCCGGTCAATTCAAGCGAGAGCAGATCGCGGACTGCTTTCGGAGTATCCATCGACATGAATATCACTTCAAGATCGAGCGCGGTACCGTCAGAAAGAAGCTGCTGCACTTTGGCAGTGATCCGCGGAGATTTGGTAACTTTGCAGATCTCCTCCGGTATCCATTCGACAAAAGTTTTCAATGTGGTATCCCGGAGTTCCGCCACCGTGTTGCGGATGATCGCCCAGCGTGAACGGCGTTTGCCTCTGGCATCCGGAGCCATTTCCATAGCACGGGACATTATTTCTATGACGCAGGCGACGCTTTTCCCGGAACCGATAGGCCCGCGGATGCCGCGGAAAAAGGAATTGTCCTCGTGAAAGCGTTTCAAAGTTGGAGCGGCGGTGTATTCGATATTCATTTGTCCCTCTTGAATCCGAAAAAGTAGTTGACACTGCCGACGCTGCCGGCACTGCTTTCCTGACGGGACGTCCAGCCGGAAAGTTCTGCCGCCAGCTTGATCGCCCTGACGGGATCACGCAATTTGATTTTGACGCCATCCTCGCCGTCCTCAAATGTTTCGACAGCCTGATGCCCGTCGGCGACAAGGGACGGAACGACTGAACCGTTTATCATAAAATCTCCCATCGATGCCCGGGCGATGCGGGCGCAGATCGCCTTGCTTTCTTCCAGCGTCAGAGCTTCCTGCGAAAAGATTTCCCGGCGGATGCCATCTATTACGGTACGGATTTTCAGATTTTTCCGCAGTTTTGACCCGATAACTTCGGCAGACTTCGGGCTGTATCCGGCTGCTTTGGCAGCGGAGGCAGCATTGCCGCTCTGCACATAAGCGATGCAGAACTGCTGCTGTCTCGCATTCAGCGCCGAAAATCCATCAATGCTGTCAAATTCAATATCCATGCCATTCCCTTTTGATTGTCAACTGCCTATTATAAAGGGGCAAAAAAAATTGTCAAGTATTTTTTAACACTTTGATTGTCAACAAATATTAACCGTTGACAAAGTTGTAAAAAGCAAATCTTTTCTGCCGTATGAAACAAATGACATCTGCGGTATCGATGATACAACTTGTGACATTCTGATACATTTTGATACATTTTTCGGTTGCAAGGATTTTTTATACATTCTGTTGCATGAAAATAATCAAATCTGCGAACTTTGTGTTTTCCGTGAAAAAATATGACAGGTGTTGATGATCCGCCGGATGATAGCAGTGCCATCGGCGCCGGAAAAACGCTGCAGCAATTCATCTGACGAAAGCTGAGTGGTGCACCAGAGCCGCCAGCCATAGCAGGATGATCTGCCGGCGTGGCGCATCTGATTGGCGACATATCTGGAATCCAGTATCTGCCAGAGCGCCGCACTTCTGGCGGGACTGGGAGACTCTTTGCCGAGGTCATCGATAATGAGGAGATCCCGGGTGCGGATATGCTTCATAAATGCTATCCGGCCGCGGTCGCTTTTGGCAAGCGCAGCAAGTTCATCACAGAGATCCACCCAGGTGGAGTAATAGACCGAAATTTCTTCTTTCTGCATAAGTTCGCGGGCAAAGTGCTGGATGATCCTGGTCTTGCCGGTACCGGATTGCTCCGAGATGAAAAGCGAATCCGTGCGGTAAACCTCACTGACCTGCCGGAAAAGCTCCCGGTTGGCTTCCGGATGATCCGGATCAAAGCCCATGTAAAAGCGATCAAGTTGAGAATCCCGCCAGCGGTTGAGGAAAGACTGTCGTATCTTCTCTTTTCTGTCAGCTTCTTTTCTGGCAAATTCTGCTTTTTCTGAACACGCCGGACAGGGAATATCCATATCCAGGTTGTACCAGTCCGGCAGTGATACAGAATGAGCGCTGCCGCATTCCGGACAAATGAATTCTTTTTTCAAAATGCACCTCCGTATTTCTTTGCTTCTTCAGAGAGAGCAGCAGCAGTGTTGCTTTGGCTCCGCCGTTCCCAGGTGCGGACAGCTGCTTTCCAGTCTTTCATTTTGTTTTTGCCCACCATCCAGCCTTTGGACTCGTAGAAGTCCCAGAAATTTGAAGCGTTGACGTTGTTTTTTCTGCTTTCGCAGTATTGTCTGACTTCTTCGATCGACGGCTTCAAAAAAGTTCTGCCACCCTTTGGGGGGCTATTGATAATATCTTTAGATATTTCAATGGGGGGATTAGTTATAGGGGTTGATAAGGGGGGACGGGAAAATACATTTGTATTCATTTGTATACAATTGTATACATTTGTATCCCACCTTTTACTGACAGCGGCTTTTCTTTTGTCTGAAACCAGCCTCCGGTGCTGCTCTGCGGCGTCTATTTTGGCGACCTCTCCGGCGAGAGTTGCCCTGATGGGATAAGGCACTTCCGGCAGTGGTTTGCCATTGCGGTACCGGACGATTGCCTTGAGCAGAGTTCCGGCTTCTTTGTCGGAAAGTTGCAGCAATAGATCTCCCAGATCACAGATGTCATACCTTTTTGCCATATTATTCTCCTTTTTTGTCGCGATAAATGGCAAGACACCGCGGACAATTCACGTATTTGATGTTGAAAGTTGCTTTGATGCTGTGAAAGAATCCCGCCCACCCGGGATATCTTCCTTTATGCCTGGCACATATCGGCCGGGAATAAGGATCGTCCGGATCCTCCCAGTGCCAGATTTCCTTTTTTTCGATTCTGCTGTTGCAGAAATTGATTTTGCGTCTCACACTTTTGTCCTCCTGTTTGGAATTTGATGGTTGAAAAAATCATAAACATCGCTTTTAATAAGCACGTATTTGCCGGCTATTTTGGCGGCCGGCAGTAACTTCCTTTTGATGAGATTGAGAATATGCCGCCGGTCAGTCCGATAAAAAGCAGCGACTTCCGCGACGGTTGCGGTCTCTGGGAAAATTCTTTTTTTCATAAGCCCTCATTGATGTTGCGGTACAGATTGTATTGACTTTCGCGCCCCATCCATTCCTCAAATCCGAGATACCGGGCGCAGCTTTCCAGACTTTTCCAGCCGCCGAGTTTCTGGGTCATCACCAACGGATCGACGTGGCGCCCTCTGCTCTGCTCTTTGAGCCAGAAATCGTATGTGGCGCAGGCCCATGTTTTCCTGGGTGAGTGAGTGCCGAGATTCGTCAGCCGGAGTTCTTTGAATGCGGCGGTGTATATCCGGTAAACCTGCGCCCGGGACAGAGCCTTCGGCGGCCCCGGTTTACCGGAAAGGAAAAGCGGCATTTCCGCAGCCAGAAGATGGATCTCATTGAGCCGCGTTATCCACTCCCACAGGTGGTGGATCAACAGTGGATTGTTTGCATCGATATCCCTGGGGACACCTGTTTTGGTTTTGCCGAAATGGATTTTCCGTTTCAGTTCTCCGCGTTTGGAAAGAACTGATCCGACGGTAAGATTCAGCAGCTCGTGGATCCGCGGGCCGAGACATATCTGCATCACAAAAAGCGCCCGGTTGCGTTTTGCTTCTCCGATGGAAAAAAACGCACGGGAGTTGATGAGAGCAGCGATATGCTGCTGTGGTATCGGGTTGACTTTCATTTCTGCTTTTTCCTGGCACTGGGCGGCAGATGCTCCGGACAATACGGATATCCGGGGACACTTTTGTTTGGGCACAGAGTACCGTCCGGGAGTTTCCGGAAACAGATACCGGCTGTCCGCCTGGCTTTTCTGGCTTCAGCGACGGCAGTTTTTCCAGCGAGATAAACAGCTTTTATTTTTCGTGCCTCATCGATGGAATAAACGGTTTTGCCATCCTCTTTGCGGAAATAAGGCGTGCAGTATTGCTCAGTCTGGGCGACCGGCAAACCGATTTTGTTTTTGATCGTTCTCGCTGTGAAAAATCTCATCATCAGCCCTCTCGCCAATCGGGGATCATCTTGCTGTCGAAGGGGCAGATTTCCGGCGGGAAATCGGCATCGTCGGTCGTGATCCGGCAGACGCCGCACTCTGTGCAGATGTATTCCTTCTGGGGATACTCATTGGTCATCACAGTAATGTGATCGCTTATTTCGGCATCAAGTTTGGTTAACGCCGGGAGCGGCTGCCGGAAGTGGATATCCTGCAGGATCTGATGGGTCATAAGAATTCTTTCGAGCAGATCTTTCATACGTAGATTCCTTTCAATTCGAGTTTTCAGTTTCGGCAGGATTGAGTACGAATTTAGCAAACACTTCTCTGCCTCTTTAAGTTTAGCCACGGTTGCGGCGATGGCGTCGTCTTCGTTATGCCAACTTCCGCGCACTATCCTCGAAGTGTAGAATATCCCGGTTTCCACATATGCGTTAACTCGTATAAGAAACGGAGCCAGAGTTTCCTCGTTGACGGTGATGCGGTCGAAGAGAGTTTGTGGCTTTGGCGGTACATAGACATCACAGGAGATAGGTGCGGATTTCCAATTATGACCGCAATCCAAACACCGAATCCATCCACCTGGTGTTCTTTGTATCTCTAAATGCGTTCCTTGACACTTCGGGCATTGCAATGTATTACTCATCTTTCCCCCTCGCTTTCTGCCGGAGCGTTGAGCCAGTCAAGCCAAACCTCCTGACAAGTTCTGTTTTTTCTTACATTCTGACAAAATTTTGTTATCGAACAAAATACACATTGAGTATTCAGAAGCAATTGGTTCGCCAACTCCTCATTGCTCATCTGCCGGATGACATCGCCGTTGGTAGGCTTTTGTTGAAAATTCGAACATCCGCCCATTTCTTTTTTGGGTTCAAAATCAAGAAACTCGCAATATCCATTTTGATCGTAATACTTGCATTCTCCACAAGTTTTAGTTTTCATTTATCACCCTTTCCGATAATGTTTTTAATGCTGATACTACCAATTCCGATACCGATAAACAACGCTCCAATACACCACGAATAACCAATACCCTCTATTACATCTTTCCAAAATGTCATTTCTTCCGGTGTCATTCTTCAATCCCTTTCAATTCAAGCCACAGTTTCAGGTCCAATTCAAGCCACAGTTTCAGGGCGGCGGTGGCTGGGTTTTTATCTTTTGATTTTTTGACATCAAGATTTTTGATGTCCTCAACGTGCATAAAATCCTCGGTGATCATTCCGACCAGATTGCCGCTTGCATCAACGGCACAATCAACCGTCCAAGTGTCCTGATGGATGAACGCTGTCGGTGTCAATACCCCCGGCAGACTGTTCAACTCCGCCATAATCTCCTGCAAGGTCGGGGCGGGATGCTTTGGATTGTGGCAATATTCAATCGGCTTCGTGCGATTGACAACACGCCACTCTTTTTTATTTTTTTGCGGTATTTCGATTTCAAGCCACACCAACGCACTATCCGCAAACTCCCCCTGCGGTATCAGTTTGCACAGTTCCAAAGGCGGCACAAGTTTTTCCAAGTTCATTTTCAGTCCTGTTTCATATTTGCTTAATTACATTTCCGCGTTTGTCCAGTTGCCTGCCGGCTTTCAGATCAGTGTAGATCTGGATGATCCGCGTTTTTCCGGCGGTAATGCAAACGGTATCTTTGTCGCCGGAGTGATACAGCATTCTCCGCTGCTCTCCGGTCAGCGGGTCAAAGGCTCCGCGATTGCTTGCAGCGATCGTATGGTTGCTCACCCGGTAGTTGATGCCATTGATGGTGAAGTAATAACTGTCACTGCTTGCAGAATGGCTGATGCCGTTATCCCGGCAGAAATCATCGATCTGCTCCATTTCAGCGGCGAATTTACGGGCCGCCGTCTTTGACGGCTTCCAGCTTCTGTAACTTGCCATCTTCCCCCCTTACTGTTTGGCGATCAGCGCCAGCGCGACGATGATGAGAGCGAGCGAGAGTATCGCTGCTGCGAATATGCCGGAGAGGACGATCATGACCGCCTTGTCGGCATCGTATTTAGATTTTTTCTTGCCCATATAAAAAGTGTTCCCCGATTGGATGCGGTAGAGATTTCTGTAAGATTGCATGATTTTCCCCTTTTTTGTTTTGCGAAACAGAAATGCGACTATTTCCTATTTCCTATTTTCTATTTCCTATTTCTTCAGTTCATTTGCTGCTCAAAAGTTTAATGCCGGTGATCTGGCTCTGCCAGACAGTCCACTTTGCGGCATATTCGCGTTCGTCGCGACTGGCGAAGCAGGAATGCACGATGGTGAAAGAACCGGGCTTTTCTCCGGCCTGGATCCAGCCGACGGCGGTGTAATTTCCTTGCCGCTCTTTGTTTTTGGCCTGCCATGAAATCATGACGGGTTTACCCATCGGTACCTGAATAATGTTTCCATTTTTGAGTTTGATGTTCCGCATAGTTTTTCCCCTTTATTTTGGAAATCAGAAAATTTTGTTTTTGACTTTGATTTTGCACGAATCGAGACGCTCATCCAGATCGTGTTTGTCAACGACTTCTTTGCCGTTGAATTCATAGACGAGATCAGGAAAATTGTCCTGGATAAAAGCAGCATTGATGCTGCCGCAGTAAAGTGCGGCAGTCCGCAGTTCCATAATTCTGGGCCAGCGCTCGTGCAGTTGCGTTGCCAATACTTTAAGTCCGTAAGTTTTCATACCATTCCCCTTTTTTTATGTTATTAATTTGCCTCATTTAACTCACTGCCCTGTTTTTCTATCTGTGGATAGTTTTTAGGGCAAAAAAAATCGTGCGCTTTTCGGATAGCAAAACGTATTGCTTCAGAGCGGGACGCTGATTCATTTTTTGATTTAATATGGTCAAGTCGCTCTATGTCTTTCTCGCTCAAATCTACGGTAACAATCATTTTTTTTCCTTTCTGCTTTGTTGCCTCTTTTTTAAAATACTATCCATAGATAGAATTTTCAAGCCCAGTTTATTAAAAAACTTGTTTTTTTTATTTTTTTTATGTACTTTATGTAAGAAAGTGAGGTTTATTATGAATATTTATGAAGAAATCAGAAGTGCGTTGATTGATGAATGGCAGTCAGGAGCGACCCAACAGGAGATAGCAGATCGTGCAGGAGTGACCAATCCCTACATCAACAATCTACTTTCAGGGAAGCGGAAAGCTGCAGCGATGAAGTTGGAAACCCTTTTTAAATTGTTTCCCCAAGCTTCAATATGCTTGAACAACGGCAACCGTACAATAGGCAGTCGCAACAAGATCAGTAATTCCCGGATCCAGAGCGATGATAATTTTTTTTACGGTTCGGAAAAGCTGGATGAAGTTGCTCAAGCAGTAATGTCAAGCGAAAAACTCTCCGCCGAAAGCAAAGTTGAAGTTTATAACATTATTCAAAAATTAAAAAAATGATAGAAATAATTGCAATTGTAACAGCGGTTTGCTTTTTTCCGCTTATGGTTGGAATAAATGCGATGTGGTGCGGTCGTCGGCTGCGCATCGTAATTTTAAATCTATCTATCATCTGTTTTTTTGCAGCTGCTCCGTTTTTTGTTCCGGTACGATTAATGATAGTTATATGTGCTGTCGTAATGACATACGCTTTGTGCAGAAACTGGAAAAAAACAAAATCTGAATACAGCCTTTTAAACGACTATATTTATCATCACAACACATTGAAAATCGGCAAAATAAAATCAGGTCAAATAATTGTTTTTTGGAGATTCAAAGGTTTCCTGAAAATGCATAAACTCAGACCGGATTTGTTTCTCCGCGACAGAGGATACACTGTGACGCCCAAAAAAGAAATAGAAATAGGTATAAATGGCAGGGAGTATCTGTATTTTTTCGGTCCTTATTACCGCGCACGACTCTATACTCTTTGCTGCTCTTTTTTGGCATATTTAATGACAGGAGCCGTGGTTTTTGAAGATTTTTCGCATAAAAATCCTGAAATAGAGTTATTATTTGTAATAGTCTTTGCAGGTTTTTTCTTGTTATTGATAAAGAGTATTTTTTACGAAGCCGATGGATATTATGGTGTGACAGATCCTTTCTATGCCCAGCTGAGTGAGTTAAATAAGCATATAGACGGCTATCTTGACAAATTAGATAAAGAATGGTTTTATCCATATTCAAGCAGAAGCCTTGACAATAATGATGAAGTTCTGAATGAATGTTTAAAAAAATGTCAAAAACTCGATATTCCCGAATATTTGGATAAGGAAGATATCTGCTTGCTGTTGGGAGTAAACGGTAGCTATTTGCAACGCAGAATGCTTGCAGCAAAAATCATCCTCAGCAGAAATAAATTCTGGGCAAAAAGCCGTCAATGAGATTTTTGAATTGAGACCTGAGAAATGAAACTGCGTAAACTGGGGAAATATTATTACTACCGCTGCCAGATTGGCGGGATGGATAAACTCTATCCGACTGGAAAAAAAACGGAACGGGAGGCGCTGCCGATCGCCCGGATGATCAAAGAAGATCTGCTGCGGCACAAGCGGATCCGGACGCTGGCTAACCACATCATCGCGACGAGCAAGATTGTGGCGACGCAGGAATTGGATAAAGGAATATTGTCATCGATGCTGTCAAAAATCGAATCGGCAGCGATGGCTGAAGCGGCAGAAGTCATCAACGCTTACCTGCCGAGTCGTCCGATCACAGCGGCGGAGATCTGGCAGCGTTACCGGCGCAACGGAGAAAAAGGCAAAGAATCGACCGAAAAGAGCCGTGAGCAGCGGCTTGATGTATTTATAAAATGGGCTGGGGAACGTGATCTGCGTGATTTCAGCGAAATTGATGTGATGCAGTTTCTGGGGACATTGACCTGCAAAGCGATAACGAAAAAGCATTACATATCAGACATCGCTGTGGTATGGCGGATGGCTCCTGAATTGCCGAAGGATCTGTGGAAAGTGGAATACGCGGGCAAAGTGACGGTATCTCATAAAAAGCCATTGAGCCTTGAGAATATCCGCAAGCTGCGTGATTACGCGCGATCCCGTGGCAAAAGTTTCTGGGCGGCGGCGATCCCGATTGCTTACTATGGCGGCGGGCGGCGGTTGAAAGAACTTGTTTATCTCAATGAAAATCAGATTGATGGTGATTACCTTGATTTGAGTCCCCACAAGACAGACACGACGACCGACGGCCGCCGTGTACGGGTTCATATGCACCCTGCCCTGCGCGATGTGATTACGGGTTTGACGGCAGACAGATCTGGATACTTTTTTCCGGAAATGATCAAAAAGTACGAAATGGACAGAAACCGTCCGGTACTGGAGTTCCGAAAAATGTGTGAAGCAGTGGGGTGCTACGAACCTGGAGTTGGGACACATTCATTGCGGCACAGCTATGTTACGATGGGGATAGATGCGGGGATAGATGAAAAGGCTATTGCGGCGACGGCTGGACACGCCAGTGTAGAATTGACGAAGCGAGTTTATTACCACGGGATAAAGGATGCTGACATATCAGCGTTGCCCGAATTATAACTCACTGTTTTCTCACTGTTTTTTCAAGAAAACTCTTGTTCAAAAGAGAAAATCTCTGTAAGATTTCCGCTACAAAACCCTCAAAACTCGCTCTCGAAAATCGTTATACCCTCACGGGTATCGAGGGTTCGAATCCCTCTCTCTCCGCCATTTTTTTTGCCCCCCTTTTAATCTTGCTGAAAAAATCATCCTTGCTATTATTTTGTAAAACTCGTTGACTCAAAGGGTTTTACAACATTTCCACCAGTGTGTAAAAAACACATTCAGACTCTGAAATCAGACCGTTTTGCCCCAAATTTTGTCTGAAATCTGTCTGAATTCTGAGTTTTTCTGAAAAGTGTAAAAATCAAGGTTCTTTTTGTAAGTGCTTGATTATTAACAAAGTCTTGTTTTTGCACCTTACCGAGCAAGTGGGACATACGAAAACGGAGCGTGTTTTTATCAGCCCCCATTTTTGTCTGAAAAATTTACCCTCAAAATTCTTACCTTGCAAACTTACCTTGTGGGGGGAAGAAGTGAAAATGCTGGCAAATTTTTATCTTCACCCATTGGTCTATTGGGATTTTTACCGACATTTTACCCTCAAAAATCATCAATTCTTACCGAGGTAATGGGGGAAGATAAAAAAACGCTGACCATTTTTCAAGTCTAACAAAAATTCTGTGAAGTTTTTTTCACAAAAGGGCTCCACAAGGGCTTTTTCTCTGCTTTTTGCCAACATCCTCGACCTTTGCAGCAACTGCCGCGACACGCCCCTTTAAACTCAAAAAATTGTCATTCCGCAGTTGTAAACGCCTGCGGGAGATGGTATGTTATCAAAAGTTCAAATAAAGGCAGTTGTTATGGAAATAAACGATATTGAAGCATAACAAATGAGTATTCTCAAACTCGAATTGATAGAACTGACCAACAAACTGGAGTTCGGCAATACTTATGATATCTACAAATATTGCATGTTCATGCCGACAAAAGAAAAATTCCAAAAGAAAACCGATCAGTTTGCAACCGATGATTCAATAAAAATCTTTGCCTGTTTTCATCAAGGTAAAGTTGCGGGTATTATTGTTGTTTCCTTTACCGGGCAACATAAAATTGAAATCGTTGGTATTGCAGTAGATGTTCCATTCAGAAACAAGGGAATCGGATCATATATGATAAACTGTTTGATCGATGATTACAGCGTAAAATCCATATTCGCCGAAACAGACAAAGATGCCGTTGAATTCTATAAAAAGAACAGCTTTAA
>JAZONW010000088.1:0-1836 GCA_045654745.1 Victivallaceae bacterium | reverse complement strand
ATCCTTATCCCCCTGCAATCATGCTCAATTATGGAATTGACGGGATCAAGCGTTTCTACAAGTCATGCGATATACTTATGCCGGATTGTTATCCGCAGTATTTTGAAGATGGTTCTACCGCCAAGCCCAGAACGGCTACTTCCGATTGGGTGAAAACCGCATCGGAACTGCGTCCGAGTTGGTTCTGTCCGCAAATGACTATGTGGCCGGCTCGCAGCAGTGATGGCAAACTGCGTGGCGTTGCGCCTGATTACCGTGATCAGAGAATGCAGTTCCTTCAGGCGCTTATTTACAACGCCAAAGGTTTTGCAATGTATACATTTTACCGTTCTCAAATTTTTTCCAGCCTGATTATCGGCCATGTTGAATTGGGGCAGACATTGCAGATGTTGAAAGATTATCTTTTGGAAAACACATTGTTTGCCGATGTGACATCATTAAAGGAAAACAATGAGCTGAAATTCGGATTGAAAAAATATCAGGATCAATATTGTCTGCTTGTTGTGAATACTTCGTCTGCACCGCAGGAATTTGAGTTGAAGATTGCCGGAATCAAAGAACACACGCTTTACGAAGCAGGCGGCAACGGGGTTTTGCAGATCAAAAAAGGTATTTGCAAAGATACTCTCGAAGCCAGACAATCAAAAATATACATCAGCGACAAATCTCTTGCGCAACGGGTTCCAGATGTGAAAGATATAGAAAAGCGTATTGCTGATTTTTCTGCCTCACGCAAAAAGCCCGGCAACCTTATCGGGACCGGAGAACTGTTTGAAGCTCAATATCGCGATATGTATAAAAAGAATATTTATCCGGAAGGCATTACCCGCATAACCGCCTCGTCCGAAAAACCAAATTATACAACATCCGGTATGGGAACACTTTATTTCCTGCTTGACGGCATCACCGAACCGACATGGGCTGATTTTGCCTGGACTCCCGATGCAAATGATGAAAAGCCCACGCTCACACTTAAGCTTCCGAACGCCAAAGCACTTGAAAGACTGATTCTTTACAGTCCCGGCATGACCCTGGCAAAAGGGAAGGTTTTTGTCGGAGATAAAACAATACCTTTTGATGCTGTCGGTAAAAAAGTTATTGAAGTAAAGTGGAACCAAAGTTCTGCCGATACTGTGAAAATCGAGTTTGAACGCACCGGGGCAACTCCGGTAAAAGGACCGTTTCAAAAAGTGTTCTTGAGCGAAATAGAACTTTATTGAAAATAAATTTTATAAAAATATTGAATAGAAAGGATATTCTATGTCTGAAAAAATCAGAAACTGGCACGACAATGCCTTTTTCGGCATGCACTATGATCTGCATGGTCATGATGACGATCTGCCCGGGTTCTGCGGCAAAGTCGATGAAGAACAGCTTTTCCGGCTCTGGAGCGACCTCAAGCCCGACTGGGTCCAGTGTGACGGCAAAGGTCACCCCGGTTACACCACCTGGTTCTGCAAAACCGGCTGGACTACGCCCACCCTCGAAAAAGACGATGTGCGCGCCTATCGCAATGCTTCAAAACGCCTCGGTATTCCGCTGGGCATACACTACTCCGGTTTGCGCGACGGGAAGGCTGTGGAAGAAAACCCCGATTGGCACAGTATCAACTATGATGGTAGAAAACGCCGTGACTGCATCTGTCTGACCAGTGATTATCTGGATAAACTCATGATCCCTCAGCTTATCGAACTGGTGGAAGACTACGATGTGGACGGCTTCTGGATCGACGGAGATAACTGGGGGGCTACTGCCTGCTGGTGCGAACGCTGTCAGAAAGCGTTTACCGCCCGTACCGGTATTGCTGAAATACCCATGTCGCCCACGGCTCAATAT
>JAZONW010000087.1:0-21943 GCA_045654745.1 Victivallaceae bacterium | reverse complement strand
CGCAGGGGATGTTTTCATCCACCGAGTCAATGGCTTCGCGGATAAGTTTGGCAAAGCCGAGTATGGTTTCGCGGCGTTGTTTTTCAAAAGCCCTGACTACGGGGTCGGAAGCAGGTGCTTTGATCAGGTATTCACGCAATTCGGTGTGATTGGCAAATTTTTTCGGCAGGATACGGTAGTAAATTTTCATGTGGTTGTCGCAGAAACACTCCACCCCATTGGGGCCGTTGTTGATGGTGCGGGTATCGTCGTCGATCAGGAAAAATGCCGGTTTTTCTTTAGCGAGAGTCCTGATGGCTTCTTTGACATAATTGCGGAATTTTTCATCCAGCATACAGTGGCGGAAAACAGTGCCGCCTTTTTGGTTGATGGCAAAAGTCATACCGGTTTCATCTTTGTGAGCGCCGGGCCAGCCGTGACCGACCAGACTTTGAATGAGTATGCCGACTTCGATATCTTCATTTTGCAGCCCCTGACGCAGTTCGGCAAAGATTTTGGCGTAGCGCTGCGGCAAGACAGACGGATTTTTGCCTTTGGGGAGAATTCCCAGCAGATAAGCATTTTTTCTTACTCCGGAACCGTCGGCAAGTCTTTTGGCTTCTGAAATCATACCCGGTACATCTTCAGGGGTCCAGCGGGTGATGCTGATGAAATTCATCTTTTTGGCAAAATTTCTCTGTACGCACTGTGATTTTTCCGAGTCGCATCCGGCACAAATCAATGTTGCCATCAGCGTCAGCACAAGGGATTTTAAGACCAGTTTACTCATTTGACAAAACTCCTTATATAAATGATTGCCGGATAAGTTACTCCGCATTTTTCTATTTTCACTTCCGTTACGGGAGATTTCATAGCAGGGATCAGCACTGTGCCGTCAGGATTGATGTTGTATTCGGCAGTTTCGCCATTGAGCGAAATGCTGATTTTTTCGGCGCTGCCCGGCAGAACTTTGATTTCGACAGCGGCATCGTTGCAGGTATTAAGATCAACTGCGATAAAACCGTTGGGGAAAACAGTATTTCCGGCATAACGCACCGGAATACCGTCGCAGATATCGGTGTGACTGGCGTGCATATAGCGGAAAATACGGTACTGGTCGCCGATAGTGCCGGCGAGGACTATATCCTGACTCCGGGCCGCAAATTTCTGACGGAGTTTGTATTCGCCCTGATAATGGATGACCAGTTCCCGCGAAAGGAAAAGCAGACCTTTGAGATAGACCCGGTCAAGGTCATCACCCGGCAGGGCGGCTCCGTCGCAGCAGCTTGCCAGTGTGGGCAGGGCGTCTGATTTATCTGTCAGCATCGGCGTGATGATGTTTTCAGCATCTTTTATTGCAGCAAGGAGTTGGTGTGGTGTTTCCGCACCGGACTCCATATCGTCAAAATAGGCGGCGACAGATCTGACAAATGCCCGTATGGCTTTGGATGCAACGAGCAGTATCCGCCATACTCTTTCGGTTTTGCGGTATTCTTTTTCAGAGAGGCGTCCCTGCAGAGAATGGATGATTTCAAGACCTTTTTCGGCAAGGGCGACAGCCTCATCTTTTTCGCGTTTAATATTTTCTCTGCCCGGAGAATTGCGGTCGGCAAGTATGCCCCAGCATCCGCGCAGTTGTTTCAACGGAACGTCATCTTTGAAAACCCCGAGGATGCCTCCGGCGGAAACCCATTTCATTTCCGGCAGGATGGGGAATTTGTGAAAAGTGACATTGCCGGAGATGAAATTACATTTTTTTACTGCTTCAAGTCCCATTCGGGCGAGAGAAATCATTTCCTGCTGACAATCCTGCCAGTTTTCGGCGGCATATTGGCTGTACACGCTGTCGGCAGTAGCATTGTCATTGCGGATAAGCTGGTGATAAGCATAAAGGTTGACTTCATGGCAGTCAAAAATATTGTTGCCGATGCGGTCAAGCCGGATGGCATACCGGCTGACTCCGGCGGCTTTACCCTCTTTGACATAGCGGGCAATATTATCCAAATTGGCAGAGGGGAGATAGCCTGCACCGAGAAATTCTCCCAGACAGTCACATTCTGCATTGAGTTCGGTGTTTTCCTGCCGGACAAGGAAAGGATTCGGAGGCAGGAAGGGCGAAAAATCGTAAGGAGTTATTTTTGTTTCAATATCAAAATGATATTTCTCCGCCGCTTTTTTGGCTCCGCGCAAAATGTCTTCATAATCCCGGGCAATAGAACCGAATGAACGGAGTATGAAACGTTTGCCGCGTTTGCGGTGTTCTTCGGCAAAAATAGAAACGAATTCTTCCACCACCCGGTCGGGAGGATAACGGTCGGGGTTGGAGTTGTGGATCACTGAATAATCCGCTTCGGTCAGAGTCAGTACCACACCGTCAAGTTCGGGCAGGACATCAAAAGCATTGGCAAGTTTGTAACGCAGGAAATCCTGAAAAGATTTGCCCAGCAAATCAAATTCGCCCCTGTCATCTATCATATCAGGTGCATCATCTATCACGCCTTTGGGCATCATGATTTCGCGGTGCCAGATGTAAATGGGTTTTCCGATGCTGTGGGCAAGTGAAATGATTTGAGTCATGATTTCGCGGTGCTTCAAAATGGTCTTTTTATCCCGCAGAGCGTATGCTGTCGGATAAGGTTCGAGCAGGGCGAGGCCGTTGATACCGCCGGTGGGTGAGGCGAATGCACCACAGATTTCAAAACTGTCCATATCGTAACGGGCGGCTTCTCTGATGACCAGTGCCATATAATTGACATCCTCAGAAGTGGGATGCATTAAACTCCAGGTGATTTCTGCACTCATTTTATAGACCTCGGTATATGATTTCAGATAAAATTATAGTTGTTGTCAGTAATGCATTCGCCGCAGTTTTTGAAATTTATCATCGGGCTGTCGCATTTGGTAAAGTAATAGCCGCAGCCATCCGGCTCCTGCACCGTATAAGTATTGTCCTGCACAAAGGTATTGCCGCAGACTTCTGCCTTGCGTACGGAATCCATTGCGATCAACGACCTGACTGCTGAAATAAAAGTATTATTCACGACTTTTATATCGCCGTGATAAAAGAAATCTTTTTCGCGGCTTTGAATATCCGGCAGAATGCTTATCGCATCCCGGGTGGAACTGTTGTATTTGTAACAGCAGTTGTCAAAAATATTGTCTGCGATCAGCATTTTTTCCACCGGACCTGCTTCGTACCAGAAAAACGCATCACCGGCAACGTGGATCGCCGCGCCGGAAGTGTGAAATCTGCACCCGGTGACAGTCACTGCACTCATTCCTGATGCCAGTACCCCTCTGCCGTTGAGCGGTTTAAAAGTACAGTTGGTTATTTCCAGTTCGGCGTTGGCGGCTTCCATTACTCTGGCGACATCGCCGCGGGTGTATTCCTGCGGCAGTTCTTTTTCATCGAATTCGATTCTGGTGAAAACTTTGTTGATAAGTTTTGCCGCTTTGAGTTTGATTTTGCCGTAAGGTTTGCAGGTGTCCGGTTTGATCAGTTCAAGCGTATCTCCGGCAAAAGCCGCCTGGATCCCCGCCTGTTGGAAGTGGCCTGCTTCAAGATAGTAGAATTTTCCTCCTGGGATCCGGAATTTCAACGGATGATAAACACCGTGGATATTCAGACTGTCGTCGAGAGTGCCTTCCAGATGGCAGTTGCGGCAATTGATTTTGCTCCGGCAGTCTGACATGTGAACTGCATCATCTGAAACCGATGCCCGGCGGGTCGAAGGTTTGACTGCTACATTGTCGAGCATAATATCCTGACAGCACTGCATCAAAACCCCCATACCTGCGGCGTGGTGCAGAGTGATATCCCGCAGGGTGACATTTTCGCACCGGTCACAGACGATACCGGGGCAGAGACGCAATTCGTGTTTTATGATAAATGATTGGGTTTCAATCATTTGGAATATATCAGGCACTCCGACAAGACCATCCTGATAAAGCAGATCTCTGTTGGCAACCGCAACTGCTTTCCGGTCGTAAACGAGTTCTTTTTTATTTTTGTCATAGGGAGCAAAGGGCAGGACTCCGGCAAGGTTGTCGTAGAAATCACCGGTGAAACTCAATCTGCCGTCGGAAAAACTGTGTTTCCCGCCGATCGCAAACCAGGCAGTGCCGTTTTCGCGTTTCACAAGATCGGCATCAGAAACAAAAGAATCTTCAAAATCGATAGTTATTCCGCAAATGGTAAGGTTGCAGCATTGGGAGGCAACCACAGGAGATATCCTGCCGTGGAAAAAAAACAGAGTGTCATTCCCTTCGATCGTTATGCCGTCAAGTCCCTGCAGATCAAGAGCAATGGTCTTGATACCCTCATCATTATTAGTAAAATAACAATAGCGCTTACTGCAATCATCCGGATAGAAATCATATCTGCCGGGAGAAAAAACAATATGCTTTTCTCCTGAGGCCAGTGCTTGTTGCCAGAGCAAAACAGCATTTTCCCCCGGCTGGCAAGGTGGAACGGTAAAAGGCATATATCATTCTCCTGATTTTTTGTAAAACATAACAAAACACCCACGATCCGGTCAATACCCTGCCGGATGTCGATAAGTTACACCGGAAAATCATAAAATGCAAGTTATTTTATAAAAAAAAATAAATTTTATATTGCAAAACAAAAAAACGGTGATATATTACTTTGTTGATGGACGATAAAAACAACGGGATTTTGATTGAAAAACAAGGATTTAGCAATATGATTCAGGTAGTGCAGCGGGTATTTGCGATCATGGAAGAGCTGAGTCTTGACGGCGAAGCGTCGCTCGGTACACTGGCACAGGTGACCGGACTCAACAAAGGTACTTTGTGTAACATATTGCGGACACTTACCGAATTGGGTTATGTCTGCAAAAAGGATAAAAACTGCTATACGCTCAGCGACAAAATAAAATCGCTGTATGCCGAGGAAAAACTCCCGCAGCGTGAGCAGACAATGCTGGATAATTGTGTAAACGAGTTTGCTCAAGCCTCCTGCGAATCGTGCGTTATAACCCGCTTGCGTGATAACTCCAGAGTTTCTATCGTGACCCAGGCGGTTTACAACCGCTCGCTGATGGTCAATATGGGCGGTGTGTATGCGTCTCTTTCGCTTTACGGCAGTGTTTCCGGCAGGGTGCTGATTTCTTACTCAACAGCGCAGGGGCGGGAAAATGTCTGCAAAAAAGCAGGTTTCCCCGGTGACAAATGGTATGGTATAATCAACCAGGAGCAGCTGGAAAAAGCTTGTGCCGGAATCCGTCAGGAAGGTATTTCGGTTATGGAAAATCCGGTGCTGGAAATAATCTCTTTCGGAGTGCCGCTTTATTTCGGCAAAGAGGTGTTGTCACTGGCACTGGTGATGCCGATATCAAGATGCACTCCCGCTGAACGCAAACGGGTCACCGGACTTTTGTTAGAGTATGCCGCAAAGTATTCAAAAAAATAAAAATCACAATATATAAATACTCGAAAAAATACCAGTTATGGATCAGGCAAGGGAAAAAACGATCAATTCAAAAACTGCAGAGGTGGGAAAATGAAATCACTGCCGCAGTGGCTTTACATAGTTTTTGCCGTGATTGCGATGTTTCCGGATTTGACGGCTGCTCCCCCGAAAGTGATTGTTTTCTGTGGCGGACGTCCGTGGAATGCCGCTGAACTTTTTCATAATTTCAAAAAATCCGGATTTGATATCCTGGCAGTCGGTCCGCACGAACTTGACGGGCTTGCAGGTGCAAAACTGCGTACGCACCTGAAAGATCCGGAAACTATGGAACCAGTTGCCCAAGATGGTATTACGCCCGCGTTTGAAAAACTTTCCCTCTATGATGCTGTTTTTGTGCAGGGCATCAAACCGGAATTTCAGCGTAAATTTTTCACTCCGGCAAGAGTTGAAGCACTGAAAAACTTTGTATCAGCAGGCGGTGCACTGGTGATCAATCGCGATGCGCCGCTTGATTTGCTGGGGGAACTTGCTCCGGTCGTACCGTACGGCAGTGATTTTCTGCCGCCGGATGAACTTATCGTTAAACGCCAGGAAGCTGGGCGTTTCTCTTTTATGCCGGAAAAATGGTTGTGCGTTTCACCTTATATGCCGGTCAAAGCGGCAAAAGGGAGCCGGGTGATTGCCGCTGTCGCGGATGGTGTCGGGAGTGTTTATGCGGCAATCAAACCTTACGGCAAAGGCAAAGTTGCGTTTTTCAACGATTTCTGGCTCCACGCCGGCAGTAAAATCGGTATCAGGCAATTCTACCTCTGGGCTTACGCTCCGGCTTTTATGCTTGAATTGACAGCTGAAGCTTCCGGGAGTGAACTCAAACCAGCAGAAATCCTGTTGAAACTGCCGGAATTTCCGCCGCAGAAAAAGCACGACAAAGTTACTGTGACAGTGCAGGAAACGGCTCTTTATTTCGACCGCGGTGACGGCATCCCGGTACGGGAGTCTGATAAAAAAGTGCGTTTTGCCGACGGCACAACTGTTTCGGTGGATACTGACAGCAGTGTCAGCATCTATAAAAAAGAAAAAGAAGAAGCGGTTGTGGCGGGCATTTTACCGGCAAGTCCGGTGCTTTCCCGGGCGATGGATGATTTTGAAGCCAAAAGCGGTGAGCCTGTTTCCACAGAGAAACTTGCTCCGGCAATCAAAATCGTATGGAAATTCAAAGAACTCCGGATCGACGGAGAGAAAAACCGCGTTGAAATTGATTACACCAGCGACAAAGGTTATGAGGCAACTCTCCTGATAAGCCATAAAAAGGCTTCAGCCGGTATCCGCAATTACAGCGGTGTTGCTGTTGCAACCAGATTTACCTGCCTGCCGAATCCGCTGGAAGCCGTAAAATACCGGAGCAGTATAAAATCCGCCGCGGATATATCCTGTCAAATGATGCGCCGTATGGCGTGTTATACTGCTATCCGCGGCTACAGGGAATTTGATTTGTCAGGTCGGGTCGATACCACAGTACCGCGCTGGCATTTTTACGGTAGTGGTCAGCCCTTTATTTATATTGCATCAAACCGGGTGGTATATTTTGAATTTGCAGCTCAACCGGCACCTGTTATGGTATCGCTTGATATGAAAAAATCTGCCTCCCGGATCAATCGGGATATTCATATCCTGACCGGAGTGAGAAAATCCCCTTTCACAACGAGAGAATACTGCCATATGTGGAGTGAGCGGGGGGAGAACGGCAGAAACGACTATCTTGCTATCTGGCAGCTGGTACGCAAAGTTTCCCGTGAAGCTGTTGAGATAAAATCATTTCCCACCCGTACCATTGCCGGTTGGACAGGTTCTCTCGCCAATGAGCAGGAAATCGACCTTGCGATAACTTCGGCGGGTAAACTGGGTTTCAAAATATTCGTTATTCCGTGGTCACCGGGGGAGATGGAAAATTTATGCAAACCCTATCGTGAACCGACTTACCGCAAAGTTTGTGCCAATGGTCTTTTGCCGCGGCCATGGTCGGCAGGCGGATATCTGCAGGGGGTCTCCGAACAGGTTTTCAAAGATCACCCGGAATGGTTTCTGAAAAAGGCTGACGGCACTCTCTACGGTTATTTCAATGGTGCGTATCCGGTTGCAGATATGCTCAATCCTGATTTTGTCAAGTGGTACAGCGATCTTTTTGTCGAATGCCGCCGGATGGGGTTGGGCGCAGTATATATGGATATGATCGGTGCCGCCGCAGAATTGACCAATTATCATCGTACGGATTGCGGGCCGCTGCTGGACGGAGTTATTGATTTATTCCGTATCCACTCTGATGCCGGGACCCAGTTTTTTATTGAAGGTATGAATCCGGTCGCGACAGATAATTATTGGTACCGTTATGACCGTTATCTGCCGATGTCCGGCAAGGAATTTGCTATGATCGGTACTACCTTGACAACGAAATTTTTTGATGCGTTTGCACTGGATTTTTTCCGATTGGCGATGTATCACGCCACCTGCCTTGTGCCGACAGATTCCACTGCGATCGGTTATGATATCGCTCCGTTGCAGAATGAACGGTTTGCGAGGATAAAAAAGGTTTTGCCGCAGGTCAATGAGGCATTCAGCCGCTTTACTGTGCCGGTGGTAAGCGAGACCCCATTTGGTACGCTCTGGATGGAGGGAGATCGCGGTGCGCTTTTCTTTTATGATTCAGTCAAAGAAATTTTGGTCAATTTGCCGGACAACTGGGAAATTGAGGGGATAAAAAGCAGCATTTTGAAAAATGTGCCTTGTGATACAGTAGTGTTTTTAAAGAAAAAGAGTGGGGTAAAATGAAAAAGTCTTTGTTATTGGGTCTCATCTTTGCTGCAGTTGCGTTGCCGGCGCAAAATCTTTATGTGGATTTTTACAAGGGAAAAGGTACTGCTCCCGGCACCAAAGCGTCTCCACTGACATTCAATGCGGCGTTGAAAAAAGCGATGCCGGGAGATGTGATCTATATCCTGCCGTCAGATGAGCCGATTTACGGCACACTCTTTGTCAAAGAACTTGCCGGCAGAGAAGATAAACCGATCATCATTGACGGTATGAATAACATATTTACCGGTGCTGTACCGCTGAAAAGCAGTGAATGGGTCAAGGTGAGAGAAGATCTTTACTGCAAAGATGCCGAAATGGAACCGCATGTCAAAAACCGGCTGCATTTTATTCACAATGAAATAGTGATACGTTCAAAAAACTACGATGTCAAGTGTGATGCTGAATCCCGCTTTAAATCAGTTGATGAACTTCAACCAGGTGAATGGACGATCGTCGATGCCGATCCGAATACACCGCAGCAGCACAATGTCAAACACCGTTATTACTGTTACATCCGTCTCGGCAATGGTGAAAAAAATCTTAGAGAAGGCAAATGGATGGAACCGAAACTTCAAACAGGAGTAAGGGCTTGGGGTAAGTGTGATGCCGGTTGTCCTGATGACTGTTTGAGAGAGCATCTGGCAAATATTGTTTTTAGAAATATCATTACCACCCACTACTGGAATGACGGATTTGGTATTGTCGGCAACGCTCGTAACATAAGTTTTGAAAATATTGCGGCAGTCCAATGTGGTGATGATGGTATCAGTTCGAGTCACAGCAGTTCGATCAAAGTAAAAAATTTTATTTCAATAGACAATACAAAAGGCATTTTTGTACAGGGCAGATCTATCGCAGAATACGATAATGTATATATTGAAAAATCCGCGTCGCTGGATATTTCTCAGATGCATACCAGTGACTTTATTATTAGAAATGCGGCAATTTTATCTGATTCGGAATCAGGCATCCAGTTAAGAAGTAGAACTGCTCTTTTTATGAAAGATTGTTTATTTTTTTCGTACAATCCTGGAGCAATGATTTTGTGTGATTCTCTTGCTTCAAGCGGATTTTGGAATGTATCTCATTTTGGTTATTGCAGAGCAGTTGCTGCTCCTGGAATCAGTGAAGAGTCAAAAAAAGAGGCTATAATATCAAAAATCTCAGCTAAAAAAGCAGAATTGTTCGCTAATTTTGGTGGAAATCTGGAAAAAATTGGTGTGGAAAAATAAAAATATTCAAATGAAATCAATTTTAACACATTGATTTAAAAAAACTCAACCAGGAGGTGAAAGTGAAAAAATTATTAACAGTTGTTACCGGGATTGCAGTCGTTTCGACCTTGTTTGCGGCAGATCCGGTGAGAGTCCGGGCTACCCGTGAATCCGCAGTTTACCAAATCGGCGAAACAGTGGAATTCAAAGTCACCGGTGCTGGCGAAAATATGACCTATTCTGTCGCCGATGGCAACGAAAAGAGTCAGTTTATCCCTTTGACCGGTGATACTGTCACTGTGAAAACCAAAAAGCCGGGATTCATCCGGGTCACCGTCGATACCGGAGTCAAAGACAGCAAAGGAAAGAAAGTTTTTTCTGTCGGTGCGGCTGCAGTTGAGCCGGAAAATATCCGTGCCGTACCCAAAAGACCCGCTGATTTTGACCAGTTCTGGGATGAGGAACTGCGTAAAATGCGTCAGCATCCTCTGGAAGTCGTCCGCGAAACTCCCATCCCCGAAGAAATTATGGCAAAGCGTCCCAATGGCAAAAATATGCTGGGATATGAGATCGAAGTCAAACGCGGAGATATCAGTGTGACCGGATTTTTCTTTGTCCTCAAAGATGCCAAGCCGAAATCCCTGCCGGCAGTGTTGACTTTTAACGGGGCAAGTCAGGTCACTGCTCATTTCGTTTGGGGCAGTGGTATGGCGGCCAATTTCGGTATGGCATTCAACACCAATTTCCACGCTTTCCCCAATCTTATTGAGAGAGACAAAAAGGCAGAAGCTCCCTATCGCAAAAAAGTTGCCGGATATATGATCAAAAAAGCCGATGACCGCGATGCTTATGCTATGCGTAAAATTTTCCTGCGTACTGCTCTTGCGGCAGATTATATTATGTCCCGTCCGGAATTTAACGGTAAGCATCTTGGTGCTATCGGCAGCAGTCTTGGCGGCTGTCAGGCTTTTGTCTGTGCCGCTCTGGTGCCGGAAGTTATTTACTGTGTCTCTAATGCCACAGCAATGTGTGATCACTGGGGAACTGACGCCGGTCGCCTTGCCGGTTGGCCGCACATCCTCAATCGCACCAAAAAACTGCCGGAAACCATGGCTTATTTTGATCTGGTGAATTTCGCCCCGAGAATCAAATGCTTTACTGAAATGTCAGTCGGGTTCATCGACTCCACTTGTCCGCCGGAATCAACTTATGCCGCATTTAATGCACTGACTTGTGAAAAGAAAATGAATCATACTGTTTCCGGAGCCCATGGACCGACCTGGGATAAAAAAGAGACCAGTCCTTTTAACCACGGTAAAAAGACTATGATGAAATATTTTGAAAATTACAACAAGTAATTTCATCCGGGCAGGATGGAAGATTTCCTTAAAATCAAAGAAAGGTAGAAAATGAAAAAAACAGTTTTGTTCCTGTCGTTGCTGCTTACGGCAGCACTTCCCGCCGCCGACATCTATGTGGATATGGTTTCTCCCGGCAAAAAAGTCAAACTCAATCCTGGCACAAAAACTGCTCCCACCAGTTATGATGCAGCAATCAAAAAAGCCCAGCCGGGTGATACGATTTATATTCTTCCTGCCGACGGACTGATATACGGCGGGCTGGCTGTCAACAACAAAAGCGATATTACTATTGACGGTATGAATAATATCTTTACCGGTGCCAGAAGTCTCCGGTCCGGAGAATGGGAAGAAGTTTCCCCCGGACTTTTCAAAAAAGAAGCATCCAATGTCCCCAATTTCATCGAGAGGATCTTTTTTGTCCACAATGATAAAGCTGTCCGTATGGGACGCTTTACCAAAGGTGGCGGTAAAATGAAAAAATTTGCAGCCGTTGAGGCTTTGAAACCCGGCGAATGGACTGTTGTCGATGCCTCACCTGAAGTCAAGCCCAAGAAAAATGTCAAAAAGAATTATGAATACTATATCCGTCTCGCCGAGGGCGAAACTGATCTGGTAAACTGGAAAGAACCGGTTATTCAGGATGGCGTTTCTGTACGCGGCAATGCCAAAGATCTCAAATTCAAAAATATCATTGCCACCCACTTCAAAAACGATGGTTTCAATATCCACGGCAACTGTGAGGATATCTCTTTTGAAAATGTTGCCGCAGTGGAATGCGGTGATGACGGATTCAGCGCCCACAAGGATTGTGTCGTCAAATTGAAAAATTTTGTCGGCATCGGTAACTCCACCGGTATCTGCCACATCCAGAATGTGAAATCCACCCATGATAATGTTTATTTTGAGGGCAACTTCGGCGCTGACTTTTTCATGATGCCCAATGCCTCCGCTAATTTGACCAATGCCTTTGGATTTATTGATTCCAAACAGGGAATCCGGCTTTCCAGCAGTGGCAAAGTGACTATGGAAAACTGCAATTTCGTTGCCAGTAATCCCCGCACCCTTTTCCTGTTTGCCGGCAAAAAGCAAGGCATATATACCTTTAAAAAGGTTCTGGTTAACGGTTTCAGAAAAGTTGGTAATTTTTCCGGAGTAATCCAGGAACCCTCTGCTGAAAAACTTGAAAAAGCCATTAAGGCTAAAAAAGCAGAACTGTTTGCCATTTTCGGCGGTAATCTGGAAAAAATCTGCCGGTGATCCCGGATATTTTACAGCAAAAAAGCCATCGGAAATTTTCCGATGGCCTTTTTTATTGCTGTGGATGCATAAACGATTATTCGTAATGCAGTGCTTCGATAGGATCGAGTTTTGACGCTTTCCAGGCGGGATAGAAACCGAAAACAACTCCGATGCCCACAGATACCAAAAAACTGGTCAGCACCGCACCGGGGCTTGCCGCCACCGGCCAGTTGAGCTGGGATTCCACCAGCATTGCGGTACTGTGACCGACAATGATGCCGATTATACCGCCGGTCAGGCACAACACGATGGATTCCACGAGAAACTGTTTCAAAATGTCCCGCGATCTGGCACCTACAGCCATACGTAAACCGATTTCCCGGGTCCTTTCAGTCACAGATACCAGCATGATATTCATAATGCCGACTCCACCGACGATAAGAGAAATCAGAGCCACGATCAACAGCAGATTGGTCATTAAAGTTGAGGTTCCGCTGAGCATATTGAGGAAGTCCGCATTGTTGTAAATACGGAAATCGTCGTCCTGCTCGTAGGTCAACTTGTGGCGTTTACGCAGCAAAAGTGAAATCTCTTTTATCGCATCGGGGATCTTTTCTGTGGAAACCGCAGAAACCCGGATACTGTTGAGACGGTAGAATTTCGGCATCCAGAGGCGGTCGGCTTTCAAAGTGGCGTCCTGGGGCGGAAAAAGCGCCACCCCGCTGCCGGAGTAAAGTTCGCCGGGGGTGCTGGCGGCGGTACTTGATGTGTAGTTTACCGCACCTATCTGCGGACCGGTGACACGCAAACGCACTGTCGTCCACGGAGCCATAACGATATTGTCTTCGTCACCGCCCCACATATTGGTGCCTTTGGCTTGAAGAATACCCACCACCCGGAATGTCGCTCTGCCGATACGCAGTTCAGTACCGATGGGGTCCTGTCCTTCGTACAGTTCTTTTATTACGGTCGCCCCCAGCACACATACTCTGGCGTTGGTATCGACATCGTGTTGAGTGATATATCTGCCTTTGACAACCGGCATATTGGCGATCGTAAAAAGATCCGGCCCGCATCCGGTAATGGTCGGCATCCAGTTTTTGTTGCCGTTGATCAACTGGATCGAACCGCCGCCGACGACTTCCGAAACCAGCCGTACCGACGGGCATTCAGCTCTGATGGCTTCGGCATCAGAAGGATTTAGACTGATCCAACTGCCGCTTCCCTGACTGACGCCGGCAATACGGCGTACGCCGGGGAGGACGGTGATCGAATTTGCTCCGATTTTTTCGATAGTTTCACGGAGAGAACGGGCGGAGCCGTTGCCGACTTCCATCATAGCGATAACCGCGGCAATACCGATCACCACCCCCAGCGCCGTCAAAAGAGCGCGTGACGGATTGCGGAGCAATGCCCGGAAAGAAACGGCAAAAGTATTGAGTAAATCCATTTTATTTTCTCCTTATATGCCGCTGACGATATTGCCGTCAACCATTTTGATCTGCCGTTTGGCACGCATGGCGACTTCATCCGAGTGTGTTACCAGTATTATGGTGATACCGGAAGCATTGAGATCATCAAACATCTGCATTACTTCCACGCTGGTTTTGGAATCAAGGTTGCCGGTGGGCTCATCAGCCAGTAATATCGGCGGATTGTTGATCAACGCTCTGGCTATGGCGACCCGCTGCTGCTGACCGCCGGAAAGCTGCGAAGGATGGTGATCCATACGGTCAGCGAGTCCGACTCTCTGCAAAGCCGCTTTGCCGCGGGCGACACGTTCTCTCATCGACATCCCGCCTGCGGTATAACTCAAAGGCATAATGACATTATCCAGCGATGAGGTACGGGGCAGCAGATTGAAACTCTGGAAAACAAATCCGATCTTACGGTTGCGGATCAGTGCCCGGTGATCACCGGAAGCCCTGCCGAGTTCTTCGCCCTCAAAAAAGTAATCGCCGCCGGTAGGTCTGTCCAGACAGCCCAGGATATTCATCAAAGTGCTTTTGCCGGAACCGGAAGCTCCGGTCAGTGCGACATATTCCCCCTGATCAATGGAAAGCGTGATGCCTTTAAGCACCGGCACATCCATTTCACCGAGGAAATAAGTTTTGCGGATATCTTTAAGGTCGATAAGCATTTTATTTCCCCTTGGCACTGTTGCGGACGCGTTTACGTTGGAAATCAGGTGTGAAAGGATTTTTCTTTTTATTGCTTTTTGCTTCGTCCGCTGAAACAGTCTTTTTCAAATGTGCGGTGACGACATCAAGTCCTTTGGTGAGTCCTTCGCCTTTGATTTCAATTGTCATACCGGAATTCACTCCGGAAGTGACTTTGATTGGACGCAGCAGACCTTTTTCGCCGAAAACCCAGATGTAATGAGTATTGCCCTTGCTGGCAAAATCATCAAGTTTGTTGCGATACTGTGCTTCGACCATATCGGCATCCGGGGTATAACGGAGTGCGGCATTGGAAATATTGAATGCGTTTTTGCTTCTTTCCTTGACAAATTTCACATTGGCAGTAAGATACGGGATCAGGCGTCCATTGGAATTGTCGGTGTTGATTTCCACCACATAGGTGACGACATTCTGCGACATAGTGGCATTGAGGCGGACTTTTTTGACTATTCCTTCAAAGGTTTCACCCGGGAAAGCTTCGACTGAAAAGACCACCGGCATGCCGGCGTAAATTTCACCGATATCAGCCTCATTGACAGACGCCCAAACCTGCATTTTAGTAAGATCAGTGGCGATGAGGAAAATACTGGAAGCACTCATACTGGAAACCAATGTCTGTCCTACGCTTACCCGGCGGTCAATGATCACGCCGTTGACGGGGGAGACGATTTCACAGTAGCTCAAATTACGTACTGCTTTGATCATAGCAGCTTTGGCGATTTCGAGTTGTGCTTTTGCCTGCTCAACAGCGGCTTCTGCCACGGCGATGTCGGCCTGACAGGTACGGAAGTTTGCCTCGGCACTGTCGTAATCACTTTTGGAAAGGGCACCTTTGGGGTGTAATTCCTGCGCGCGTTTCCAGTTGCGGTCAGCCAGTGCGAATTTGGCTTTTGCCTGTTTTAAACTGGCTTCGGCAGACAAGATGGATGTTTTGGCTTTCAGTTCACCGGCTTTTGCTTCGTTAAGGGCGGCATCATAGAGGACCCGGTCGATTTCAGCAAGTTTCATCCCCTTTGTGACTTTTGAACCGTAGTCCACCGGCTTGCCGTCAAGGTCATTGCCGAAAGACATAATTTTACCGTTGACCTGCGCACCGACATTGACCAGTTCTTCGGGCTCAACTGTACCGGAAGCACTGATGGAGGATATCACATCACCGTACTGGATTTTTTCTGTTTTGAAATCAATAGCGATTTTTTCTCCGTAGAAATGCTGCCACGTTATATAAAGTACAGTAATAATGACGGCGATGATCGTAATGGCTATCAATAGACGGATGAGTTTTTTCATAGCAAAATACCCCTTTTTTTATAGATAATGCTGTGTGTAAATTTCCATTTGGTTATAAACTATCACTGTCTGCAACAAAAATCAAGCAGCGAAACAGAAAAAAACAAAATTTTTTGACTAAAAAGTGTTATGTTTGAAAACTTAACGTTCCTGCAGGTATTTTTATTGTATAAAAGCTTCTTTTTTTTCTGAAATTATTTGTGAAATCATGTTGGTACTGAAACCGCGTCCTGCCAGATAACGGTATAATTTTTCCCGCTTTTTACGCATATCGTTTTCCCGTGTCAGGAGTCGCAATTTGTATTCGGCTGCAATACGGCAGGAGTCGGTTTCCTGATCTCTGGTTTCTTCCAGAGCCGCAGAAACGGCATTGGGGTCAAGTCCTCTGCGGCGGAGTTTGGCTTTTATCATACGCGGACCGTTGCCACGGGAAAAAAGTTCATCTCTGAAATCAGAAATCAAAAGAGAGTCATTGATAAATCCACGCTGACGGCAGGCATATACTGCCGCCGAGATTTCAGAAGCGGTATAAGCATAGCGTTGCAGTTTTTTATGCAGTTCCGCTTCGGAGAGTGCCCGGCGGTCAAGAAATCGCAGGGCTTGCTCAAAAGCGGAATGTTTCGGGGTGAGTTTTTCCATCCGGAAATCAATCAAGTTCTAGCAGCATACGCACCAGTGCGGTGCCGCCGATATGACCCAGTGCGCCGCGGGGGGCGAGGTTTTCACTGAAAGCAGTGACATCATCGCATTGACAGCAAGTGCCGCAGACCGCCAGCGGGACAGGAGTTGTGGTGTGGCACCGCAATTTTATCGGTACCGGATGATCCGGTAATACAGCAAAATTGACATTTTTTCCTTTTAATGCCTGCAATACCGGGACAACTATTTTTGCGTCGAAATCCTCGATCGCCTGCAATTTATACTGCAAATTGCCGAGGTGCGAACACTCATCGATTGCTTCCACGTGGATATAGACGAGGTCGTTATGCTCAAGAGCTTTGAGGGCGGCATCGACTTTTCCGGCATAATTGGTGTCGAGGAATCCGGTCGCTCCCGGTACATCCACCACCTGCATACCGCCGCATCTGCCAATACCTTTGATCACATCGACAGCACTGATAACAGCACCTTTTCTGCCGTCGTAGAGAGTTTCAAACGGTGGCAGGGACGGGCGTTTGCCCGGACTCCACGGCCAGATGGCATTTGCCGGAGATTCCTTGCCCTGATTGAGGGGGTGGGCGGCGAGAAACGCGGCACATCTGGCACAAAGATCATTGAGAAATTTGATAGTGCAGTGAACTTGCGGCAGATCGGCTTTTGGGGTCAGCGGCAAGTCGGCAACAGGAATGTCCTGCGATGAATCCGGTTTGAAATAATCTATCAGACTGGAAAATTTTTCCCCGTGAAGCACCAGCAGATTGCGGTAACTTACGCCGGTGTGAAAAGTTACTTCGTCAGAACCGAATTCCTTTTGCAGGTCTGCCATCAAAACTGCCGCTGTTTCCGGAGAAATATGTCCGGCAGAATAGTCGCGTAACACTCCGTCAGATGAAACATAGACCAGATTGCAGCGCCAGGCGATATCATCTTTGCCGAGCGTGATATTCTGTGCAGTAGCTTCGATCGGACCGCGTCCGGGGTAGTTGCTTTCGGGATCAAATCCCAGTACTGACATATTGGCGACATCGCTGGATGTCGGCAGCCCTTCCGGCAGGGTGAGAAATGTGCCGCTGGCACCGCGTTTTGCGATTTCATCCATACCCGGAGTATGGGCGTATTCCAGAGGAGTTTTACCACCGAGTTCCGGCAGATTTTCATCCGCCATGCCGTCGGCCAGAAAGATTACAGCTTTTTTGCTCATTTTGCAAACTCTTTCAGTTTAGCGATTATTTCAGGAAGCTCACTTGAAGTGAGCATAAAAACTTTTTCCCTTGATGTCTGCCCTGCCACCAGTTCGACCTGCCGCGGTGGCAGACCGAGAGATTTGGCAATGAATTTGGTGACTGCCGCATTTGCCTTGCCGTCAACGGGGGGCGCATTGACGGCGATTTTCAGACTGCTGCCGTAAAGTCCGGCAAAAGATTCTCTTTTGGCACCGGGCTGCAAATGAACTTGCAGCCTGATTTTGCCATTGACTTCTTTAAAGGGCAGTTCCGTCATTTCCGGAGCCATCAGCAGAACTTCCCTCTACGGAGCAATCGGTGTCACTGCATTCTGCGGCATCGGCAGTTTCGGCATCCGGAGCGATCTCCTGTGCCGGTTCAGCGGATATGGTTTCACTTTCCGGAGTTGCTATGCCGAGCAGAACTTTGATTTCACTGATGTCAAGAGTTTCTTTTTCCAACAGAGCCTGGGCGAATTTTTCCAATTCATCACGGTATTCTGTGAGGGTGTCTCTGGCACTTTGCAGAGCTTCGTTGACCAGTCGTCTTACTTCCAGATCGATTTCTCTGGCGGTTTCCGCCGAGGGCATATCCGCCGGTGGACCATCTATACGCAAATGGGGATGGTTGGAAAAATCTCCGAGTTTTGCCGGACCGATTTTATCGCTCATACCGTAAACACAGACCATATGTTTGGCGATGGCAGTCATATGCTGGATATCAGCCGAAGCACCGGTCGTGATGTCATTGAAAACGATTTCTTCAGCAGCTCTGCCGCCCATACACATTGCCATTTCGGCGATGAGTTCATTTCTGCTTTCGGTGTAAACGTCTTCTTCAGGCATGGTAAATGTAGCACCGAGATAGGCTCTGCCTCTCGGTATGATGGTAACTTTATGTACCGGAGTGCAGTATGGATTGTGCAAAGCCACCAGAGCGTGACCAGCTTCGTGATAAGCGGTAAGTTTGCGTTCCCTGTCGGTGATTTTGCGGCTGCGGCGTTCAGTGCCGTAACTGACTTTGTCGCGGGCTTCTTCCAGATCCTGCTGCGAAACGGCTTCTTTGCCGTGACGTGCGGCAAGCAGTGCCGCCTCGTTGCAGATATTGGCAAGATCAGCACCGGAAAATCCGGGAGTGGTTCTGGCGATCACATCGATATTGATATTATCTTCGGTCCTGATTTTGTTGATATGGACTTGCAGGATCTGTTTCCTGCCGGCAATATCCGGCAGATCCATTACCACCTGCCGGTCAAATCTGCCGGGACGGAGCAGGGCGGGATCAAGTACATCCGGACGGTTGGTCGCCGCCAGAACGATAACCCCGTTGCGGCTTTCCAGACCATCCATTTCGACCAGCATAGCGTTGAGGGTCTGCTCCCTCTCGTCGTGTCCGCCGCCCCAGCCGGAAAAACGGGATCTACCGACGGCATCGATTTCATCTATGAAAATAAGACACGGGACGTGCTTTTTTGCTTCTTCAAACATATCTCTTACGCGGCTTGCGCCTACGCCGACAAACATCTCCACAAAGTCGCTGCCGCTGATGGAGAAAAAGGGTACACCTGCTTCGCAGGCGACGGCTTTTGCCATCATAGTTTTACCGGTACCGGGATCGCCGACCAGAAGACAGCCTTTGGGGATCTTACCTCCCACCATCTGAAAACGCAGAGGATCTTTGAGATAATCGACGATTTCAGTGATTTCCTCTTTTGCCTCATCGGCACCTGCCACATCCGAAAAGTGGACATTGAGTTCGTCCGGCGGGATCATTCTCGCTTTGCTCTTGCCGAAATCCATCGCACCTTTGGCACCCATCCGCATCTGTCTTGCCGAAATGAAATAGATGATCCCAACCAGCAGGATGAGCGGCAGAATACCGGTGACAAGGTATTGCCAAATGCCGGAATTATCAGCGTCAACAGTCAAAGCGGTACTGCGCAGAAGTTCGGAAACTCTGTCAGTCAGGATTATTCTGGTGCGGTAGGATATGTCGCTCTGTGCCAATGCGGCAGAACCTCCGGAAGCCGGATTCTGCACTCCCGGTGACATTTTGCCTTCGACGGTGAAAACCCGGTCGCTTTCCTGAGTGAGGGTGGCGGTTTTGATTAATTTTTCACTCAAACGGGTTTCAAAATCCGTTTGAGTGATTTCTCTGGTTTCAGTTGCCGACGAACCTTTGAGGATGAAAAGCACCCCCAGGAAAATCAGCACTCCGAGCCAGACTAACGCTGCACGCGGTCTTTTGGGGGCGTGCTGACCCTTTTTAGGCGGCACCTGCTCGCCGGACGGGGGAGGTGCGCCGTTTTTTTTCTCTTCCATAAAAACCTCTTCTGAAACGAAAGCGGCTTACTCCATGCCGCTGAAAAAGTTAGATCAGTTTGCTTATAGCGTAAACTGCGGCCGCCAAAGCACCGATGCCCAAAACAACTCCGATGATCATAGTTGTATTGTGGAGCATTTTTTCGTGGGCGGCTTCCTGATCGTCAAGCGGATTGAGCTTGCCGGCAGGCTGGGAAATGTTGCGTTCGATATTAGAAATATCGATAGTGTGCGTAGTGCGGGTGATGGCACGGTCGGATTCGCCTTCAAACAGTATTTCTACTGCGCCGAGGGTGATGACATCGGAATTTTTCAATTCCTGCTCGGTTACCGGGGAACCGTTGATTTTGGTGCCGTTGGTGCTGTCGTTATCCCGCAGGGTATAGGTGATTTTGCCATTTTTTTCGCCGCGGATAAGATCGGCGTGGTGACCGCTGAGGCTGGCATCGGGAATGCAGATATCCATACCTTCGCGGCGGCCGATGCTCATGACATCTTTATTCAGGTCAAAGCTTTTGCCGCGCATACTTTCGTGCAACACAGTGAATTTCGGACTGTCAGCCATTTTTTAATCCTTGATTTTGTTACTTGTTATTATCAAAACATATTCATTATTAAATATATCACATCTTCGGTTATTTTTCAAAGAGAAAAGAGTTTTTTAGCGTTTTTTCTTTTATGCCTGATGATTTTAGTTTGAAAAAGGACAAGTTTTGTGCTAAATTCCTGTATTATGAAAAATTCAGTATCTGCAACCATTTATATACTTGTTTTTGCCGTGGCACTGGCGGTCGCGGTGTTTTTTTCTCTGCCTTTTCGCATTTCCTTTGATTGCCGCGATTGCGATTATCACCGTAAAAAAATGGTGCAGGAAAGCGAAAAAACCGTTGAAGCACAAGAGGTTAAAGTAGAAAATATCCGCCGTTACCGCGAGGTCCTCGGGGTGATGTTTGATACCGGCAAAACCGGAGTGGAAAGTGCCGGTTCCAAAAAACTGCTGGCAGTGCTGGCGGGGGTTTCAGAGAGGTGGGAACCGTTGGAAAAAGAGATGAGGAAATCGCTTGACAAATATCGGGAGATTATCCGGATATTGCCGGAAAACGACGATCGCCGGGCGGCGGCAGATGCAGATATCAAAAAAACAGAAGCAATGTTGAATGAGTTTTCACAGGTTGTCAGCAAAGCTATTCTGGCTGATCCGGAAAAGTGTCTGATCCTGGATATGGCACCTGAAACCGGACTCGTGATGCTGTCGATCGGCAGTGTCAATGGAGTTTTCCCCGGACTGCTTTACAAAGTCAAATCGCAGGATGTGGTACTGCGTATCCAGAGCTGCCGTTCATTTGTCAGCGGAGCAACTGTTTACCGGGGGGATTTCGGCACTCTTAAAAAAGGTATGCAGTGCGAAATTTTTGAAAAATTGGAAAATAAACCGGATGCTTTGCCGGAAATTTTTTAAAAAACTCTGTTTTTTTTCTCAATACCATTTGGAAAAATGGTTTTTGAGGGGTATCTTATAAGAACGGCGGCGGGTTAGCTCAGTTGGTTAGAGCGTCGGAATCATAATCCGCAGGTCCCCAGTTCGAGTCTGGGACCCGCTACCAATTTATTGTATTATGAGAAACCCAGGTTGAAAATCCTGGGTTTTTTGTTTCGGGGTGTAGCGCAGTGGCTAGCGCGCTTGCTTTGGGAGCAAGATGTCGCGGGTTCGACTCCCGCCACCCCGACCATTTTTTTTCCCGGGGCAAAAAATATGAAGCCTGAAAAGGCTTCGCATCATGCCACACAGTGCCGCTCCATATGGCGAAGCCGTGCTTCATGCACCAACGGTGCGCTTCATAAAACAGCCTTGACAGATGAAGTAGCTCCATTTTATTCCGCTATGAAGCATTTCCCGTTTCACTTCAAATATGAAGCATTCGCTTCGCTCATATGATGAGATAAATGAAAAATGAGATTTTCCAACTGTTTGCAATATCGCTATCCTAGAATTATATTATCCCTGATAAAAAGGAGAACTTTTCGTGAAAAAATTTTTGTTTTTATTGTCAGCTTCTTTTCTATTCATAGCAGGATGCCAAACGAATAAGTACGAAGAAAATTACTCTGTCATCACACAAAGAGTTTATCATCATGTGGGAGATTCTTGGTTCAAAAACGCAGATACTCAAATATGGCAGAGAGAATCTGAA
>JAZONW010000086.1:0-1750 GCA_045654745.1 Victivallaceae bacterium | reverse complement strand
GTTTGAAACGCTCCACCGCAAAGTAGCGGTATGCGGGAATAGCGCACAATATCAGCACAAAAAACAGCGCGGCAACTCCGGAATATTTCCAGATTTTTCGCGTTTTGCAGAACAGAAAAGCATATAACATGACCAGCAGCGAAAGCAGTACAAGGGTCATGAAAATTACCATCGGGGTCTGATTTACAAAGCCGAAAGCGATCATCAATCCTCCAAGAACCCAAAGAAAGCACGTTCCGGCAATACCAATGCCGAAAATCAGAATTTTCAAAATCAGAATACCGGTTTTGCCTTTAACGTGATTATTGCTGGCGCTGTTCATTACATGATTCCTCTGTTGCTGATGAAAATTTTATTTACCTGAATATGCTTTGCGGAAAAACTCTTGCAGTTCGCGGCAGCTTACCGGGGCAGTCAAAACTTTTTTCAACGGTGCGTGCTGCGGGAAAGCTGTTTTTGCCTGATTGACCGCTGTAATCAAAAGTTGATCATTGCCGTCATAATTTGTCCATGATGAGCCGGTGATTTTTTCAGCGATCATCACCGCCAGCACTCCGGTTGAAGCATTTTCAAAGTTGCAGATGTGGATTTTTGTTTCTGCTGTATCGGGGAATAAGAAAAGCAGAAATTCAAATTTATCCGGATTCTGTTTGAGTTCTGCAAAATATTTCTGCCACTCCGGATCGTTGAATACCTTTGCTCCGAGGCATCCGGGCTTTTGAGCGGAAGTTAAAAATTCAGTTTTATATTTTGCCTTCAAAATTTTTCGGGAACGGCGGGCGGCCAGGATACAGGAAACTGTTCCAAAATAGAGGAAAATCAGCGTGAGGATGATTGCCGGAATGCGCCAGTTTTTCCACTTACCGAAATAAAGCGGCAGAATCAGCGGGATGCAGCTGCACAGCAGCCAGTTGGTAATATCGCCAATCATACATACCGAACCGAACCCCAGAATCGCTCCGGCAATAAATCCCGCCCGGGCAAGGCGGAATTTCCAATCCGGCGGAACGATGGTGGAGTCCGGATTTTCCGGCTGTTTCTTCCAGCGGAAAAAGAGCAGAAAGAGGAGCCATTGACCGAGTAATGTGACCGGAGTGAGCAAAAATACCAAAACGATCTGACCGAAAATCTGACGTTTCCGGGGGCGGTAATTGTTTTTTGCATATTCCCGGCGTACTTCAGCAGGCATCCGGTTGATGTTATAAATTTTTTGCGGAGAGTTTACGTCAGCTCTCCCGGAATCCGGCGGCACAAGGGCATAGCGTTCATACAATTTCATCCGGTAATGCCAGCCGCTCCAGGTGAATACTCCGCCGATTATAAATATGCTGATAAATGCCGCTGAAGTCCACAAAAACTGCTTGCGTTTACGCAAGATTATAACATAAATCAGCCAGACCAGCCACAGTACCAGCAAGGCAGGAAGCAGATATTTTCCGCTTTCGTACACAATATTGAAAATCCTGATGTCCAAAGGAATAGTCATTTTTTGTTATTGTCCTAAATTTTGTGAAACTTTTATGTTATAACCTGTAATACCCACAGTTGGTGTATGAAAATATATCACAGAAGGGGTGATTTGTCAAATAATAAAGCGGTTTGATTGCAATCGGTGGATGCATCCGTCTTCGCACGAGGCTACGCCGGGACAAGGTGTGATGCAAGGTCGACGGCAAATCAAGGCGATGGTGAGGGACCCGTCTCCGCTGAAGCTCCGCCGTGGCAAGGTGTATTTGTGCTTGCAGATGCT
>JAZONW010000085.1:0-3069 GCA_045654745.1 Victivallaceae bacterium | reverse complement strand
GGGTATTTTGTTGTTGGGCGAAACCAGCCGTATTCTGCGGCGCCTGACTCCGTACCCTTCCGTACTTATCCGTACTCATCCGTACAAACGCGCCGCCCTTTGATAACAGCATGCCGCAGCGGTTATACAAAACACCTGTTTGACAAGTAACATTCACCAGCAGTTCTATGAGAGTAAAACTTGATCGGATAAAGGGGAAAAAGCGTAAAGTGTTTTTTTGCAGCTGCATCCAAACTGTACCGGATTTTGATTTTTTTGTCATGATTGTACTCTCCCAGTTATTTTTCACCTGTTATTTCTGAAATATCCATGATATAAATTCCGCGTTTACCCTCGTGTACGGAGTCAAAGCAAACCAACCTGTTGTCGGCTGAAAGGCGGGGATGCAGATCACATCTTGCCGGATTGGGCAATTTTGGATCAGCAAAGAAGCGTCCGAGTTCATACACCGTGCCGGTTTGATTGCATCTGAGATAGAGCGAACGGAAGGAATTGCCCGGCCACGGATAACTGTCTGAAAGCATCCATTGGTGATCCCGGCTGAAAGTACAGTGTCCATCGCCCCAGTATGCTCCGGGAGAAAGCGGCGTTTCTTCGCAGCTTTTGTCGGTAAATATGTAATATTGATATCCTGCACGGCAACGGTCGGCAAAACAGATGATGCGTTGCGGATCTATCCAGGTGTAATGACTGCTCATACCCTCGTTGTTTAAAAGGAAAAGATCACTGCCGTCAGTTCCTGCTGTGAGCAGCATGGTTTCAAAGCGCATACCCCGGTCGGCACACACCAGGCGCCAGCGCAGAACAAAAACGAAACGTTTGCCGTCCGGGGAAATCAACAGATGGTTGACCCAAACCGGCTGGCTGTAACTTGAAGGAACATGGCAGAAATCCTGCAGCTGCCGATAGCTGAAAAGAAGTTCTGATTTGCCGCTTGCAAGATCAAGTTTCCATATACCATCGTTATCAGGAGCGGCATTGAGCAATCCTGAGTGCCAGACTCCGGTGTAGCCGTAACCGGGGCGTTCCCTGTCAAGGCGTGCAAAGTCGGTGCTGAGCGCAAAGCGTTTGTCCGGAGAAAGACAGTAGACCGGCCGTTCCCAGGTTTTGAGTATTTTTCCATCAGCGATCCTGCAGTGGCGGGAAACAAATTTATCGTCTTCCCAGTCATTGAAGATAACGCTGTCATCATCCATATACTGCAGCATTGAGCCCATCTGCCAGCACCAGGCCGAAGTCGCGGCAAACGGTGTAAAAGTTTTTGAGGTAATTTTTCCGAGTTCCGCTTTATCTCCGAAGCGCGGCTGCCGGTGAGAAAAACACACCTTGTGTCCAAGCAGTTCTCCACGGCTGTTCCAGGGGGATTTGTCAAAATAACCGAAGAAATATTCGGCATCATCGGGAGAATAGCGCTCAACCGGAGGAGACTTTTCAATAAGTTTTTCTCTTCCAGGTGGTTGCGGTGTAAAATAATCCATTTCTTCAATCTTTCCAACAGTTTACTTTATCGTTTAAGTTGTTAAGAATAATTTAGCATAAAAAATATAATTGTCAAGTATATTTTCAATCATGCTCTTTTTACAACCGCATTTTCTATTGTGCCAATACCTGCTTGGATCCTTCAACAGCTGTATCCTGCTGAAAGTTTTTTGAAAAGTTCAGGCATGTATGCTATATTAGACTGTGTATTCATATAATCAGACAGGATATATTCAAGTGAAAGTTCGTTTAAAGGATATTGCTCAACGTGCCGGTTTATCCGTAACAGCTGTTTCACGGGCGTTGGCGGATAAAGGTGATATCAGCCAAAAAACCAAGGACAAAGTCCGGAAACTTGCTGACAGCATGGGATATATTCCCAATCGGAATGCCCGTAATATGGTTACCGGAGAGAGCAAAACGATCGGACTGCTGGTTTCTCAGCTGTATAATCCGGTGCGGGCGGAGTTTTGCATCAAATTCAATAAGTTTCTCACCGGTTGCGGTTATCAGCTGTTGATCTGTGAAAATGCGCCTGAAAATTATCAGTGGCTGCTGCAGCATGATCTTGATGCTCTTTTTGCCGGGATGATCGTTCATGACGATCAGGTACGGGTGCTGGAAGGGCTGGTCAGCCGCAGATTCGGAGAAGATTTTCCGCTGTTTCTGTTCGGAAAGGCGAATTGCAATACCGCAGAAATGCTGATACTTGATCAGGAAAACAACGGCTACCGTCTGGGAAAACATCTGATATCTGCCGGTTGCCGGAATATTGTTATCGTTTCGCATACCCGCAACTCACATTCCCGGCGTGAGGACGGCGTTAAAAAGGCACTGCTTGAGCATGGATTGCCGGAGCCGGATTTTATGTTATACAAGCCTCAAGATGAACTGGCTGATATCTGTAATGCAATGACTTCATGGCTGCAGCAGTGCAAAAAGCTGCCGGATGGTTTCATCTTTCATGATGATTACCGGGCGTTTGCGGCTCTTGCCGCCATGCGGGATTGCGGCATCAGGATACCGGATGATTGTCTTGCGGCAAGTTTTGACAACATCAGTCAGTGTGAATATTTTTTTCCGCGTCTGACCTCAATAGGATTTGACAATGACCAGCTTGTTGAACGTTTGTGGCAGAAATTCACTTTAAGACTTGACGGTAAAAAACAATCAGCGCGTGATTGCCTTGAAGCAATTCTTCACTGCCGTGAATCCTCGCAAAAAAAATGATATTGTTATGCAAAATACAGTAGACACGAACAAACAAGTAAAAAAGAGAATACGGTATATGAGAAAAAAAGTTGTAGTTCTGGGAGCAACAGGCTCCATCGGTAAAAATGCCGCGCTGGAACTTGCGGCGTATCCTGAGCGTTTTGAAGTTGTCGGACTTGCCGCCCGCAGCAATATTGACGAACTGGCACGGCAGGCACATATTTTTCATCCGGCACGCGTGGCAACGACCGATCCGGCACGCCTGGCGGCACTTGAAACCAAATTGCCCGCAGGATGCAAGGCCTGCTGCGGAGAAGAGGCTCTGATCGACATGGTGACCTCTCCTGAAGTGGATATCGTTCTCTGTGCCATTATCGG
>JAZONW010000084.1:0-1637 GCA_045654745.1 Victivallaceae bacterium | reverse complement strand
TGGAACGCCATCTGTATTGCTTTGAAAAACTGCGGTGTGCCGTATGATGTCTTTGAGCAGTGGAGCTTGACAACCAGGTATCAGGACAAAAATCAAATACGCCGTGCGTGGCAGAATTTGAATGGCAATCACACCATCGGCACATTGCTGTTCTATGCAAAGCAGGATTCCGGAACAGTACCGGTGCAAGCCTACCGCCATCCGGACAGGTTTGATGGAGAAAAAGCTTTTGCAAGCATCATCCAGCCATACAGTAACTATTCTGAAATGGAACTGGATTGCGAATTGTGGGAGCGTTCTCCATACCGCCTGTTGGAAAAATCCGATGAAAAAGATTTTTGTGCGGTATTGGAGTCTTTGTATGATCCTGATGATATGCTCTTTGTCGGTACACCTCTTGCCAATGCCGCCGAACAGCAACGGTGCATAAAAAGTGTAAAAGAGCATCTTGTTCATCCGTGCGTGGCAGAATTCTTTCGCCCGAATCCGCTGACCGGGAAACCGGTGATGAAAGCAAACAATATTCCAAGTTTTGTTTCCGATGCGTGTGTGGCTCTTTTCCGCTATGCGGTACTGGAATTTGATGACAAACCTCTGCAGCAGCAATACGCCTTTTATATGGCGATGCTGGATAAAGGGCTGCCGATTGCGGCGTTGACATTTTCCGGAAACAAATCCATTCATTGTCTGCTTGCCGTCAACTGTGCAAATGCCGAAGAGTGGACAGAAAAAGTGGAAGAAACACTCTTTCGCAACAATCTGGAACTTCTCGGCTGTGACGGTGCGTGCAAAAATGAAAGCCGCAGTTCACGAACGCCGGGAGCGATCCGCAGCAGCAACGGAGTACGGCAGAGATTGCTTTATCTTAATCCCGCAGTGAAAAAATGAAAATGCGGATAAATACATTAAAAGACGTCGACAAAATCGACAAAATAAGGATTTTACCACAAAATGAATATTGATGATACGATCAAAACCATTGAAAGTGCCATTCCGGAGGAGACCAAATATCAGGAATGGCAGCCGATAAAAGATACGCTGAAACTGGATGATCCTCCGCCGTTTCCTGTGGAAGCATTACCGCCAGTTCTCCGGAATATGGCTGAAGGGATTTCCCTTTCCCGCAAAGTCCCGGTAGCAATGTCTGCGACAGCTGTTCTTGCCGCTGTGGGAATGGCAATCGGACGCAATGTCTATTTTCAGCGCAAACGCGGCTTTATCGGACGGGCTAATTTATATGCAATTGTCTTTGCCGCCCGTGGAGAACGCAAATCGGTCACCTTCCGACCGGCACTTTTGCCGTTTTACAGTTGGATGAAGAAAAAAGATCCTGCATACAAACAAAAAATCAAAGAATACCGCCGTAATCTTGCTTTGATGCAGAACTTGGAAACAGCATTGAGTAAGCCGGGACTCAAAGGAAATAAACGTCAGGAATTTGAAGAAGAGTTGACAATGCTCGAACATGAAATCGGCACACTGCCACGCAACCCGTGGTTTCTTGCCGATGATGCCACTCCGGAGGCGTTATTTAAGTTGATGAGCGAAACCGGAGGAACTGCCGGGATATTCAGCGATGATGCCCGACTGATGGTCAAGATGCTCTTGGGTAATGTTTACAGCAATTCCGGAGAGGG
>JAZONW010000083.1:0-1748 GCA_045654745.1 Victivallaceae bacterium | reverse complement strand
CATCTGTATCTATGGTACGGATGATTTTTTCAACTTCGGCTCTGGTTATAGTCAATGCGTCCGGATCAAGCGGCTTTTGCAAACGCAGATATACTTCATAAAGCTTGCCTTCGGATGTTTTGTATCCTTCTGCCTTTGCTTCATCAGCAGTAAAATAAAATCCTCTGCCCTCGGCAGCTCCATTTCGGTAAGAATAACGGTGCAAAAATTCACTGAAAACAGCAGAGCTGCCATGATACACCACCAGCGGATTGCCATCGGCATCCACAACCTTTGAATTTGCAAACCATTTTTTAAACTGCAAAGTTTCAGTTTGGGGCTTGACTTTCATTCCAATATCTGCTATGTTATGTACAAAGCCAGTTGGTATGCTCCCTATCTTTTTGCTATAGGCACCATATCGGCTGGCTTTTGTTCCATCAAAATAGAGTATACCGATGCCGTTTTTCTCCGCTTTGATTGCTGGTTCAAGAAACTGTTCAGCCCAATTTTGGGAATCATAAACAGTAAGTACCAAATGAGAGTCAATGCGCCCGTTTGCAACCTTGCTTACGCTCTTGATCAGAACAGGCACAACAACTTTTTTGCCATTTACATTCATATCAGTGATGGCAACAACAGAACCGGGTGTTGCATTTGGCGTTTTGTTAACAACAATAGCGAGGGGGTGCGCCAACGCATTAGGAAGATCTTCCAGTTTATTCCGCAGGTTATGGGTGTGTTCACCTTGACGCATTGGTCCGAACATCTTTTCAAAATCAGTTCTGTTATAATAATTCAATCGCAGATGCCGGATATTCATCAGCATTGGCAAAGAAGTAAAACCAATCTTTTTGAAGATTTCCGGAGTTTCAGATACAAATACCGGTTCCCTGACGCTCCTGTCGGTTACTACTCTTTGTAATCCTTCTTTCCACGGCACCTGATAATAAGCACGGTTTGGCTTTCCGGTAACTGAATATTTACTTGACTTTTTCGCAAATGGGTTTATATTATATGTTGAGTGCTGGCTTGAGGCGGACCCCGCTTTATGCGAATTTACTTCGCCAGCGCTTTTTTTATTGCTGTAAAATGACCTGTAATAACCTTTGAAACTTGTCACAAGAGTATACCTTACGCCATTTTTAACAACTATAAATTTCTTGTTTGTTGTTTTGCGATTCCGTTTATTTTTTCTTGTTTCTAAGGTTGGATTCTGAGCCAGAGCAAGCGGCAGATACTTTTCAATTTCTTCAATAGTAACTGCACCGCGCCGGGGATTAAAACCGGGAGCATCTAAATGTAATTTCAGTGCATGACTGTTTTTACCATCGAAATGAACTGTGTTACCGTTGCGGGTGATTGAACCGCCATAAAGTATCTTTTTGACAACATCTACTCCGTTTTCCGGTACAAGAGCAAGTATTTGTCTTTTTTGTGCATCTGTAAACGGTTGTGCCAGAGAACTTACTCCAATATTATTAAATAAATAGATCTTATCTTCTTCGGCGACATCGGCGGTTTCGGCGAGAAGAGTTTCCATACGGTCGTCAAAATCGATGATCTGGCTGCGCTCAACTGCATTGCGGGCCTCGACCTCGCCGGCAAGACGGTGGTATTTGTCGTAAGGACTTTCGTCAATATCCTGCAATTCAACGGTGATCTCTTCCAATTCTTCGGCATTGTCCTCTATGCCGGAAGATATCTCTTTTTCGATTTCCGCTTTGCGGGCAAGCAATTCCTGTTTTCTCTCCGCGTTTTCTCCGGAG
>JAZONW010000082.1:0-8012 GCA_045654745.1 Victivallaceae bacterium | reverse complement strand
GGCCTCCGACTTTATTTCCCCCAGCGCCCGCAGGAAACGGCTGTTGAAAGGATTTTCCTGTATCCGGAAAAACTCCGTTTTTTCCACCTTTTCCCCCGGCGGCACTGCGATTTTGATATTGTCGATTTGCGGTGACAGATATTCCTCATATTTTTTGCCGGAAAGATATTTTATCCGGCATAGCAATGTTTCAGAGGCAAAATTGCGACGGCACCAGACAAAATCTTTTTCCGGAATGGATTCAAATGCTTCACTGCTGCAGAGTCTGCCGTAAAAAAGCGGCAGATCCGCCCCCAGTTCTCTCCGGAGTGATTCTATTTCATCCGGACGGGCATTTTTTCCCAGCACAGCCGCGGCGGGATCGCCCGCAGAAAGATCAAAGAGCAGAAAAGTCAGCAGCACGACTCCGATGATGACCAGCACTGAATATGCAGTTCTCCGTAAAAAATATCGCAACATTTTATTTTGCCGGCTCCAATCTGACAAGTCCGTTTTCCTGGCGTTTCCGGCAGAATTCCTGCCAGACAACAGTGTCTTTTGACAAAATTTTCCACAGGGCAGTCCGCGAAAGTCCGGTTTTTTCCGCCGCCGGAACCATTTCCCAACCCGATTCTGCCAGAGCATCAAAAATCTGTGCCATATACAACGGATAATCCCGGTGAATGACCGCACATTTCTGACGGACAAGTCCGGCAAAAGGCTTCCTGACCGCAAGGGCAACACTCATCCGCAGTTTTGCCAGAGCATTGGCACGGTTGCGGTGCTGACTGCGTTCGGTACAATCTTCGGCAGAGAAATCCGTACCGGTAAGCCTGACGCGTACTGCACTTGATGTTTTGTTGCGTTTCTGACCGCCGTTTCCGGTCGCCCGCCAGAAATCCAGCGTACACATCGCCGAAAGTTCCGCATCATCTGACTGCAATATGATATCCCGCTCCGGCATTCCGATACTCCCTGTGGTTTTGAATCAGCAATAATATAACACTCTGAAATAAAAAGTGCAATCATTTACCCGCAGTTGCACAAAAAAAAGCCGACCCGGCAAAGGGTCGGCTCAAAGTACATCGAGTTATCAGTTGATACGCCCGAATGAGGGGATACCGCGGCTGCTGCCGGCACCCGGATTGTAGGCACTGCCATCAGATTTCACCAGACGGCAGGTGAGGAATATCAACAGATTGCCTTTCTGGGAATCGGTATAGCGGGACTGGAAAAGTCTGCCGATAAGCGGGAGATCGCCCAGAATCGGAATTTTGTCGTGTACGATGGTGGAAATATCCGTAGCGATACCGGCAAGGATAACGGTTTCACCGTCGCGCAGGATAACTTCGGTCTGGACACTGCGGTCGTTGAAAATCGGCATCTGATAGTATTCACCGTCAACATTGCCGTCCAGATCGTAGCTGCGGGCATCGTAAACTTTGTATCCGATAAATGTACGGATCGGGAATTCGATCGGGATCTTGATCAGACCGTTGTCTTTGTCGATGATCTGCGGAGTGATCTCAAAAGAGAGACCGAGTTTCTGCAGGTTATCCAATTCCGGCTGGGGATCGACAGCATAGAGACGTATAAGCTGATCTTCACTGCTTTCGACATCAGCGGTTTCCCAGTCCTGCGGGAAATAACGCTCGGTGTACATACCGATACGGGCAGTTTCACCATCCAGAGTGGTTATTCTGGGAGAATACAGCACATCGCTGCTGTCAGCCCAGTTGAGAGCGAACATCTGTGCAGAAATCTTGGTTCCATCCTGATTCTGCCAGATATACTGCAAGGTGGCATCATTGGTGGGATTGGAAACGACTTCATTGGCGGCTTCAGGTCTGTAATAACGCAACAGCTGATTGCTTTCTTTGGTGACCATAGTGTGTTTTGCTTCACCATTGACAGAAAGCGGTTTGTTGCTGTTGACACTGTACTGCCAGTTGAAAGCCAGTTCATCCAGGTCATTCTGACTGATTTCGATGAATTTGACCATCACCTGGATCATCGGGGTGTCTTCATCAAATGCTTTGAGGCATTCTTCGATTTTCTGCAAGTTGTCAGGAGTGTTTATGGCAACCAGACGGTTGATCTTGTTGTCATAGAAAAGTCTGGAACCCTGCGGGAAAGTCACGCCGGAAGCCTTAAAGACAGTTTCGATATTCTGATCCTGACCTTCGGGGATGTTGACCGCAAAAAGTTTGGTTTCCAGATCATCCAGAGCCAGACCTTTGGGAGCGACGACCACCGCGAATTTTTCCACGCGGTAGCTGAGGTTTGCCTGCTGACAAAGCTGTTTCACCAGCGAGAGCAGATTCTGGTTGCGCTGATCCATGGAAACATAGGTATCGGCAAAGACATCGCCGGTAGCGGTTTTGCTGTCTTTGCTGACGGATTCATCCACCACACTGCTTTCGCCGCTGACATTGTCGGCAACAGCCGCTTTGACCGGACGGCGGAGAACGAAATTGACTCCCTGTTTATCCGCATCATAGCGACGGGAAAGATCAGAAAGACCTTTGATAACAGTAGCGACATCAGCGTCGTCAAATTTGAATGAGGGAATGACGATTTCCTGCATTTTGCGGACGAGAGAATCGCCTTCCTGCTCAACTTTGGCCTTGGGAGTGCCTTCCAGCATATTGGTACCGGCATTGGCATTGGCATCCGGACGCAGGGGAATGGCATATTTCCATTCAGCTTCGGCGATAAGTTTACGGCGGGAACCGACATAACGTTTCAGACCGAGTTCACCGAGGCGGTTGTTGAGCATCTGAATGCACTGCACTGCATCAGCGTGATACGGAGTGATGAGCAGAACTTCACGGAATTTTTTCAGTGCCTTGGTGTACTGTTTGGCAGCGACCAGACGACGACCCTGTTCCATCAGGACTTCGATTTTGTATTCCTGATTTTCCTTGTTGGGCAGCAGAGTTTTGGAGGAAACAGCATCTTTGGCGGCAGCGGCATCGCGATGCTCGCTCAAAGTAGCGATTTTGTCTTCCAGTTTTGCGGCCTGTTCCGGGCAGTATTTGATGGCTTCCCGGCAGAGTTTGATTGCTTCTTCGAAATCGCGCTGCAGAGAAAAACTCTCAGCTTTGTCGATAGCCTCTTCGGCTTTTTCGTAGTAGCAGACCGCGATCTGTTTGTCACAGAAAGCGATTTTTTCCTCAAAAAGAGGTGCGTTGTATTTCTGCAGTTCCTGCTTGGCTTTGATATAGCAGTCACGTGCCTCAAAATATTTGCCATCACTGAGCAGGTCATTGCCTTCGCTGACCAGTTTCATAGCGTTGGTCTCGACCTCCTGCCGACCGACATTGATCCGGACGGCGGCGGCATCTGATTCCGCATTTACCGCATTGACTGCCAATGCGGCGGAACCGGCAAGAACAAAAGAAAGAATTAAAAATTTATTCCGCATAATGTTTTTCTCCGGAGTTGATTAACGGTTGAAATCCGGAACGCCCGGAATATTATCTCTCTCAATCGGCACACCGTCATAACTGATCAGACGGGCGGTGACGAAGAACAGCAAATTGGTACGTCTGGCGTTTTCGGCAGAATTCTGGAAAAGACGGCCGATCAGCGGCAGATCGCAGAGCAGCGGAATTTTATCCACGCGGGCGACGGTTTCGCTGTGCACCAATCCGCCCAGAACCACGGTTTCACCATTGTCAAGATCAACAGTCATATCCATTTCGCGTTTGGCGATGATCGGTTTGCTGATCACATAGGTGATGTTGCGGTCAGGAGCGGGTTCCCAGCCATTCTGGGTCAATCTCTCGTATTTGAGAGAGATGGGCCATTCGTCGTCGCCTTCGTAAATGCTGATGGCGGGAGCCAGATGCATACGGATGGTGCGGTTGTCAGGCAGAACTCTGGGTTTGACCGAGAATTTAATACCGATTTCAGTACCTTCTTCGGGGAAATCCGGCACCGGAGGAGTAATGGTGGTGACACTGTTGTCATCGCTGGTGTCGACTTCGACTTCCAGTTCATCCCAGGACTCGGGGAAGTAATAGGTTTTACCGAGTTTGACGGATGCTTCCACATCGTTGCTGGTGATGACTTTGGGAGCAGAAAGAGTTTCAGTACGTTCATTCTGATCCATAGCGTTGATGGTCAGAGAGATGTTAAGCGGCAGATCCGATCCGAAAGGATGGGAAGAACCGAAAAGTGTCGGGAAAATATTCCAGTTGTTGACGATCGCACTGGCGGGGGACTCAGTCGTGGTATTGCCGCCGCGGATAGTGCGGACAAAACCGCCGGCGAGAGTATTGATACCCTGACCGATCAGCCAGCCGAATTTTTCACCGGCATCGACACTGGTGTTGCCATTGGCATCCATAGTCAGGCTGCTGCCGAAATAACTGTCGGTACCTTTGGTGCCGCAATTGCCGAGAGACCATTCGAAACCAAGTTCCTGATAATCATTTTCAGCGACTTCGATACTCTTGATCTCAACCATAATAAGCGGCGGATTGCCGACCATTTCCAACTGACGCAGCAAAACGTCGAGCTGGTTGAGATTTTCAGGAGTATTGTAAACAGTCAGCATTTTAGCTGCTTTGATGTAGTGGACGGTACTGCCCTGGGGGAACTTGACTCCGCGTTTTTCGAAGTAATTTTTCCACTGGGCTTCGGTAACGGCTGCACCTTTGGAAACGGTAACAACAGCATTGCCGTCAGCACCTTTGCTGGTGGCACCGTCTTCGGATTCGCTGTCTGCAGAAGCGGCTTCACCGGAATCACCGCTTTCACCGGCGACATAACCGATCAAACTAGAAGGAGCGGAAAAACGGCGGGAAATCATTTCGTTGATTTCCGGTCCGATCGTCACCACATCACCATCGACCCGGTATTTCATATTGGTCTGCTGGCAGATATAACGGATGACTTCGCTCATCGGGATATTTTTAAGGCTGAGGGAAACATTGAGAGATTCGCTTCCGGCGGGCAGGTTTTTGTTGATCACGACGCCGCGTTTTTCGGCATCAAAAACAACACTGCGGCGGGAAACCCAATCCAGCACCACACCCACCGCGGCACCATCAAATTCCACCTGCGGGAAAATGATGTTGTCCATACGGGAAAGCATCTGCTGATTGTCAGCTCCTTTGACTGAACCGTGTTCAGTCGGATTGGCTTTGCCGGTAATAGCGGGGAAAACCGGTTCGACCCACTGCCAGGTACCGCCGGTGACGATGCTGTCGTTGTCAGCTTTGCGTCTGCCTTCAGCGTAAGCATAAAGCATACTGTAAATGCGGTCGGCTTTTTCGATAGCCGCGGCATTGGTGGGATCAATGATGAAAACCTGCTCGATCCTGCGGAGAGCTTCCATCGGCTCTTTATTGTTGATGAAAACTTCTGCGGCGAGGAGCAGCTGACGGACATCTTTCTGCCCTTTTTTGACTTCCGGAGCAAATCCGTCGACTGCGAGGACTTTGCGCTGTTCGCGGTTGGTCATCTGCTTGCGGCAGAAAGAGATAAGATCGTTGACTTTGTCTTTGAGAGCCGGATCAATGCCCTGTGCCTGACCGGCCAGAGCAATGGCGTCCTCAAAACGTTCATCACCAGCGGCAATCTGGGCTGTACGGAAAATCTGTTTGCCCCAGTCGCGGCTGATCTCAAAGTCAAGACGTTTTGCGGCTTTTTCCAGCGATTTCAGTACTTCTGCGTTGATTTTTTCCTGATCCTGACGAAGTGCGGCAGCAACCTGACTGACGGCATCACGGGCTTCACTGTACTTGCCTTTGGCATAAAGAGCCTCGGCTTCATTCAGTTTTGCCCGGCGATCCGCCTCTGTTGCCTTGATACGCCCCAGGTGGATCAGGGATGCGGATTTCACCTCCGCCGCCCCGACGCTTGCAGAAACTACCGCCAGCATAACGCCGACAGACACTGCAAAACGCAACGGAATACACTGTGTTTTTCTCATAGGTTTTTCCCCCGTATCGTTTATATGTTAAATTATGGTTCGTTTACTTGCGTCCAGGAGCGGTGCTGCTGTCATCAGTGCCGGAAACAGCAGGTTCTTTTTCCACTCTGCTGTCTTCGGGGATTTCACTGCTGTCGGTAACGATCATCGCTCTTCCGTCTTTATCCAAAGCGGCAGGCTCTTCTCCGGCCATGCCAGGCTTAAGCAACACAACTACATTCTTTTGGGTATCAAATTCTTTGAGAATGTATTCTTCCAAACCGATACTGCCGTTGCCCACAGTGAATTTCTCGCCGGGACGGACTACGATTTCGGCATCAGGATCGGAAACATCTTTAAGTACGACGCGCTGATCGGCGGTGTAAGTCGGCTGACCGACTGTCATCAGAATTTCTTCCGGATTATCTCTCTGGGTCTCTTCGCGCAGAGTGATGGTGGAAACATCCTGATTATTCTGATCGATCTTACGGTCGATTTTGACGATTCTATAGTCAACACCCTCGATTTTGATGGAGCTGTCAAGCTGCATCAGCATAGTACCGTAGGGGCGTCCATTTCTGCGGCGCTGCTCGTTGTTGATCTGGATATCCCACATTCTGGGATCATCGCCAACGGCGGCAAGTGCTTTGAATTCAACCGGCAGTTTGATGCGGCGCACTGCACCGAAACGCAAACGGTACCACAGCGGCGGACGGCTCATCGGAGCATTGGGACTGGTGCAGTGTTCGACTTCGTAAACATTGGAAAATCCGTCTTTGTCTTTGTCGTAGAGTGCATCTGCGGCATTGTTTTTATCCAACTCGTATTTGTCTTCCAGATCATCAGAAATGCCATCGCCGTCGCGGTCATCATCAGAAGCGACCCGCAGTTTGCGGCTGGGACGCTCAGGCACGGGCAATTTGAATCCGCATTCAGGGCATTCTTTGCCGGAAAAATAATAAATGGGGATCAGTTTATTGCATTTGAGATCAGGACAACGGGCAATACCGGGGAACATCACCAGATCACTGCTGTGATTGCTGTGGTGTGCGGCATCACGCACGACGGATTTTTCCCAAATCATACCGGTACGGGAAATCTCGGACATAACGTTGAGCTTGGGATCTCCCGGCTGGGCTGCGACATAATCCGCTCTGAACTTGGGCAGTTCAAGTTTTTCGTCGCTTATTTCATGGGTATCGGCATCCATGACCAATACAAAGATCATGGCGATGATAAATACCAGCAGAGATGCCAGCAGTATCAACTTTTCATAATAGCGTTTTATTATTTCCACGATGGATGTCTCCGATATTAAAATTATTCATGAATACAATAATCGACGTCAAAAACAGCACGGCATTCGCGGTTGTTGCCCACAAGTTCAACACCGTAACCGGTACGCTGCTGAACCGGCAGAGATTTTTCGAATTCCCGTTTTCTCTTTTCCATTTCCTGCTGTCTGACCAAAGCGGCACTGTCATCAGAATTTCTTTTGCTGCCGCGGCGGCTGCGGCTGGATCTTCTGGGCTGCTCGACAACTTCTTCTTTTTCCTGACGGGCGGTCGGATGAAGCTGTGCTTCGACCCTGGCGTTGTCTTCATCAAGAGTATAGATTGAAATCGCACGCACGACATAGACCCGGTTTTCTTTAACTGCTTCATCGAGTTTTTTGGCAAGATCGCGGATGGCATCAAGCTTGCCGGTAACTTCAAAAGTGTAATGGGCAAATTTCAGGCTGCCGTCCTCTTTGAAACTGGAAGCAAGCGACCAATCATCTTTTTCCGTGGCGGGAGGCATTGCATCTCTGACGATAAAGCCGTTGAGCGAAGTCACAGGAGATTTGGCAATGCGTTTGGCGATATCGCCGATGATATCCAAATGAGCCGCCAGATAACGGTAATCTTCAGGTTTGTAGTTTTGGAGCACTTCAGATGCAAGACCGAATCCGACCGCTGACGGCTGGACTTTTTCCGGCATCAATGCCGCAAAACGCTGACGGCTGTTATCAAGAAACGCCTGCATCATATCGGCGTTGCCGTGTACTTCATTGGGAATACCGAGGGCGGCAAGAGCGATACGGTCGGAATAACTGTCGATATTTGAATCC
>JAZONW010000081.1:0-33121 GCA_045654745.1 Victivallaceae bacterium | reverse complement strand
GCAGGCCGGAAATAAATTCCAGCATTTTTTTTTCTTTGTTCTCATCATTGCAGCAGGCAAGCGGATCAAAATCAGCGGTGACAAATGATGCATTCAATTGTGCCGCCCGCCGGCTCCGCTCGCGGAAAAGCTGGATGAAATCAGACTGCACCGGCAGTTTTTCACCGGCAATCAAGCGGGTCAACTGCGGCGAAATAATATCTCTTATCCCTCCGCATTTTACACTGTCATCTGCTGTATTCAGCAAATCGCCGCTGATATCCAAAACTGCATCCGGTCTTGTCCGCTGAAAAAAGTCCAGCTGTCCTGCGGTGGTGACGGTATGAAAAAAAACTTTTTTCATAGAAATCCCGCCTCTGCCAATCTTTCCATAGTGATCGGACGGGCAGACTCCTCTGCTCCCGGATCCAGGATGTGCCGGACATATTTGCCGATGATGTCGCTTTCCAGATTGACTTCTGAACCGCGTCTGTCAGCAAGAGCAGTGCGCTTGCGGGTTTCCGGGATCAGACAGACCGTAAAGCGGTCTTTTGCTCTGCGGCTGACAGTCAAAGATACGCCGTCTATGGCGATACTGCCTTTGGAAATTATTTCCGGTGCAAGTTGCGGCGGCAGAGCTATGACCATTTCCACATCTCCATTGGGCTGTTCGGCATAATCGAGTACTGCCGCAGTGGTATCGACGTGTCCCTGCACCAGATGACCGCCGAAACGGGCTCCGGACTGTATGGCTCTTTCCAGATTGACTCTGCTGCCGATCGGCAGGTGGGCAAGGTTGGTTCGCGACAGGGTCTCTGCCAGCGTGTGAAACACCAGATTGCCGTCGGCATCGCATTTTTCCAATGTCAGACAGCATCCGTTGATGGCGATGCTTTCGCCATATTGCGGGTTTTCCAGTCCGGCAGAGGGAGAAATGACCAGCGTTTTCCCACTTCTCTGTTTGATGATCCCGATGTCTTCTATTAATCCGGTAAACATACGCTTATCCTTTTTTTACCAAGCCGGAAATAACAAAATCATTTCCGCATTTCCACAAGTGAGTATCATATAAATTTTTTGCCATATCCAGTGATTCAGGATTTTTACCGCCGACGGCACTGCGGCTATCTCTGCCGCCGAGTATTTTGGGGGCGATATGAAATTCCACTTCGTCAACGATACCGGCAGCAAGTGCAGAGGCGGCAAGTTCTCCGCCGCCTTCGATAAGCAGCATCATACGGTTTTCTCTGCCGAGGCTGTCAAGCAGATGCTCAAAAGCGGCAGTTTCCCGCAAATCAACAGTGATGGCGTTGCCGTCGGGGAAAATTTCATCCAGTTCTGCTTTGCTCATTGAGGAACTTGCCACGATGCGGAGCGGCTGCGGACGGTTTCTCCTGTAATCCCGTACAGTCAAGCGGGGGGAATCAATTCTGGCAGTGGCGGCTCCGACCATTACAGCGTCAGAAGCCAGCCGCAAAAGTTGAACTCTTTTTCTGGCGGCTTCTCCTGTTATCCATTGCGACGCACCGTTGGCGGCGGCGATTTTGCCGTCTAAGGTCGTCGCCAGTTTCAGCAGGACATAGGGTTTGCCGGTGGTGATCCAGTGAAAAAACATCCGGTTGATATAGCGGCATTCTTTTTCCAGAACTCCGCAAGTAACACTTATACCGGCATTCTGCAGTATCTCAATGCCTTTACCGGCGTGGGCAGGGTTGGGGTCGGTACAGCCGATAACAACTCTGGAAAAACCTGCTTTGATAATGGCATCGCAACAGGGCGGAGTCCGTCCGTAAGTTGAACACGGTTCAAGAGTGACATAGATGACCGAACCGCGGATGTCATCGGGGTAGTTTTCCCCGGCATCTTTCAGTGCGTTGATTTCAGCGTGCGGGGAACCTGCCTCCCGGTGCAGACCTCTGCCGATGATACGGCCCTCTTTAACGATCACCGCCCCGACAGTCGGATTGGGATTGGTCATACCCCAGGCACTTTCGGCAAGAGCCAGAGCTTCGGTCATATACAAAATGTCCTGCTCTGCCGCTGTCATATTATTCTCCATCCGGCCTGAAAAGGGCATCGGCATACATTTCCGGATCAAAATCCTGCAAATCTTCGGGACTTTCGCCAAGACCTATATAGAAAGTAGGCAACGAAAATTCTTCATTGAGGGCTACGATCATGCCGCCTCTCCCGGTGCCGTCAACTTTGGTAAGCACCAGTCCGGTAACTCCGCAGGCGGCGGAAAATTCCCTGGCCTGACTCAACACGTTTGCTCCGAATGTAGAATCAACAGTCATCCATACTTCGTGTGGAGCATCCGGCAGAACTTTGGCAACGGTGCGGCGGATTTTGGTCAGTTCCGCCATCAATCCGGCATTATTCTGCTGTCTTCCGGCGGTGTCGATGATGAGGTAATCCGCATTACGGCTGATCGCCGCATTGGCGGCATCAAAGGCGACGCTTGCCGGATCAGCACCATGCCGGGAAGCGATCACTGTTGCTCCGGTGCGTTCGCCCCACAGTTGAAGCTGTTCGATCGCCGCCGCCCGGAAAGTATCACACGCCGCTAGAATGACTTTTTTATTTTCTTTGGCGAATTTGTCTGCAAGTTTGCCGATAGTAGTGGTTTTGCCGCTGCCGTTGACTCCCGCCATTAAAATCACCGTGGGGGTCCCCGCCGGGGCGATGTTGATATCCCTGCGGTTTTTTTTCAGCATTACCACGACTTCATCCCGGAGTGCTTTTTTCAAATCGTCTTCGGCAGAGAGTTGTCCGAGTTCGTAACGCTCTTTCAGCATAGCGGTCAACTTGCCTGCCGCAGAGATTCCGAAATCTGAAGCAACCAAAATGGCTTCGAGTTCATCAAAATCCTCTGCGGATTTGAGTTTTACTCCGCCGAGGATGGCGGCAAAAGCACGGCTGATTTTTACCGTGCTTTTTTTCAGTCCCCGTTTGAAAAAATCAAAAAAAGCCATTTTTTACTTTTTTTCCGGAAGTTGGTTTTTTATGGCATTCAGAATACCGTTGACAAAGTTTCCGGATTCACAACCGGAATAATCCCTGGCGATGCCGACAGCTTCGTCAATGCTGACAATAGCCGGGATTTCCGGTATGAAGCACATTTCCGCCACTGCGACCCGCAGGATATTGCGGTCCACGCCCGAAATACGGTCGAAGTCCCAGTTGCGGCAGTTGTCTGCAATAATACCGTCGATTTTTTCCATATTGACCGCCGTCACCTCATAGAGTTGGCTGGCGTATTCTCTGGCACGTCTTTCCAGCCGCGAGGTGGAAAGCTCAAAAACATCCTGTGCAGTTTCAAAAAACGCCTCAAATGCCGCAGCTCCGGGAAGTTGCTCCTGCATTTCGCAGGAGTAAAGGAACTGCATGGCGATTTCACGGCCGAGCCGTTTGGAATGATGGCGGATTTCTTCCCGCGTGTTGTCAGAAATCTGCGGCATATTATTTCATCGCCTTGGCAAGATTTGCCATTTCAATTGCTGCCAGAGCGGCATCGACACCTTTGTTTCCGGCTTTGGTGCCGCTGCGTTCGATAGCCTGATCGAGGTTTTCGGCAGTGATCATACCATAGGTGACCGGGATGCCGGATTCCAGGCCGAGCTGGGCAAGGCTTTTGGAAACTTCGTTGTTGATGTAAGAGGCGTGAGGAGTCGCTCCCTGAATCACCACGCCGAGGGCGATCACAGCATCAAATTTGTTGAGTTGCAGCATTTTTTTGACCGCCAGCGGGATCTCGTAGGAACCGGGAACGTAAGCGACTGAAATATTTGCGGCACTTCCGCCGTGCCGCACGATGCAGTCCACCGCACCGGAAAGCAGTTTGCTGACGAAAAACTCATTGAAACGGGCACAGACGATACCGATTTTAAGATCACCGGCGTCAAGGACTCCTTCATAGACATTGGTAACAGCTTTTTCGATCATAACAGTTTTCCTTATCTTGATTTGAGTTTGAGTTCATTTTCCAGTTTGGTCCGCAATTTATCCATAGCGGAATTGATCTCATCATCTTTGAGGGTTCTTTCCGGATGGCGGAAAGTGAGAGAATAAGCCATACTGCGGCAATTGTTTTTCTGCAGATCCTCATCGGCAAAAATATCAAAAAGTTTTACCGATTCCAGATTGGCGACTTTGGCACGACGGATAAATTCCTCGATCTGCATATGGGTTATGTTTTCGGGCACCAGCAGTGCGATATCCCGGCTGGATGCCGGATACTGGGGCAGTGCGGTAAAGGAGCGATGCTTGCGCAGCATAGCGTTGAAAAACACATCCGCTTCGATTTGGGCGATATACACCGGACTGGCGTTTTTCCAAGAGGTCAGAGCCGCAGAAAGCAATCCTGCCGTACCGACCTTTTTGCCTTCAACTTCGATAAGAGCGGCGTTGCCGTCGGCAAAACGCGAATCATTTTCCAGAGCGGAGAAACGGTAACGGGTGATGCCGAATTTTTCAAAGAGCAATTCGATACAGCCTTTGAGGTCGTAGAAATCATATTCGACTTTGCTTTCGGCAGAGAAGCGTCCGGCATGGGGATGACCGGAAAGAACCAGCATCAATTCAACTCTTTCTTCCGGGAAAATTTCCGGATTGGAGCAAAACGCTCTGCCCAGTTCAAAAAGTGCAAGTTCACGGTTGCCGTGAGAAACATTGCGTTCGATCGTGCCAAGCATAGTACCGATCAGGCTGGGACGCATTACTGCGACTTCCGGGCTCAGCGGGTTTGCGAGTTTGACCAGATCGTTTTCAGTAAAGCGGGGATCGGTCAAAGCAGTGCCGCTGCCGATGATACTGTAATTGACACATTCGGTAAATCCGGCATTGATGACCGCATCGCGCAGGGTTTTCAATTTGCGGTAGGCATCTTCGGCGGTGCTGTGGCAAACTTTGCCCTGTACTGTGATTTCCGGAACTTTGTCCAGACCGTTGACGCGGGCGACTTCTTCGGCGAGGTCGGCTTCGCGGGTGAGGTCAAGGCGGAAAAGCGGCGCAGTTACAGTACAGCCGGTTTCGGTGATGTTTTCCACTTTAAGATGCAGTTTGCGGAAAATATCGACGATTTCGCTGTTGCTGTCATTCATGCCGATAAGGCTTCTGATGCGGTCAAAACGGCATTCGATGACAGGTTCAGCCGGGCGTCCGGCTGAAACTTCCATCGGGGCACTGGCCAGAGTGCCTCCGGCAGTTTCGAGAATAAGCTGGGCGGCCCGTGCCGAAGCAAATTCCGCCATATCAAAATCGACTCCGCGTTCAAAACGGTAACTGGAATCACTGGAAATTCCCAGACGGCGGCTGGTGTAACGGATATTGGAGGGATTGAAAACGGCACTTTCCAGCAGGATATCGACAGTATCATCACTGACACCGGAAAATTCTCCGCCCATAATACCGGCAAGAGCCATCGGTTTGGAATCATCTGCGATGACCAGATTTTCCGGCGAAAGTGTCAGTTCTTTGCCGTCGAGAGTAACGATTTTTTCGCCTTCGGCGGCACGGCGGACGATCACTCTTTTGCCGGAAAGTTTATCAAGGTCAAATGCGTGAAGCGGCTGACCTAATTCCATCAAAATGAAATTGGTGACGTCAACCACATTGTTGATACTCCGCAGACCGATGCTTTCCAGACTTTTGACCAGCCATTCGGGGGACGGAGCGACTTTGATCCCTTTGATGACTCTGCCGATATAACGCGGGCATAGGTCAGGAGCCTGTACTGTGACCAGATCAGGGATCTGCTCTGTCGATTCAGCAAGTTGCAATTCCGGCAGGACTGCCGGAGCATCCAGCAGGCAGGAAACATCCCGGGCAATACCCCACATCGAAAGCCAATCCGGACGGTTTGGGGTCACTTCGACTTCAATCATAGTGTCGCCGGGGAAAAGTTGTTTCACCGGAATTCCGATAGCGGTGCCGTCGGGAAAAATATAAAGACCGCTGTCGTCATCGGAAATACCGATTTCGGCGGCACTGCACATCATACCGTTGGATTCAACACCGCGCAACTTTGATTTTTTGATTTTAAAAGAACCTTCCGGCGTGTTGAAAACTGTGCCGATAGTTGCCAGGGGGACGATTTTGCCGGCATCACAATTGGGAGCGCCGCAAACGATCTGGATGTTTTCTTTGCCGTTGAAAACCTGACATACAGAGAGGTGATCTGAATCCGGATGAGGTTTGCGTTCAATGATTTCGGCAGTGATCACACCATCCGGCACAGTGGTATTGTTTTCGACTTTTTCCACTTCGATACCGGCGGTGGTGAGTTTATGACAAAGCGTGGCATCGTCACAATTCAATGTGACATACCGGGAAAGCCATTTGCGTGAAATATTCATGATATATTATCCTCGATATTAGAACTGTTCCAAAAAGCGCACATCGTTGTCATAAAGCAGACGCAGATCAGGAATGCGGTAACGCAGCATAGCCAGACGTTCAATACCAAGACCGAAAGCGTAACCGCTCCAGATTTCCGGATCGTATCCGACATTTTTCAAAACTGCCGGATCGACCATGCCGGCACCGGCGATTTCGATCCAGCCGGAATTTTTGCAGACATTGCATCCGGTACCGCCGCAGACTACGCAGCTGAAATCGTATTCCACGCTCGGCTCTGTGAACGGGAAAAAGTGGGGGCGCAGACGGATACGGACATTTTTGCCGAACATTTCTTTGGCAAAATGCTGCAATACGCTTTTGAGATCAGCAAGCGAAACATCGCGGTCGATGTAGAGACCTTCGATCTGATGGAAATTCATACCGTGAGTAGCATCCGGAGTGTCGCGGCGGAAAACCCTGCCGGGAGCAACAATACGCACCGGCGGTTCGTGGGTTTCCATCACCCTGATCTGTACCGGAGAAGTCTGTGACCGGAGAATCCTGCCGTCCGGCAGGTAAAAAGTATCCTGAATGTCCCGCGACGGGTGGTCGGCAGGAGTATTGAGAGCATCAAAGTTATGATAGATATCTTCGATTTCCGGACCTTCCATAGCGATAAAACCGAGGCGGCTGAAAATTTCCACACATTCATCGGTCATCTGACTGATGGGGTGGCGGTGTCCCGCAGGGATACGGCGACCGGGCAGGGTCACATCTATACCACGGATTTGTTTTTTCTCTCCGCCGCTGATGCGTTCAGCAGCTTCATCCAGCGCCTGCTGAATGCTGTTTCTGCCGGTATTGAATGCTTTACCGGTATCTTTGCGCTGTTCCGGCGGCACAGAAGCCATTTGTCTGGACAGTTCCGGAAACAGTCCGTTTCTGCCGAGAAAATCAATACGGATCGCTTCCAGATCAGCAGCAGAAGCTGCTGCCGCCGCACGTTCCTGTGCGTTTGCGACCGCCTGATTTATTGCATCGATGATCTTATTCATTGCTCCACTCTCATTTTCTAAAAAAGATAAAACAGCTTGATATTGGCCTGTACAAAACGGTGCCAATTTCAAGCTGTCTTATTGTCTCGATTTTCAGCAGTTTGCGGATCAAGCCTGAGTGACTTTTTCCACCAACGCCTTGAATTCCGCGGGCTCACGCACCGCCAAATCCGCCAAGACCTTGCGATTCAACTCGATATTGGCTTTTTTCAGGGCGTTCATAAATCGGCTGTAACTGACATTCAGGTCGCGGCAGGCGGCGTTGATACGGACGATCCACAGACCGCGATACTGACGTTTTTTCTGTTTGCGGCCGCGATAAGAATGCGACAACGCCTTATCGACTGCATCATACGCAGTACGGATGTTGCGGCTGCTGTTGCCGTAAAAACCCTTGGCGCGGGCGAGAACTCTCTTCCGGCGTTTGCGGGAAGGGACAGCGTAAGTAGTTCTGGACATAATTTATTCCTCCCCTTGATTAAAGACCGTACGGCAGAGCTGCTTTGATGCGGCTGTTTTCGCTGGGGGAAACAGCACCATCCTGACGCAGGCGGCGTTTACGTTTGGCGTTTTTGCTGCTTTTCAGGTGACGGGCACCTGCCTTGTGGTGCCGGAATTTACCGGTACCGGTCTGTTTGAGCCGTTTTGCGGCACATTTTCTGGTTTTGAGCTTTGGCATTGTTCCTTTTCCTTTACTCATTTTGCACACTGTGCATTGTTGTTATACCGAGCCGGTCAATGCTCTACCGGCTGCGGCTGAAATATCCGCATCTTACTGTTTGGATGCGAAATTCACCGAAATATTGCGGCCCAGCAGTTTGGGAGTGCCGTCGGCATCTCCGTACGGAGTCAATTCTGTCATGACTTTTTCCATCAATTCAAAAGCCAACTCCTGATGAGCCATTTCACGTCCCCGCAGAGCGAGGGTGATTTTAAGTTTGCATTTTTTATCCAGAAAATCGATAGCTTTTTTGATCTTGGTTTCATAATCGTGCTGGTCGATATTGATATGAAACTTGACCTCTTTCTGCTTTTGAGCTATCGCATTTTTGCGCTGGGCTTTCAGATTTTTTTTCTGCTCATAGCAAAGTTTACCGAAATCCATAATACGGACGACCGGCGGTACAGACTTGTCTGATACCAGCATCAGATCAAGACCGGCTTCCGCGGCAAGTTCCTTGGCTCTGGAATAAGACACCACTCCCAACTGTTCGCCGTCAGCACCGATAAGGCGCACTTCGGTCAACTGGATGGTCCGGTCATTCGGTTTCAGTAACTTAGCTATAAGAGTACCCTCCTTTTCGCCCGCAGAAACACTCTGCAGACTTCATCGCAAACATTGTTATTTTACTGTTTTCATACCGCATCGGCGGTGTTGAAAAAATGCAACTTATATAAAATAGCCTCAAATCGTCTTGTTTTCAAGTTCAAAACGCATTTTTGTTACAAGTTCATCAAGATTCATCGTTCCGAGTTCGCCTTCTCTGCGGCTCCGGACGGAAACCTGGCCGCTTTCGGCTTCTCTTTCGCCCAGCACGATTATGTAGGGCAGACGATCCTGACGGGCAGCTCTGATTTTGGCACCCAGACCGGCTGCCTGATCGTCAACTTCCACCCGGAAACCGGCTTTGCGCATAACATCGCGATATTCCAGAGCTTTGGCGAGCTGGTTTTCGGAAACCGGCAGGATGCGGGCCTGTTCAGGGGCGAGCCACAGCGGAAAAGCACCGGCATAATGTTCGACCAGAATACCGAAAAAGCGTTCCAGGCTACCGAGCAGAGCACGGTGCACCATATACGGACGGTGTTTCTGGCCGTCTTTGCCGATATAAGTCATATCAAAGCGTTCCGGCAGATTGAAGTCAAACTGGATGGTGGTAGTCTGCCACTCACGCCCGATGGCGTCTTTGATTTTGAGGTCGATCTTGGGACCGTAAAAAGCACCGCCGCCTTCATCGACTTCGCAGTCAAGACCGGCTTTGGCAACGGCTTTTTCCAGACTGCGGATGGCGGTTTCCCAGCGTTCGGGTTCGCCGACAGCCTTGGCAGGACGGGTCGCCAGATAGGGTTTGATGTCAGTAAAACCGAAAGAACGGTTGATGAAAAGGCTGAAACGCAGGACTTCTGCGATTTCATCTTCAATAGATTCCGGAGTACAGATGATGTGGGCATCGTCCTGGGTGAATCCGCGTACACGCATCAGACCGTGGAGAGCGCCGGATTTTTCATAGCGGTAAACTGTGCCGAGTTCCGCCCAGCGCAAGGGCAGTTCGCGGTAACTGCGCAGACGGGACTGGTAGGCTTCGATATGGAACGGGCAGTTCATCGGCTTGACATAATAATTGCGTTCGTCGATTTCCATAGATGAATACATACCGTCGCGGTAGAAATCGAGGTGGCCGCTGGTTTCCCACAGCAGGCTCTGACCGATATGCGGGGTGTAGAGCAGCTGATATCCGTTTTTGTAGTGTTCTTCTTTCCAGTAGGATTCGATCAGGTGACGGATCAGGGCGCCTTTGGGGTGCCAGAGGACCAGACCGGGGCCGACATTTTCTGAAAATCCGAAAAGATCGAGTTCGGTGCCGAGTTTGCGATGGTCGCGTTTAGCGGCTTCTTCGATCATTTTGAGATAGTCATTCAGTTCCTGTTCGGTGGCAAAAGCGGTGCCGTAGATACGCTGCAGCATAGGGTTCTTTTCGTCGCCGCGGAAATAACTTCCGGCGATACCGGTAAGTTTTACTGCGCCGATGTCGCCGGTATGATCGACGTGAGGACCGCGGCAGAGGTCGAGGAAATCACCGGTGCGGTAAAATGAAATGACAGAACCATCTTCGATATCAGAGAGTCTTTCCAGTTTGTAAGTCTGACCTTCGAGAAGTTTCACCGCTTCTTCGCGGGAGGTTTCAAATCTTTCAAAAGGAATTTTGCGTCCGATCATTTTACGCATAAGTTTCTCAATTGCTTTGAGATCCTCTGCAACGAGACGGTGTTCCATATCAAAGTCGTAATAGAAACCGTTTTCAGTAGCAGGACCGATGTCAAATTTGGCGTCGGGGTAGAGTTCTTTTACTGCTGCCGCCATGACGTGTGCCGCACTGTGCCGGATGGTGTTGAGATCAAAATTTGCCATAATATAAAAACCTTATAAATATAAAATAAAAGCCTGATAATAAACCGGAAATAACACACTTTTCCCGTCAGATGCAATATTTTTTCTGACAGGAGTCATTCAGTGATAGTTCGCCCCGCGTTGGTAACGCGGGCAAATCCTCCGGAAAAAACTGCTTTATTGCTCATAACAATTCCAATTGCACTGGGGCGCCGTCAACATAGAGCGACACCGGGTGAAAGGTTTTGCGGTGGATCGGCGACGGACCGTACTCTTTGAGTGCGGCAAGGTGTTTCGCCGTACCGTAACCTTTATTTTTATCAAAACCGTATTCCGGAAACTGCCCTGCGTATTCGATCATCATATCGTCACGCCGGACTTTTGCCAGAATACTTGACGCCGCGATACTGACAGAGAGGGAATCTCCCTTGACCAGATTTCTGGCGGTTACTTCAAATCCTTTGACCGGCAGACCGTCCACTAAAACGGCATCCGGTTTTTTACCCAACTTCTTTACTGCACTCCGCATTGCTTTGTGAGTAGCGTTGAGTATATTTATGTCATCTATTTCATCATTATCAATGATGCCCCAGGCGTATTCCACATCCGGCAGAGATATTATCGCCTCAAAAAGTTTCCGGCGTTCCCGGTCGGAAAGCTGTTTGGAATCATAGACCCCGGGCAGCATTATATGACGCGGCAAAATGACCGCAGCCGCTATCACCGGTCCGGCAAGGCATCCGCGACCGGCTTCGTCCACTCCTGCAACTGAACAAAAACCCTCCGCCCAGAGCTTGCGCTCCGGCCGGAGGAGTTCGTCATCAGCTGAAATTGCCGGACGGACAATTTCCGGATTATTTTGTCCGGAGTTCTTTGACGCGGGCATCTTTACCGATTTTGTCACGCAGATAATAAAGTTTGGCGCGACGGACAGCACCTCTGCGGATGACTTCGACTTTTTCCAGACGGGGGCTGTTGATCGGGAAGACGCGTTCGACGCCCTGTCCGGCCTGCACGCGGCGGACGGTAAAGGTTTCTTCGATACCGGAACCGTGACGTGCAATCACAGTACCCTGAAACTGCTGGATGCGTTCAGTGGTGCCTTCAACGATTTTGACATAAAGCCGGACGGTATCGCCGACTTCGAACGAGTGGCGCTCCGCGCGCACCTGCTCTTTGCGGATCTTATCCAAAACGTTCATTTTATAAGTCCTTTCTCACTATGTTCAGACAAATATTTTTCCCATAAATCCGGCCGTTTTATCCGGGTAATGCGCTCCATTTCTTTCTGGCGGAAAGCTTCGATCCTGCCGTGATCACCACTCAACAGTACCTCCGGTACCGGCAACTGCCGGAATACCGGCGGTTTGGTGTATTGCGGAAACTCCAACAGACTTTCGCTGTGAGATTCCATAACCGATGAATCGTCATCGCCGAGAACTCCCGGCAGCAGTCTTATCACCGCATCACATATTGTCATTGCCGGCAGTATTCCGCAACTGAGGACAAAATCCCCGATGGAAATTTCCCGGTCAACGACCAGATCTATCGCCCGCTGATCCACGCCTTCATAGTGGCCGGTGATCAGCACCAGATGTTTTTTTTGAGCGAGTTCTCCGGCGATTTTCTGATTGAACACCTCTCCCCGCGGAGAAGTGAGAATCACCAGAGTATCCTCTCTTTTGAGCGCTTCAACAGCAGAAACTACAGGTTCTGCCATCATCAGCATTCCTGGACCTCCGCCATAGGGTTTTTCGTCCACAGTACCCCTGGCATCTACGGCCCATTTTCGCAGATCGACGGCGCTGACAGTTGCCAGATTTTTTCTGGCGGCTCTGCCGATAACGCTGCCGCCCAGCGGCCCCGGAAACAATTCCGGAAAAAGCGTCAGCACATCGATATGCATTTTTTATCAGTCGAGCACATCCACGGACACACGCTGCCGGCGTCTGCCGGCGGCGCCGCTGACCAGTGAACGGATCGCCATGATGATTTTACCACGTTTGCCGACGATCTTGCCGATGTCTTCTTTGCGGCAGCGGATCTGAATAGAAGCACCTTCGTCGGTCACGGCAGAAGTGATTTCCACTTCGTCGGGATAGTCCACGAGTGCTTTTACCACATAATCGACGAAATCTTCGAGATTCCGCAGATCAGCGGCGGCTTTAACGTGTTTTCCGGCGGAGTCTCCACCGAAAAGTTTTTTCAACCAACTAAACATAACAACTTAAACTCCGGCGGATTAAGCTTCAGCAGGGGCCTCGGTTTCGGCAGGAGCTTCAGCAGCAGCGGCGGCCTCGGCGGCAGCAGCTTCAGCGGCAGCTTTGGCTTCGGCTTCGGCAGCGGCCTTGGCTTCAGCTTCAGCTTTGATTTTTTCCTGAGCTTTTTTGGAAAGTTTCACCGGGCGGACGCGATCTTTGAGGACGATGCCTTTTTCGGCGCGTTCGATGATGTCAATAACGGTTTCGGAAATATCGGCGCCGACGCCTTTCCAGTAGGCGGCGCGTTCGAGGTCGATTTTTTCCTCTTTTCTGCAGGGATCGTAATAGCCGAGCTCTTCGATGGCTTTGCCGTCACGGCTGGAACGCTGATCCATGACCACGATGCGGAAACATGCCGCATTGCGGGTTCCGGTACGTTTCAATCTGATTCTGACCATAAGTTTACCTTAGATTTAAGCGATCAAATACTGTTTTACTTCCGCTGCCTGCTGTCTTTTTTGCCGGAGGTTTTTTCAGCTACGATACACCGTACCGGTTTTTGACAGCAACAAGATATTCCGCTTCCCACAGGTCAAAGAGGATGGACCATAGGTGCAAAAGTCCTGTTACAGCACTTATTGAACTATAATATAGCACAAGGCTGTTAAAAATGCAAGCCGTTTTAAGACAAGATGTTTTAAGACAAGATGTTTTACCGGGGCATTCCGGCGGCAAAGATGAATATGCAGTATTGCAAAATCCTCTCTGCGCGTGTATATTATAAATGTAATTTTTATAAGTTTTTAAAATCATAATTTGCAAGGGAGTATATTCTCAAATGAGCCAGGAATACGATTTCAGCAGAATAGAAAAAAAATGGCAGCGCTTCTGGGAGGACAACAAAACTTTCAAGGCAGTTGACGGCAGTCCGAAACCCAAATATTACTGCCTTGATATGTTTCCGTATCCTTCCGGTGCCGGCTTGCATGTCGGCCACCCCGAAGGTTATACGGCCACCGATATCATCTGCCGCTACAAACGTATGCGCGGATTCAATGTCCTGCACCCGATGGGCTGGGATGCATTCGGTCTGCCGGCAGAGCAGTATGCGGTGGAAACCGGAACCCATCCGTCAGTGACCACTCAAAAAAATGTCGACCATTTCCGTGAGCAGATCAAGGCGCTGGGATTCAGTTACGACTGGGATCGGGAAATCAACACCACTGACAGTAAATATTACAAATGGACGCAGTGGATATTTATGCAGCTTTACAAAAAAGGGCTCGCCTATCTGGATGAAGTCCCGGTGAACTGGTGTCCCGCCCTCGGCACTGTGCTTGCCAACGAAGAAGTCATCAACGGCCGCAGTGAAAGAGGCAACCATCCGGTCGAACGCCGTCCGATGAAACAGTGGGTTTTCAAAATCACCGAATACGCCGAGCGCCTGCTGCAGGATCTTGAACTTCTGGACTGGCCCGAAGGTGTCAAGGAAATGCAGCGCAACTGGATCGGTAAATCCGTCGGTGCCGAAGTCGTATTCAAAACCGATGCCGGATGCGACGTGACAGTTTACACCACCCGGCCTGACACTCTTTTCGGTGCGACTTATATGGTGCTTTCTCCGGAGCATCAGCTTATCAGCAAACTCACCACTCCGGAGCAGAAAGATGTGATCGCCAAATATCAGGAGGAAACTTCTCACAAAAGCGAACTTGACCGTACTGATAATTCCGGCGAAAAGACCGGTGCTTTTACCGGCAGTTACGCCATCAATCCGGTAAACGGAGAGAAAATTCCGATTTTCATCGCTGATTATGTGTTGACCAGTTACGGTACCGGAGCGATCATGGCTGTGCCGGCTCACGATACCCGCGATTACGATTTTGCAGTTAAGTTCGATCTGCCGATCAAGTGTATCATTTCTCCTGATCCCTCCGAAGCCGCCGCCGCAGGAGTCGATATCGACGCAGTGCTGGCGGGCCGTGCCTGCTGGACAGGCGAAGGCAAACTCATCAACTCTGCCAACAGCGACGGTCTGGATCTCAACGGGATGAGCGTCAAAGATTCCAAACCGGCGGCGATCGCTTATCTTGCCAGCCGCAACTGCGGTAAGGAATCGGTGAAATACAAACTCCGCGACTGGCTTTTCAGCCGTCAGCGCTACTGGGGTGAACCTTTCCCCATTATCCACTATGAAGACGGCTCTATTGAACTTGTCGATGAATCCGAACTGCCGGTGGCTCTGCCGGAAATGAGTGATTTCAAACCGACCGGCAGCGGCGAACCTCCGCTGGCCCGTGCTCCGGAATTCACCAGTTATGTCAATCCCAAAGACGGCAGAAAAGGTCGCCGCGAAACCAACACTATGCCGCAGTGGGCAGGCTCTTGCTGGTACTACCTGCGTTATATTGATCCCTGCAACGAAGAAAAAGCCTGGGATTTTGCCAAAGAACGTTACTGGATGCCGGTGGATCTCTATGTCGGCGGGGCTGAACACGCGGTTTTGCATCTGCTCTATGCCCGTTTCTGGCACAAAGTGCTTTTCGACCTCGGTCTGGTCAGCACTCCCGAACCCTTTACCAAACTGGTCAATCAGGGTATGATCCTCGGACTTTCCTACAAAGACAGCCGCGGCGTGCTTGTGCCGACCGATCAGGTGGAATTTACTTCCGCCGGGCCTGTCCGCAAAAGTGACGGCGAAAAACTGGTGGAATTCCCCGCCAAAATGTCCAAGAGCCTGCGCAATGTAGTCAATCCGGATGATGTGATCGCCAAATACGGTGCCGATGGTATGCGTCTTTACGAAATGTTTATGGGACCGCTGGAAGCGACCAAACCGTGGAATACCGCCGGTGTCGAGGGCGTTTACCGTTTCCTGAAACGTGCCCACCGGGTGGTGACTGAAACTCCGGTCAGCGACGAAAAAGCCGCAGGCGAACTGGAAAAAATCATGCACGCTTCTATCAAAAAGGTCACAGAGGATCTGGATAATTTCGGATTCAACACTGCGATCAGCCAGATGATGGTTTTCCTCAACGAACTGGCCAAGCAGAAAACTCTGCCGCATGATGCCGCCGAAAACTTCGTCCTTTTGCTGTCGCCCTTTGCACCGCATCTCGGCGAGGAATTGTGGGAGCAGCTCGGTCATACCGATACGCTCGCCTACGAAAAATGGCCGGAATTCGACGAAAGCAAATTGATCGAAAGCAGTGTGGAAATATTGGTGCAGGTGTTGGGTAAACCCAAATCCCGCATAATGATGCCGGTTGACTGCTCCAAAGAAGAAGCCGAAAAACTGGCTCTTGCCGACGGTGCTGTCGCAGAAGCCATTGCTGGCAAAAGCGTGGTCAAAATCATTTTTGTCCCCAACCGTCTGCTCAATATTGTTGTAAAATAATATGGTGAGTGCTTTTTACGGCGGCAGTTTCGATCCTCCGCATTGCGGACATCTGGCAGTGGCACGGGGAGCATTGGCTTCCGGCAGGTGTGATCTGGTCAGGTTTGTGGTCGGAGCTCTGCCGCCTCACAAGCAGGGGTTGACCGGTGCATCTTTTGCCCACCGGGCGGAAATGTGCCGGTTGCTGATTTCCGGCGAGTCGGGTATGGAAGTGTCGGAAATCGAAAAAAATTTCAACGGCGCAGTTTCCTACACCGTAGAAGCTTTGAAACTTTACAGCGAATATTACGGGGAAACCCCGGTACTGCTTATCGGAGCGGATTCACTTCTGTCGCTTCACACCTGGAAATCTGCCGCAGAGTTGGCAACAGATTATCAGATATTGACTTATCCCCGCAAAGGTTTTGAAGTTTCATTATCCGCATTGCGTGAATATTGGGATGATGCTGTCGCGGCAAAGTTGTTTGACGGAGTACTTCCGGGAGAATTTTTTGAAATATCCTCAAATAAAATCCGGAAATCAATGGCAAAAAACAGTTTGACAGGTAATATTAGTAACAATAATGAATCACCGGCAGTGAGAGAATACATTTCCCGCCACCGGCTTTATCAGGAGAAATAAAATTATGGACAAAATTTCTGAAAAAGATAAACAGCTCATCGAAGTTGTGTGCGGCGCTATGGATGAAAAATCCGGCGGCAATATCGTAGTGCTTTCCCCCGGCTCGGCATCCAGTGTCGCCGATCATTATGTTATTGCCGGAGCCGAATCAGAGCCGCAGTTGCGGGCAATGGCATCTTTTGTGGAACGCAAAGTCCGCGAAGTTTTGCAGATCCGTCCGCTTTCCGAACCGAGTGACAGCAGTACCGGATGGGTATTGCTCGATTACGGCAACGTGCTTGTCCATATGATGACAGTCGAAGCCCGTGAACGCTACGACCTCGAAGGGCTCTGGGGCAAGAATCCTGCGGCTCCGGAACTGTTGGAAAAATTGCAGGAACGCAAGAATCCGTAAATGTCTGCTGATTATTTCCATCGCCGCAACTGGGATGAATACCAGTGGGAAAAAGAAATACGCCGGGATGAAAGACGCATTTCTTCTTACCTGCGGGAACTATCCGGTTGTCTTGATCTGCCCGGCGAAGAAGAGATGATTTTCAACCGGCTTGCCGCTGACCGGGATATCATTCCGGTCGGTGCGACGGCAGATTCCATACGCAGTTGGTGTTACTCCGGTCTGGATGAAAACCGCGACAGTGAGGAGGCTGCTGATGCCCGTCCCGGAAAAGATATGGTGGATTTTCTGGATTTTCTCGCCGCGGAATGGAATTTTTTTATTTCCGGAATATTTGAGGCCGGTTTTTCCGGAGCTGCTCTCGGTGTGTCCTGCTCGTATGCCAAACTGCTTGCCCGGGCGATCGATTTTGTCGAGAGTGACCCGGTTTCAGAATTGCAGTTGAAACTCAGTCTGGGCAAAAGAATGCTTGCCGATCTCAATGAATTGATCGCTATGTTGAAAAAATTCCGTAAAACAACGGAAAAAGAGGCGGTCGCGGAATATACAGCGGAGCATATAGTCCATCTTTTACGCCTGCGTACCGGTGCCGCCGATATGATGACATATTTGCGTTCAAATCCCGTTGATTAAGAGGTTTTGCGGAATTCCCGCGGCGAAAGATTGTAGTGCTTTTTGAATTGCCGCGAAAAGTAATTTGAATCAGTGAAACCGCAACTTCTGGCGACATCTGATATGCTTGCGGTTGTCCGGCTCAACAATTCGGCAGCTTTGGTCACTCTTACCCGCAGCAGATATTCTATCGGGGAAACTCCGGTCACTTCTTTGAATACCGGCAGCAATGTACTGGGAGCCATTGAGGCTATTTTGGATAATTTTGCCACGCTCCACTCCTGCGTGTAATCATTTTCCAGCCGGGTGATGACTTCGCCCAGACGGAAAAGTGATTTGACCATCGGATTGCGGCTCCGGGCATATTCTCTGGATATCATCACAAAGATTTCCAGAGTTTTGGAGAGCAGGATCAAATCGTATCCGATGCCCTGCGCAGTTGATTCGGTCACCATCTGACGCAAAAGCGAGGTCAGGGAAAAAAGCGAATCGGCAGTGAGATGCAGGCGGCTGCTGAATTTATGGCGTTTGCGGTATGTAGGTTCAAAGAGGAAAAAAGCATTGAATCCGGGCATGGTATGCAGATTCCGCAGATGATCCCGCAAAAAGTGATCATCAAACATAATATTGTACATCTCAAGGTTGCGGCGTTTGGTAAAATAATGCGAGGTTTTGCCCTGTATCAGAAAAATATCTCCGGCGGTCACTTCGTAAACGGTACCGTTGATCCAGTGAGAGCCGCCGCCATTGGTGATGATGATCAATTCCGCAAAGTCATGGGTATGCTTGGTGTCGGTGAGATCTCCGTCGTGCGACATTACAGTATTGGCCTGGATCGTCCGCAATGCGATGGGATAACAATTGGGATTGAAAAAATCTTCTCTGTTGGCAATGACTGTCTGCATTTTTTTTCAACTTTTCGTAATATTGTGCTTGTTTTTCATAATATAGTCAAGGAATATTGGTTTGTCAAGGGGTATATTGTGGATAGTTCAGGGAAACCAACCAAAGTATAAAGGAGGTATATTATGCAGGGTACATTCCGTTTTTCGTTCGGTCCGTGGAACATTCACGAAGGTGCTGATCCTTTCGGTCCCGAAGTCCGCAAGAGCATTTCTTTCAACAATAAACTTGCCGCTTATAAGAAAATGGGTTTTGACGGTGTGCAGTTTCACGATGATGATGCTGTGCCTAATATGGAAAAACTTTCTCCCGCTGAAATAATCAAAGAAGCCGGCGAATTGAAAAAAGTTCTCGATGATCACGGCCTGACTCCGGAATTTGTCGCTCCCCGTATGTGGTTTGCTCCGCAGACCATCGACGGCGGTTACACCAACAACTGCGCCGAATGCCGTAAATATGCCATCGAACGCAGCAAACGCACCATCGATATCGCCAATGCCCTCGGTACTCAGAATATCGTGCTGTGGCTTGCCCGCGAAGGTACTTATCTGCGTGAAGCCAAAGATCCGGTCGTCGCTACCGAAAGAATCGGTGAAGCTTTGCAGACTATGCTGGATTACGACAAAAACATCCGCGTGATGATCGAAGCCAAACCCAATGAACCGATGGATCATACCTATATCCCCACCATCGGTCACGCCATCGCTATGGGTCTCATGACCAATGCTCCGGAACGTGTCGGCTGTCTGATCGAAACTGCCCACGCTCTGCTGGCAAACCTCTCTCCCTCTGACGAAATGGGTTTCGCTCTGGCTCACAAAAAACTCTGGAGCGTCCACCTCAACGATCAGAATGGTCTGAAATTTGACCAGGATCTTACCTTTGGTATGGTCGATCCCCGCCGCGCCCTGAACCAGGTCAGAGTCCTCGACCGTCACGGTTTCGGCAACAACGGCGAATGGGTCGGTCTGGATGTCAAAGTCCTGCGTACCCAGAAAGAAGGTGTGGATATGAAACACCTTGATTACAGCCGTCGTATTTTCCTGAAACTGCTGGAAATTTCCCGCAGTCTGGATGACAGCATGATCGATCAGCTGGTCGCAGAACGCGATTACGAAGAACTCAACTATTACATCCTCAACGCCATGCTCAAAGGCTGAGTACGGCCAGTGACTTGCCCCGGCGCATCCTGCACCGGGGCAGGTTTGCGGCAAACGGGAGAATATTTATGTTGAAAAATGCTTTTACAGCAATATTGTGCGGTCTGATCTTGACAGGCTGTTGCGGAGTGTGTAAAACCGTGTGCAGTGCAAATAAAAAATATACGATAGTTGCGTTCGGTGATTCTTATACCAAGGCTTCTATCGGGATTTATCCTGATGGCAAACCGTGGACAACGCTTCTCGGTGAGAAACTCGGCGATAAATATAATGTTATCAACGCCGGATTCAACGGCAATTCTGCCCGTGAGGCGATGGCCCGCTGCCAAAAGGATGTCATAAGCTGCGATCCGGATCTGGTACTGCTGGAATTTGGTGGTAACAACAACGATCCATTCAACAAAGCGCGTCAGGTAAGTCTGGAGGAATTTAAAAAACATCTGGCAGATTTCAAAGCAATGCTGCCCGCCAAAACCAAAGTGGTTGTGGTGACTTTTCCGCCGATCATTGACGAGAAACACTGGATACACACCCAGCTTCCGGATTTGAAACTGGATGAGGCGCTCGAAGTGTATCGCAATACGACCCGTGAATTTGCCGCTGCAAATGGTTATCCGGTATTTGACCTCTACAAAATAATTTATCCTGACCGCTACAAACTCATCCTTGACGACGGAGTACATCTCAATCAGGCCGGACAGGTAGTTTTTGCAGAAAAAATGTTTGAATTATTGCAAAAAGAAGGAATTTGTAAATGATGAAACGAAAAATCCGTATGGGTATGGTCGGCGGAGGACTCGGCGCCTTTATCGGGGGAGTCCACCGCATTGCAGCAAGGCTCGACGGCAAAATCGAATTGGTTTGCGGAGCATTTGACATCGATCCGGAAAAATGTAAAATCGTCGGCAGAGAACTCTTTTTGCCGGAAGAACGCTGTTATGCCACTTTTGATGAAATGTTTGAAAAAGAGAGTGCCCTGCCGGAAGGCGAAAGAATGGATTTTGTTTCCATCTGCACTCCCAACCATCTGCATTTCCCCATCGCTATGAAAGCTTTGCAGGCAGGATTTCATGTGGTTTGCGAAAAACCCATGACTCTGACAGTCGAAGACGCAGAAGCTCTTGCCGCTGAAGTCGAAAGAACCGGACTTATCTTTTGCCTCACTCACAACTACACTGCTTATCCGATGGTGCGTGTTGCCAGAGATATGGTCAAAGGCGGTGATCTGGGTGAGATCCGCCGGATCATGGTGGAATATCCCCAGGGCTGGCTGGCTGATGTGGTGAAACCTGAAAATATGCAGGGCACCTGGCGTACCAACCCCAAAACCAGCGGTGTCAGCTGCTGTATGGGTGATATCGGCAGTCACTCCGAAAACCTCGCTGAATTTGTTACCGGACTTAAAATCAGTGCAGTTTCTGCCAACATCAAGAGTTTTGTCCCGGGACGGACACTGGATGACGACGGCGATGTGCTTTTGAAATTTGACAATGGTGCCATCGGCAGTCTTTCTGCCAGTCAGATCGCTGTCGGCGAAGAAAATGCCCTGAAAATCCGGGTTTACGGTACCAAAGCCGGTATCGAATGGAATCAGCAGAATCCTGAATCTCTCATTGTCAAATACAATGACCGTCCGATGCAGGTGATCCGCCGCAACTGGGCAGGTGCAGGATCCAAATGGAGCCGCATCCCTGCCGGTCATCCGGAAGGCTTCCTCGAAGCATTTGCCAATATCTACTCTGATTTGGCAAACGCTGTCAATGCCCGCCTCAACGGTGAAGAATATACTCCGGAATTCCCTACTGTTATCGACGGGTTGCGCGGAGTGCGTTTCGTCCACGCGGTAGTGAAAAATTCTGCCGGCAATGAAAAATGGACAACCCTTGATTGATAGGTGAAATGATGGCAAGACCTGTTACACTTTTTACCGCCCAATTCAGTGATATGCCGCTGGATGATCTGTGCCGTATGGCGAAATCCTGCGGATATGACGGTTTGGAACTGGCGACTTTCGGCGGCTATCTGGATATCGAGAAAGCCGCAGAAGATCAGGCGTATTGCGATGCTCTTTTGGCAAAACTGGATAGTTACGGCTTGAAACTCTGGGCGATCAGCAACCATTTTGCCGGGCAGCTGGTTTGTGATCCCAACAATGATTCCCGCTCTGATGCTTTCGCTCCGGCGTGCTGTGCCGGCAATGCCGAAGCCAAACGCGAATGGGGTATCAAATGTATGAAAGCCAGTGCCAGAGCTGCAAAAAATCTCGGCGTCAAAGTGGTTACCGGTTTTACCGGATCACCGATCTGGCATCTGTTTTACAGTTTTCCCCCGGTCGGTCCGAATGATATTGCTGACGGTTTCAAATTTTTTGCCGACAAATTCAATCCCATTATGGATGAATATGGTAAATACGGCATAAAATTTGCTCTTGAAGTCCATCCCACCGAGATCGCTTTTGACCTCTATTCTGCCAAAATGGCGTTGGATGCGATCGGCAACCGTCCTGAATTCGGTTTCAATTTTGATCCCAGCCATCTTTTCTGGCAGGGAGTCGATCCGGTCAAATTCCTGCAGGAATTCCCCGACAGGATCTACCATTGCCATATCAAAGATGCGGCAGTTTCTCTGGATGGAAAAAGTGGTATTCTCGGCTCGCATCTCAATTTTGGAGATGTCGGACGCGGCTGGGATTTCCGCAGTCCCGGGCACGGCGGTATCGACTTTGAGGCGATCATCCGCCAGTTGAACCGCATCAACTATGCTGGCCCGCTGTCGGTGGAATGGGAAGATTGCGGTATGGATCGTGAATTCGGTGCCAAAGATGCCTGTCAATTCACCCGCCGGATAGATTTCCGGTCATCAAATCAGAATTTTGATTCAGTTTTCAAATAAGACTGAAATCGGATTTCGCAGGAGGGAAGGTCATTCTTCCCTCTTTTTTTTATTTACCGGAGAGGGACTTTATTTTGTCCCGCAATTCAGCGGCGCGTTCAAATTCAAGTTTTTCTGCCGCGTTGAACATTTCTGTTGTCAATTCGGCAATGAGCAGGGATTTTTCATCGCTGTCAAGCGAGGTGAAATCGCTGTCTGTCCATTGGTTTTCTGCCAGTTTGGGAACTTTGACTTTGGATTTGCTTTTGGTAGGTGAAATGATTTCCTGAATAGTCGGTTTTTTCTCTTTTCTGACTGTCTGCGGTATGATGTTGTGCTTTTGATTGTAGGCGATCTGCTTTTTGCGTCTGGCGGCGGTCTGGGTAAGCAAACCCTGTATCGCCGGAGTGATGTTATCCGCATATAATATTACTCTGCCAGCCTGATTGCGTGCCGCGCGGCCACAAGTCTGGATCAATGCCCTTTCGGAACGCAGGAAACCGACTTTGTCGGCATCCAGTATCGCCACGAGGGCAACTTCCGGCAGGTCGATGCCTTCGCGGAGCAGGTTTATACCGATGGTACATTCATATTTGCCGTCTCGTAACTGATTGAGTACTCTGACTCTTTCCAACGCGTCCATTTCGCTGTGCAGATAACCGGCTTTGATACCGGATTCAGAGAGGTAATCTGCTAATCTTTCGGCACTTTTTTTCGTCAGAGTGGCTATCAGTGTACGCTCGCCCCGGGCAGAAGCATTGCGTATTTCATTTATGACATCATCCAATTGATTGTCAAGTGGTCTGATTTCGATTTCCGGGTCAAGCAGTCCGGTCGGGCGGACGATCAATTCAATGACATCCCGGCTTTTTTCCAATTCAAACTCTCCGGGAGTAGCGGAAACAAAAACGGTTTCCCGGTTTATGCCCATAAATTCATCAAACATCAGCGGACGGTTTTCCAGAGCCGAAGGCAGTCTGAAACCGTGATCTATCAGCACCTGTTTGCGGTTGCGGTCTGCTTTGTACATCGCTTGCAACTGGGGCAGTGTAACGTGAGATTCATCAATTACAGTCAGAAAATCATCCGGGAAAAAATCAAACAGACAGTATGGTCTCCGGCCTTTGGGCCGCGGTGAAAGGTACATGGAATAATTTTCGATGCCGCTGCAATAGCCGACTTCCCGCAACATTTCCAAGTCATAAGTCACCCGCTGATAAAGCCGTTGTGCTTCCACCAGCAGATTCTTTTTTTCAAATTCAGCGACTCTGGCGGCCATTTCCTCTCTGATCCCGGCGGCGGCGGTCTCTATCCTGTCCGGAGGCATAACAAATTGTTTGCAGGGAAAGAGTGTGGCGGTATCTGATTTCAAAAGCACTTTGCCGGATAAACTGTCGCGTCTTTCCAGAAATTCGATTTCGTTGCCGAAAAATCCCACCCGGACGAAATCATCGCGTTGAGGTTCAAAGACATCGACAATATCCCCCCGGACTCTGAATTCGCCCCGTTTGGGGGCAGTGTCGTTACGCATATACTGGATTTCCACCAGCCGCCGCAGAAATTCTTTGCGATCAATGGTATCTCCGGTATGGATGGTAACGCACATTTCGCTGAATTCTTCCGGCGCTCCCAGACTGTAAATGCAGGAAACACTGGCGACGACAATGACGTCGCGTCTCTCGACCAGGCTGGTCGTGGCGGAAAGCCGTAATTTTTCGATATCTTCATTGATGGAAGCATCTTTGGCGATGTAAGTATCCGTCTGGGGGATATAAGATTCCGGCAGATAGTAATCGTAGTAACTGACAAAATACTCCACCGCATTTTCCGGAAAGAAACTTTTGAATTCGCTGTATAACTGCGCCGCCAGAGTTTTATTGTGCGAAAGCACCAGCACCGGGCGGTCACATTCCGCTATGGCACAGGCAAGGGTATAGGTCTTGCCGCTTCCAGTCACGCCGAGCAGGGTTTGAAAGGGAGTATGCTCTTTGAAGTTTGCTTTGAGTTTGGCGATGGCCTCCGGCTGGTCGCCTGCCGGTGCAAACGGTGCGTGAAGTTTGAATATTCCCATAAAAATTACAGCCCGGTGGGAATATCAATAAAGTGGCAATCGATCCCGAATTTAGCTGCGACAACATCCATCATCGCTTTGGGACCGGTGGTTTCGCTGGCGTAGTGACCGAGTGCCAGCACGGGGAGATTGTATTCCAGTGCCGGATGATACATCGTATGGGTCAATTCGCCGGTGATAAGCATATCTGCGCCGCTCTGGTATGCCTGTGCGACAGCATCCATACCGCCTCCGCCGGAAACGATGGCTATCTTTTTTACCGGGGCACTGCCCAGCAGGGAAATTTCAGCATCCGGGAAAAGGTTGTGACATTTTTCGGCGATCAAAGCGGCCTCGGTGGCTTTGGCGAGATTTCCGGCACATCCGATAAAATATCCGCTGTAAATGCAGAAATCCTCAATGTTTTTCAGATTGAGCATTTTGGCGATTTGGGCATTGTTGCCGCTGATTTTGTGGGCATCGAGAGGCAGGTGGGCGGCATAAAGACTCATCCTTTCACGGAAAAGCGTCCCGAAACGGGCGGATTCAATGCCGGTGAAGCGTTTGGGGAATTCCCCCCAGCTCAAACCGTGATGGACAAAGATGAAATCAGCATCCAATTCTGCCGCCCGGTCAAAAAGTATTTGACAGGCATCGACTCCGAAAACGGCACATTTCACTTCGTCTTTGCCGGAAACCTGTAATCCGTTGTTGGAAACATCTCCGGAAAAATCTGCAATTTTCAGGTAATCATCCAGAAAAGAAGTCAATTTATCAAGTTTCATCCGCATTTATCCTTTCACATACCGTTGCAAAATCTGGCACAGGGGGATCAGCCCCTGTGCCGGAAATATATGGTTATATACTTCAGAGGTCTTTGTCTTCCTCTTTGACGTGTTTGGTAATGATTTCATTTGCCACATTGGCAGGAACCTGCTCGTAACGGGCGAATTCCATTTCAAACGACCCGCGGCCCTGGGTCATACTGCGCAGTTCGGTCGCGTATTTACGCATTTCCGCCAGCGGGACTTCTGCCAGTACGACCTGGATGCCTTCATCCATATCCATACCGATAACCCTGCCGCGTTTGTGATTCAAATCACCGGTGATGTCGCCGAGGAAAGCATCCGGGATGTGGATGGCTACTTTCATCACCGGTTCCATCAGTACCGGTTTGGCTTTGCTCATTGCGTCGCGCAGAGCCATTCTGCCGGCGATTTTGAATGCCATTTCATTGGAGTCAACCGGATGGTATTTGCCGTCGTAAACAGCGACTCTGATCCTTTCAACGTTGCAGCCGACAAGGGGGCCGGATTCCATAACTTCGAGAATGCCTTTTTCCACTGCGGGAATGAAGTTTTTGGGGATCGTGCCGCCGACGACTTCGTTGGCAAATTCATAACCGGCTTCGTTGTAGGATATGCGCAGGAAAACTTCTGCAAACTGTCCGGCACCACCGGTCTGTTTTTTGTGACGGTAGTGGCCTTCGCCGGATGCGGTAATGGTTTCGCGGTAAGGAGTTTTGGGAGTGGCAAGTACCACTTCCACCTTGTACTGCTCTTTGAGGCGTTTGGCGGCGATCGCGAGCTGCTGGTCACCCATACCGGAGAGAAGCATTTCGTGAGTTTCCGGATCGCGGGAAATACGGATGGTGGGGGAACATTCTGCGATTTTGGTCAGGCCGGTGATGATTTTTTCATCCTCGCCGTTTTTGGCAGCGCTGATGGCATAAGACATAACTGCTTCCGGCAGTTCGATACCCGGCAGGGGTTTCATCGAGGAATTGCTTGAAAGCGTATCGCCGATGTGGGAGTCTTTGAGTTTTGCCACGGCAAAAATCGTACCCGGTGCGGCGGTGGCGGTCGGAGTCTGGGTGCGTCCATTCATATAGAGCAGCTGACCGATGCGTTCTTTGACACCTGAAACCGGATTAAAAAGTTCGCAATCGGATTTGATCGTACCGCTTACTGCACGGATAAAAGTCAACTGACCACTGAAAGGATCGTTGATGGTTTTGAAAACCACACCAAAAGCATCACCGTCGGTGCTGACGTGATCCGGGCCGCCCGGCAGGGCGACATATTCCAGCGGAGTCGGAAAAAATTCGATCATGGCATCCATCAATTCTGCCACGCCGATATCTTTGGCGGCACTGCAGGCAAAGACAGGAATGGTCTTGCCTGCCATAATGCTTTTACGCAAACCCTGTTTGATTTCATCGACGGTGAGTTTTTCGCCATCAAGGTAGCGTGCCATCAATTCGTCGTCGGTTTCGGCGATCGCATCCATCCAGAGAGTACGGCATTCGGCGACATCATCGGCGATATCGTCCGGCACATTTTCGTCAAAAATGCTGATGACTTTGGTCAGGTTTTCTTCTTTGCCGACCGGCCAGAAAAGGGGGATGATGACATTTCTGCCGTGATTTTTACGCATTACTTCCAATACGGATTTGAAATCGGCTCTCTCTTTGTCGAGTTTAGTGACGACACCGTAACGGGGGATGCCCCGTTTTTTGGCGATCTTCCACGCTCTGGCGGTACCGAATTGCGGACCTTCGACACCATCCACAAACACCAGAGCCGCATCAGCGGCACGGACGGCGGCGATATACTGACCGATAAATTCGCCGTATCCGGGAGTATCGATAAAAAAGTAATGATGATCTTTCCAGGGGCAGTTCAAAACACTGGAGTAGATGCTTGATTGTTTTTCCTGTTCTTCCGGCATGAAATCGCTGACGGTATTTTTGGCGTCGATGGAACCGCATCTGGCGATGACGCCGGATTTTTGCAGCATCAATTCGCAGAGCGTAGTTTTGCCGCTGCCGGAATGACCACCGATGACAAAATTGCGGAATTTGGATAATGTTTCCATGGTAAGAATCCTCCTTTTTTCAAATCATGGTTGAACAGGAACCTTATTCTTCAAGTAGTATAGCAGACGACAGGCAAGATTTCAAGCAAAAAAAAAGGCTGAAAAGCCCTCTTTGATAAAAAAAATTGCAAAAAAATGTTTTTTCCCTGTGAAAAAGCGTTTCAGAGGAAAAAAAGTGAGAAAAAACCGGCACCGAGTATTGCCGCGGCAAGCAGAGAAAAAATAATTTTCCATCTGCTGTAATAAGATGCCGGTTTTGCACTTCCCGGTACTGCCGGACGACCGGAAAGATGTTGTTTCAGAGAATCAGGATCGGTATAACGGAAATTTTTTTTCCGCTTGCGGAAAGTGATCTTTTTTTCCATCACAAGCCGGGGATAAAAGATTCTTTTCCGGAAAGGGATGCGATAGTTTCGACCAGCAGTTCAACTGCATTTTCCACATCCCGCAGATCGCAGATTTCCACCGGAGAATGCATATAGCGGTTGGGTATGCTCAGCAGTGCTGTTGCCACTCCGCTGCGGTTGAGCTGTATTCTGGCGGCATCGGTCCCGCCGGAAGCCCGGTGTGCCGCACCTTCCTGATAGGCTATATTGTGTTTTACTGCAGTATCACGCAGTATCTTGCCCAGAACGATGTTGTTATCGCAGCTGCGATTGAGTTCCGGTCCTTTGCCGAGACGGATGTCACCGAGAAGTTTTTTGGGGATATCCGGTATATCAGTTGCGAAACCGACATCGAGGACAAAAGCTGCATGGGGGTCGATACCGTAGGCACTGGTGGCGGCTCCGCGCAGTCCGACTTCTTCCTGCACAGTACCGACACCATATACTGCCACATTGAGTTTGCGTCCGGCAAGGCGGCGCATTACTTCTGCCACGACAAATGCCCCGACTTTGTCATCGGTACCCTTGGAGCAGAAGCGGTGATTGCCGATCATTTGGAAATTTGCTCTCATTGCCACCGGGTCGCCGATGGAAACGAGTTTTTCCGCTTCTTCTCTGTTTTCTGCACCGATATCGATCCACATATCCTCAAGGTCGGGGGATTTGTCTCTTTCGGCGGCTTTGAGCAGATGTATGGGTTTTTTGCCGATGACTCCGCGGACTTTGCCGCTGGCAGTCAGGATATCCACCTCTGACGAGGGGACATTGAGTTTGTCTATCCCGCCATTGGGGCGGAAATAGAGCAAACCCTCGTCTGAAATATAAACGATCTGGAATCCGATCTCATCATAATGTCCGGCGAGCATCACCCGCATCGGTGCTGAAGTATTGAGTGCCGCAATGGTATTCCCCATCACATCTCTTTTTACTTCACAGCAATCAGCGAGGTAATCTGAAAAGCACTGCGCCGCCTCCACTTCGTATCCGGAAGGGCTGGCGCAGTTCATGAATTTCTCAAGGAAGTTCAAACTTTCCCGGCTGAACATAATATCAAGACTCCTGATTTGTGTTTTGACCGTCAGCGATTGGCGGTTTCAAATTCTTTCATGAATTTGACCAATGCTTCGACGCCTTCGATGGGCATGGCATTGTAGATGCTGGCACGGCAGCCGCCAACCAGACGGTGACCTTTGAGTTCGGTCAGACCGGCGGCTTTGGCTTCTGCGACAAATTTGGCATCCATCTCTTCGCTGGGGGTGCGGAAAACGACGTTCATTCTGGAACGGTCGGCTTTTGCCACCGGAGAGGTGAAAAATTTGCTTTCATCCAGGAAGCTGTAGAGTTTTGCAGCTTTGGCGTTGTTGATTTCTTCGACACCTTTGAGTCCGCCGTTGGCTTTGATCCAGTCGGTCACCAGGCCGATGATGTAAATGGCAAAAGTCGGCGGAGTGTTGAACATGGAGCCGTTTTCGATGTAGGTGCTGTAACGGAGCATGGTCGGAACTTTGCTGTTGTCAGTGCGTTCAGCCAGAGCTTTTTTCATAACGACCAGTGCGACACCGCTGGGGCCGAGGTTTTTCTGGGCTCCGGCATAGATCATATCGAATTTGGAAGCGTCAAAATCGCGGGACATGATATCGCTGGACATATCAGCGATGAGCGGCACACCGGCGGGGGCTTCGGGCAACACCTGATACTGCGTACCGGCAACGGTATTGTTGCTGGTGATGTGCATATAAGCGGCACCGGGAGTGAGGTTCCATTCGCTCTGTGCGGGGATGTGATCATATTTGGTCGGTTTGCTGGAAGCGGCGATATTGGCAGTGCCGAACATAGCGGCTTCTTTGGCGGCTTTGTTGCCCCAGACGCCGGTATCGATATAGTCAGCGGTACCGCCATTGAGCAGATTCATGGGGATCATGGCAAACTGCATGCTGGCACCGCCCTGGATGAACAGCACGGAATAATCATCGGAAAGGCCGAGGATCTCGCGGACATTGGCTTCGGTGTGGTCGATGACCGGCTGGAAGTATTTGCCGCGGTGGGAGAGTTCCATAATGCCGCTGCCGCTCTCCTGAAAATTGGTAAATTCAGCTTGTGCTTTTGCCATGACTTCGGCGGGAAGCATCGCCGGACCGGCTGCGAAATTGTAGATTTTCATTTTTCCATCCTTCTTAAAATTAAGATTTGCGGGAAACCTTTCCCGTATTTATTTTTGTTACTCTTAATATATCATCAAAACCGCGATTTTTCAATATGAAAATAAGTTCTTTTCAAAGATAGTTGAGTACCTGATCGACGGTTCCGGCACCGAGGACGGCGATGACTCCGCCGGGAGGCAGATCAGAGGAGGCAAGGGCGGCAGTATCAGCGAAATTTCCCGGGCTGAAAACTGCGCCCGGTATGGCATCGGCAAGTTCCCTGCCGCCGCGGGAGCCGCTTTCGCACCAGGCGGCAAAGACATCTGTCACTATGACGCTGTCGGCTTTAGCCAGTTCGGCGGCAAATTCGTCAAAGTATTTTGCGAGTCTTGCGTACCGGTGCGGTTGAAACACCAGTCGCAAATGGCGATCCGGAAACATCTGACGCAGTAATGCGACACTGGCTTTTACTTCAAAAGGATGATGAGCATAATCTTCGACCACGATCCTCTGCGGAGTTTCTGATACGATGTGCATTCTGCGTGCCACTCCGCTGAAAGAAGCTAATGATGCGATAGCTTCACTCCGGTCGGCACCGAGGATCTCTGCCGCCCGTACTGCGATTGCCGCATTTGCCGCCTGAAAACCGAAAAAGTTGGCGAATTTATCCGGCAGGCTGATGAATTCGACATCGGGGTGGTCGGAAAAAAGTTTCCGGCATTCTGGAGTGTCACCGCACAGGAGTTTGCCGGAATTTCCGGCGAAGCGGCGGAAATTGGCGGTGAGTTGGGCTTCGCCGCCTACGCTCCAAGCGTGGTCTGAATCAAAATTGGGGATTATGCCGAGGTAAGGATTCAGCAAAGTATGAGTGCCGTCGGATTCGTCAGCTTCGGTAATGAAAATATCATCATCTTTCCCGGCGGCAAAATCCGTCGCACCGTAAACTTTTGCTCCGACCATATAGCCGGGATTCATCCCGGTGTGAACCATAATGTGCGAAAGCAGTGCTGTGATGGAACTTTTACCGTGAGAGCCGGAAACAGCGGCGCATCTGCGGTAATTGCGGCTTACCATAGCCAGCATTTCTCCACGCCGCACTGCCGGCAGACCGAGAGCGATACCGCGCTGTATTTCCGGATTGTCCGGCTGTATGGCGGACGAAAAAACGATCATACTGCAGGAGTCAGGGACATTGTCTGCGGCGTGACCGATATGGACAGCAATACCCATTTGGGAAAGTCGTTCGGTATTGGCAGTTGCGGTACTGTCAGAGCCGCTGATTTTATGCCCTCTCTGGTGCAAAAGAAAAGCAAGCGGTGCCATTCCTGCACCGCCTGTCCCGATAAAATGGAGATTTTCCGGTATCATCAATAGAACTTTTTGATAGTATCCACAACGAATTCACGCTGTTCGCGGGTAAGTTCACCGAAAATCGGCAGAGCGAGAATTTCTCCGCAGGCTTTTTCGGATTCCGGATGATCTCCCGCCTTGCCGCCGAGATTGGCAAAACAGGGCTGCATATGCAGCGAAAGCGGATAATAGATGGCACATCCGACACCGTTATCCAACAGGTATTGTTTGAGAGCATCCCGTTTGCCATCGGCGACCCGGATGCAGTACTGGTTGTAGATGTGACGGACATCGTAAGAAGCACAGGCGGGCAGGGTGATCCTGCCGTCAGTCAAACCTGCGGCATCAAACATCTCTTTGTATTCAGCCGCGTTTTTGCGGCGGGCTTCGCTCCAGGAATCCAACATCGGCAGTTTGACGGAGAGAACCGCGGCCTGCAGGGCATCCAGACGGAAGTTGCCGCCGACATATTCGTGGAAATATGTACTGCTCTGACCGTGGTTACGCAGGATTTTGACCATATTGCCTTTGGCGGGATCTTTGCAGGAAACTGCGCCGCCGTCGCCGAAACAGCCGAGGTTTTTGCTGGGGAAAAAGCTGAAAGCACCGTAGTCGCCCATAGAACCGACCCGTTTGCCTTTATATTCGGCACCGATCGCCTGACAGGCGTCTTCGATAACGGCAAGACCGTGTTTTTCTGCCAGAGCCATGATCGGATCCATATTTGCGGCCTGACCGAAAAGGTGTACCGGGATGATGGCCTTGGTACGGCTGGTGATTTTGCTCTCGACGGCTTTGGGATCAATGTTGAATGTCACCGGGTCGATGTCGGCAAAAACCGGAGTTGCACCGACGCGGACGATCGCACCGACAGTTGCAAAAAAGGTAAAGGGAGAAGTGATGACTTCATCACCGTGACCGATGTTTTCTGCCATCAAAGCAACGATCAGGGCGTCTGAACCGCTGGTGACACCGATAGCACTTGCAGTGTGGCAGTAATCAGCCATGGCGTTTTCAAATTCCTCCACTTTTGGGCCGAGGATAAAACGCTGGGATTCACAGATTTCTGCCAGAAGCGGCATGATTTTTTCCTGAAAAGAGTGATACTGGGCACGGAGATCAAGCAGAGGGACTTGCATAATAAAAGACTCCTTGTTTTTAGGGTATTTACAGATTCTTTATCTAATATAGCACTGCAATTTCATAATTTCATCATATATTGCAAAAAATATTGTTATTTTTTTGCATTTGTTTCTGCCGCTGGGATGATTTCCTGTACCGCCGGACATTTTTCCTGATCTGATTTGCTGCAGCCGCGGCAGCTGGCAAATACCACAGCTGTTATTATCATCATCACTATGATAACAGTCAGGAAAATTTTCATTTTGCGGCAGGAGCAGATCGATTTGCCCGGCAAGGGCGGAGCCCAGGTGAAAAGTTTACCCAGTTTGCGGGAAAGACGCATCGGGCGGTTGACCGCATTTCCGGCGGCTTCAAGGAAACGGCCGAGGTCGCGGCGGTACAATTTGATAAAGGCGATGACTACCGAAGGACCGCCGAAAATCACGATGATACCGGCAATGACACTGATAATGCACCAGATCGAAACACTGCTCAAAGTTTTGGCGATGAATGCGGCGGCACTGCCGAGTGCTGCGATACCGATACCGCCGCC
>JAZONW010000080.1:0-1533 GCA_045654745.1 Victivallaceae bacterium | reverse complement strand
ATCTGTGAGGTGCCGGAAGTTGACCGGTTCTGGATGAATCCGGGTTTTGAAGGTATACAAACCGATTACAGCTATCACCAGCATGGAGCACAGCTGCAATTCGGGAGCTACGGCAGCCACTTTCTGATTGATATGCTCCGTGCTGTAAAAATCTTTTCCCAGGAGGAATTTGCTCCTCCGGCAGAAAAAGTTGAGCTGCTGCGTAATTATTTTACCGAAGGACTCCGCTGGACTCTCTATAAAAAGCAGTTGGATATTCTTGCCTGCGGCAGGAATACCATCAAAAATGCTCCTTATGAAAAATATAACAATATCGCTGAAGTGATCAACCATTGCGACGAAACATTGCAAATGCCGCTGCAGGAAACATTTGAAAATCTGACCGGCAGCAAATACTTTTACCGCAGTGATTATTTTATCCATCGTGCAAAAGAACGCTTTTTCTCATTCAAAATGAGTTCCAGCCGGGTATTCGGCGGAGAATCGACCAACAATGAAAATCTGCAGGGGCTTTATCTGGGATGCGGCACCATGCAGTATAAGATAACCGGCAACGAATATGATTTGATGCCGGCGTTGTGGGATGGTCGCCGCCTGCCCGGATTGACTGCACTTTTCGATGATGCATCTTTGCGGGCGCGCAGCAACACCAATACGTCTCCGACAGTTGGCGGGGTAAGTGACGGCAGCAACAGCGGGGTGATGATGCATTTGGCACACGATGAAAAAATTGAGTTTTTCAAGAGTGTGGCTGCCTTTGGTGATACGATACTCTTTTCGCTTTCAGATGTGGTCAACAGAACTGATTTCCCGGTCAATACTACGATTGATTCCAAGCGTTATACCACGCCGGTTGAAGTTCTGATCAACGGGAAGAAACAACTTTTCAGCGAAGGAAGCCATAATTTAACCGAAGTTGGCAGGATAGTTTGCGGCGAAACCGCTTATACATTTCCGGAAGCGGCGGATCTGACGCTGGTTATTGAAGAAAAAGAAGTGCAATGGAATACGGTGGTTTCCTGGGCTGATGGTTCATGCCGGGGCAAGATTGTTACATTTTATATCTCGGGAAATAAGCCTTTAAGCTATTTTGTCCACCCTGCCGGTCAGGCTCCAGATGGCATAAAGTGTGAAATTAAAGAGAAATTTTATCACGCTGCAATTGATAAAAAAAGTAATACAAAATACATCTTTTTCTTTGTTCCCGGCAACGCAGATATTCCGGAAATCGGAAAAGTTTTCTGCGATTCTCCGGCGGCAGTCATGATTACCCAAAATAATGTATTGCTTGCCAATGTGGAACAATCCGGAGCCACGGTAAAATTTATTCTTGACGGGAAAGAGTATAACTTTACTGACGGCGAAAATCTCTATCGCGGAATGACATCCTCATTATCCTGCTGAAATGGTGGATTGCCTTGCGGTTTTGCCTCTTCCGGAAGAGATTTCAGAATATTCCAGACAGCAGAGAATGGTATTTTTAAATAATTTTTCCAGACAGCAAATCCGCCTTATGCTGTTTGTAATTATGAA
>JAZONW010000079.1:0-20595 GCA_045654745.1 Victivallaceae bacterium | reverse complement strand
AGAGAACCATTCGCCAACACCATGCCGATCTTGCCGTTGGGAGCCAGGTGGTGGATCATGTGTTGAAGCCAGGCAATGTTCGCATTGCCTGACGGCGGCACACCATATTTCCAGCGGACATCATCTTTCAGGCGATCCGCGCCCCAATCGGAAAGGTTGAAGGGAGGGTTTGCCATCACAAAGTCAGCCTTCAAAGTCGGGTGGCAGTCGTTGAAAAAGGTATCAGCGTTATAATTTCCCAGATTTGCTTCAATGCCCCGGGTCGCCAGATTCATCTGCGCCATCTTCCAGGTGGTCGGGTTGGAGTCCTGCCCGTAAACCGAAATATTGTTGATATTGCCCTGATGGTTTTCCACAAACTTTGCCGACTGCAGAAACATACCACCGGAACCGCAGGCAGGGTCATAAACCCGTCCGTTGTAAGGCTTCAGGAACTCAACCAGAGTTTGTACCACACAAGCTGGCGTGAAAAATTCGCCGCCTTTTTTGCCTTCTTGCTCGGCAAACATCGCAAGGCAGTATTCATAAGTGCGCCCCAGAATATCGCGGGTGTCGCCATGATCTTTCATTTTGATATTTGTGAAAAGGTCCACCACATCACCCAAGCGGCGTTTGTCCAGTTCCGGGCGGGCAAAGTTCTTCGGCAGGATACCTTTCAGTCTGACGTTTTCCTTTTCAATCAAAATCATAGCGTCGTCAATGGTTCTGCCGATCTCTGGAGTATGAGCCGCCTCCGCGATCTTCGCCCAGCGAGCTTCTGCCGGAACGAAAAAGACATTGCAGGAAGTGTATTCATCCCGATCTTCGGCGAAATCCGGATCTTCTTCCATCAATTCATTGTAACGAGCATCAAACTTGTCCGAGATGTATTTCAGAAAGATAAGCCCAAGAACCACTTGTTTGTATTCCGCAGCATCCATATTTCCGCGAAGAATACAGGCGGCATCCCAAATCTCTTTCTCAAAACCAATATTCGCAGTGTTTTCTGTCATGTTTTATCTCCCTGAGTGTGGTTATATATCCATGATATACCATCGTCACCTAGACATCTAACGTCCACTCTGTTATGCTTTACTGAATTTTCTCTTCTTTGGCTGGAACAAGATCCATGATGTCGCCGATGTTGCATTCAAGAGCTTTGCAGACCTTTTTCAACACTTCCATTGAGACATTTTCGTTTTTGCCCAATTTAGCCAAAGCCATGGTGCTGATTCCCGCTTTCAAACGCAAATCAGTTTTCGACATATCCCGATCGATCAAAAGTTTCCAAAGTTTTTTATACGATGCTTCCATTTTTTCGCCATTGTGTTTGTCGGTAAATACAAGCTTTACTTGTAATATATCAGTCCCAGAGATAAAGTCAAACGCAAAATCAGCCTTTTTGAATATTTTATTGCAAAAAATTGGCAGACTTTTCCGGATTGCCGGAATCCGGCTCGTCAAGGCGTAGCTTTTGATCTGCCAGCGGGTTGCCGTGGTAAGCGTGTGGGGCTCGTTGTGTTGTACGAGTCTGGCGGGCGTTATAACATTGATCCAAATAGCAAATTAAGCAACCATTTTATTACAATAATGTTGCTATTTTACGATAGCATATTCTATCACGCGGCATTGGAGTTTTCTCTCTCAAAGAGTATGGCAAGAGCAGTTCTTACAAAAATCCAGCCCTTTTAAGGGTAATTTGTCTCGACACTTGGTATCGGGACAGAGAGAGATTTTTGAGAGAAAACAGGGGTTTTCTTGGAGATGTTTTTGAGGTTGTTTCCTTGAATTTCAATGAATTGTGTTTTTTTATGAAAGTTGTAAGCTGCGTAAATTAAAAAGCTTAAAAGAGAAGCGCCTAACTCGTTGATTATGAACAAATTAGGCAAATTGGTGGAGGTGGCGGGAGTTGAACCCGCGTGCCGTCGAGATGTGATGATGACGTCTACATGCTTGTTCCGTCTTTGGTGTTTTTCGTCCTCCTCATTCGCCGGTGGACAGGCTCGATTCAGACTATCTGCTGAAAAATCTCGCCAGAATTACCAGCAGTGATAATCCTGACCAGGGCGCTGCTGACGCCGCTTCGGGTTTAGCACCCGGTCAACCCAAGCGACGTGGCGGACTTATGCCGCCAATGCGTACTGTTCGTTCGCAGTTATTGTTTTGACCGATGATTAACGAGGCCAACGATCATCCTCGGCATGCAATCAACCCACTACCTTCGCCGGTCGAATCCGGAACACCCCCGGAATGCATTTTCTTAAATATAACCTGTCTATCTTGCTAATTCAAATCGTTGCCAACTGAAAATAACTTTTTTTATCCCGGATTTATTTCAGCATTTTATCTCATTCGCAGTTTTGTTGTTCGATGCTTGAAATAGGTTGCCATAAACTATATATTATACTCATTGATTTCGTGACTGGTAAAAAAGGATAAACAAAATGAAGCCTGAAAAACTGTTGTTGTCTGTTGTCGCAATGATTTTATTCTGCTGCGGATGTGCCAATCTTCTGGATGATCCGGAACTTTGCGGCACAAAAAATAATAGCTATGAGCGTTATATCTGGATCATGCCGCCAAATGTCAAAACTATTGCGTGTATTGCTCCCGGTTCTTACCCTGGTTCCCATTTGCACCGCCTCGGTATTGAATTGCTTCGCAAGGCCGGATACAATATCAAAATAATGCCGCATGCCTTCGTTTGCGAAAAAGGTAAAAAGCACGCTCCGGTAGAAGGCAAAGTTGCTGACTTTTATGCCGCTTGGAATGATCCTGAAGTCGATATGATTCTGTGCATCCGTGGCGGTATGGGGAGTGAAGATCTGCTTGATAATCTTGACTGGAAAAAGCTTAAACCGCGTCCGGAACTTTATTTACAGGGATACAGCGATGCAACTATGATTATTTGTGCAATGCTGGCTAAAGGATTCGGTCATCCTGTCGCCGGTGCTATGTCTGGATCATTGCCCGGATTGACTGATGACAGTGTCGAAGCTATGCGCAAAATGCACCACGGCCAGGCGGTTGGCCCTGTCAAAGTTAAAACGCTCGTTTCTGGAGATTTTCAGGGATTGCCGATCGCCGGTTCACTTTGGAAACTCAGCCGGATCGTTGACAAAGAATATTGCCCCGATACCGCTGGAAAAGTTATCTTTATCGAAGCTAGCAAAATGAAACCAGAAATTTTGCGAAAAAAACTCTACGAATTGCTGGATAAAAAGTTTTTTGCCAAAGCCGCGGGAGTGGTTTTTTGTCAATTTGCCAACTGCGGTACGAGTGAAACAATCAATGAGATATTGGCAGAAATTGCACCGAAATTAGGAGTACCCGTAGTTGTTGGTTATCCGTTTGGTCATGTGCCGCGCAGTTACTGTATAGATTTTTTCCGTCCGGTAATTGTGAAAAATGGTACCGTCTTTTTTCCGGCAGTCGACAAGTGATTGTTAAAATAGGGTATGTTATTGTGAAATTTTCTCTTACCTTTTTATTGTTTACAGGAGTTTTTATTATGCAAATCGTTTCAGCCGCAAATATTTCTGAAACAGCTGCCGTATCAACGCTTACAGAAACACTGCTGCCGTACCGTCAGATCGTTTTCAACGCCGACAAGCCGGGAGACTTCAACCTCGTCCTTTTTTTGCACGGAGCAGGAGAGCGCGGCAACGATAATGAAAAGCAGAAAATCCATGCCGTGGCCCGGATTTGCCGCTACATAGCAGCACATGAATTCAAAACTGTTATGCTCATCCCTCAATGTCCCGAAAAAAAACAATGGGTCGATACTCCGTGGAGCGGCACTTCGCATACCATTAAAGATACTCCGTCGCTCCCGATACAGGCGGTTTTTGCCCTTATTGATGCTAAAATCAATGAATTTGCAGTAAATCCTGGACAGATCAGGGTTTGCGGTATCTCTATGGGCGGTTACGGTACCTGGGATATTATTTCCCGCCGTCCTGAAATGTTCACTGCCGCCTTTCCCGTCTGCGGCGGTGCCGATGAAGCGATGGCGGTGAGACTTGCCAAAATGAATATAACCACCTGCCACGGTGCTCTCGATCCAACTGTCCCCGTGTGCCGTTCCCGCAATATGGTTAAGGCGTTGCAGGATGCCGGCAACAACGATGTGATGTACACTGAACTCCCAGAGGGTAAGCACTTTGTCTGGGAAACAGCTTTCAACGATCAGAAATCTATGGATAAATTTTTCCGGACACTGTTGGAAAAATGAAAAAAAACCGGTTGACTTCGCCTTTTTGCTGGGTGCCGACACTTTATTTTGCTGAAGGCATACCGGCGGCAGTGATCTGCGAAGTTTCCATCGTGGTTTTCATTATGCTGGGGTGGAGTGCCGCCCGGACTGCTTCACTGGTAAGTCTGCTCGGTCTGGTCTGGGTATTCAAACTCCTGTGGGCACCGGCGGTTGATTCCACAGCCACCAAAAAAAAGTGGATAGTTGTTACCCAGCTGTTGCTGGGGGCAACTTTTTTGCTTTCATCTTTTTTCCTTACACCGGCAAAGGCGGATATTCTTTTTTTGCTGTTTGCCGCCGGAGCAGTTTTGTCTGCTACATTTGATATTGCCTGCGACGGATTTTACATAATTGGACTTGATAAAAAAGAACAGGCTTTTTATTCCGGCTGGCGCAGTGTTTTTTACCGTTGTGCCATGGTCGCCGCCAATGGCGGCATAGTGGCTCTGGCCGCTAAACTCGGAAATTCTCCGCAGGCGTGGCAAAGCAGTTTTATGATCACCGGGATCGTTTTTATTGTTCTGGCGGTTTTGCACACTTTCATCCTGCCCGGAGTTGAGTCCGGATGCAATGTCCACGGCAGATATTTTGCGGCATTTATTGAATCTTTCAAAAACTTCATATCCCGCCGGGATCTGCTTTTGTTTCTGACATTTTTCCTCTGCTACCGTTTTGCAGAAGCCCAGTTAACAGTGGTTTCCAAAGTTTTTTTACTGGATGGCAATTGCGGGGCAGGGATGACGCTGGAAAGATACAGTTTAGCAGTGGGGACCGTCGGCATTGCCGCAATGCTGGCAGGAGGAGTGCTGGGCGGGATGTATATTTCCAGAGTCGGGCTGCGTAAATCTCTTATTCCGATGGCAATGGCATTGAATATACCGGATGTGCTTTATCTGCTCTGGTCGTTTGCAACTGTGGAATCTCTTTTTTACCAGACGCTTATGATCGCAGTGGAGCAGGCGGGATACGGATTCGGATTTACCGGCTATATGCTGGTTATGATACGCTTTGCTGACGGCAGCGGCAACTACAAAACCAGCCATTTTGCCTTGTTGACCGGAGTAATGATATTGGGACTGCGTTTACCGGGGATGTTTTCAGGCTGGCTTCTGGAAAATATCCCGCAGATATGCGGTATGGCTGAAAGTACCAAGTATCAATTGTTTTTCACCTGGGTGATGATTGCCACACTGGTAAGTTTCGGGGTTACTCTGCTCGTCCGCCGCAAGCTATCTGATTAAAATGATAACAACGCTTAACTCATTGGTTTGCAGAGTTTAAGCGTTGTTTTTTCAGTAGTTTGTCTTATCGTGCTTTTTTATTTTTTGCGGCAATAATAAAAGCGATGATGATCCACACTGCCAATACGGCACTTGAAATCATCAGCATAGTCTGCCAGCCGAATTTGTAAAGCAATGTCAATGCCGTAGCCGTCCACAAGCCTCCGCCCATAACCGGTTCATGCAGCAGTTGTTTATACCCGAATGCCTGCGTGGCACAGGTTTTGGATTCGGGATCTACCGCCCGCAGAAGCAACAATCCGGTTGCCGTCACTCCGGTCGCCTGACCGAAATCAGCGATCGAACATTCAAACCACGATTCACGGAAAACATACTTGGCAATGACCATTACCATGAAAAGTGCAAAAATCAATCCAGCCAAAATCAGTATCAGCAACGGCTGCCAGTTTGCCATAACCACTGAAATTTTGATCGTGGACATCGCTGAAACTACGAGAAAATCCAACGCTGCCCCTGCCAGACGCTGCATCTGACCGTGGTCTATAAGCTGACTGACATTGATTTTTTGGGCTGTTTTCTGTATCAGCAATCCGCCGATCATACACAGCGGGAAAAGCGGGAAGCCTTTGAATATTCTGGTTTCAGCCGCCGGGAAACAGCATATTTCCAGAGAACGCAGTCCTTCAAGTATGCCGAATCCGATCAGAATCGCGATCCCGACCAGTGAAATATGCCACGCCAGACTGTCGATGGAATCACAGTAAACCGTCTGCCAGCCGGCGGTCGGTCTTTCATCCTGATGGTAAATGCCGCGCTGTTGTGATTTATTCTGCCCGGCAAAACTGCGGATATTTTTTACAAATCCTTTGCGGCCTGCCCAGTTTACCAGCAGCATACCAAATGTCACGCCGATGATCATACCTGCGGTAGCGACGGTGTAACCCAGTGCGATACCGTCCTCCCAGCTGAATGAACGGAAACTTTCAGACATTCCGCCTACTGTGCCGTGGCCTCCCTGAAAGCCGATCTCCAGCAGATTTCCGAATCCGGGGTTGACCTGCCACACCGGAATAAAGAGAAATCCGACCAGTGCAAAACCGATCACATACTGCCCCCACGCCATCATTTGACCAAAGCACAATTGGGGGAAAGCCACTGCCACGATTTTTTTCAAGGGCGGGGTGACCACTCCGAGGAAAAGGGTGGCAAAGACCACATTGATCATAAATCCCGGTACTTTGCTGATGGCGTTGACACATCCACTCGGCAGTATGCCGGGGAAAAGTTGAAATATCACAAGTCCGATAATGCCTCCGATAACTGAACTTGGCAGATAGCATCTTTGCAGTACCGGTACAAAAACCCGCGTCAATTTCCCGACAAAAAGCAGCACACAGAGTGTACAAAAAACAATAACAGCCATTATGATTTCTCCTTGAACAAAAAGAGGGGTTGAGCAACATTGATGATTGTACGGTAATATATCACTTTAAGCACTTTTCTGCAAGCAGAAAATAAATTTGTCCGAAAAACATACTGACAACTTGATTTTACTTTATTTTAAAGATAAATTAATTCCCATCCAAAAAATAAGGGGGGTGATATCAATGTTTAAAATCAATATTCAAATTATTTTTTCTGTGTTGCTTTTAATAACTGTTTGTGGGTGTTCATTTTTTGCTCCGTACAAGCAGAGTATCAATATTGACGGCACACCGGCAGATGCGACTGTTGTAGTCAATGGTACAAAATATGTTGCTCCGGTAAAAATTGATGTACCACGCAATAAAAATCTCAGTATAATAATCCACAAAGAAGGTTTCAATGTCCAAAAAATCAACAGCGGCTATTCATTGAGTGCAATCGGAGCAGTTGATGCAGCTGGTTGCTGGCTATTGTTACTTCCCGGAATTGGATTGCTTTCACCTGGAGCTTGGGAATTGAATGAAGATAATTTCTATTATACTTTGAGTCCGGCAGAAAAACCGGCAAACATTAACCAGTGATTACTGTAATGTGTTAATAAAATTATGAGAATAACAAAAAAGGAGAAAAAATGAAAAAACCTGTACTTTTAGGCTGTGGATTATTTTGTGCGATACTTTTTTCTGGTTGTGGCAGTTTTTATCATATCGGCGGAGGTTTCCCGAGAACTTTGCCCGGAATACTCTGGGCTGATCAGACCAGTGGTGGATACATTGCTCCCAAAATGGAAAGTATGAAAGATGTTGAAATACTCGGACCGGTCGAATCAACTGTAGAATGTGCTGAAACATTGATGCTTGTATCAGATGGTGATGCTTCAATCAGCAGGGCAAAAAGATTGGCTTTAGTTAAGTATCCCCAAGCTGATGATGTTGTGAATGTCGAAATTGACATACAGCATAAAGGTGCTTTATCTTTAAGAAATGTTGTTGTGATGCATTACAGAGGAATAGCTATTAAGTATAAAAGGTGAGAATTTATAACAAAAAAGAGTTTGGCTTGATTGCCAAACTCTTTTTTTTATTTGTTTCACAGGAACCCGGTATTATTTCACAAAACCATCATCGGATTCATTGAGTTTGACATTACGCAGATCTCTGACCAGCCTGATGGAATCTTTGATTCCGCCACCTATGATCCAGATAGAAAAGATTGTGCCGGCAGTGAAATAAAGCGGTACATTGCGCCAGAATTGCAGATCTGCCCAGAAACTTTCTGTAAGCCAAGAGGTAGAGAGTGCTATAATGGTAACTATAAAGAACACCACCCAGTCCAGCATGGGAACCAAAAAAGTGATCCAAACCATAAAGCGTTGAAATGGTGTGTGATCAGGGGAAATACCGACCATTTTTTTCCACACCGGAATTTTAACGATTTCTTCTTTGACTTTGGTATCTTCTTCGGCATATGTCCCCCGGTGGAGCAGTTTATCCATATTATGGACGTGCTTCGGTCCGAACAAGGAAATCAGTATGTAACTACCGCACGCTGTAATCATAGTACAAAGGGTGATAATCGGTGAGGAAATCGGAAACTTCTCTGCTTTGAAAAAAGCACAATCCGGAAAGTGTTGCAAAAAGAATGGAGCAATTTGATTCCAGAAAGATTGGAATCCCAGTCCGGCACAGCAGCAAATTGTCCCGAGGATCATCGCTGTCCATGCCGCCGGAGTACTGCCGCGTTTCCAGTAAAGACCGCCGAGTACTACAGCACCGGCTCCGCCCATATAAATAGCCCCTGTGATCATAAAGTACATATTAATAAAGTCTTTGAGCGGAAAAAAGATACTGAAAAAGAAACTGAAAACCGCCACCCCGATGATGGAGAGCCGCAGATAAAGTATATGCCGTTTGGGTTCAAACGGGGTTTTGCGGAAAGGCATAACGATATCCTGAATAAAGATCGTACCCCAACTGTGCAGATAAGAGTCATCGCCGACAATGGTACTGCCGAGAATACCAGCAATAAAAAGTCCGAGCAGTCCGGCCGGCAGAATATTGGCAAAAAACAACGGAATACGTGTCTGATTGCGGACAGTCTCATCAGCAATATTATTCAAACATTCCTGCATCGGTGCGGCAAGTTCACTGAATTGCGGTAGATGAAATACAGCATAAGCAGCACATGGAATCATCATCATTACCAAATACACAGAATATTGTCTCCAGCGGGTGATAATACCGCTGATTATGAGATCGTGCGGAGTTTTGGCAGCAGCAGAAAAACCTGCGCCTCCCTGCCAGCAGCCGCGGCAGTAAGCATTGAAAAAAATCAATATGATATAGTACCAGATATTGAATCCATCGGCATCAAAAGCTTTGAAGGGATCGATCAAGGATTGGGTTTCCGGATTTTCCACGACTTTCAAACCTTCGACAATGGTATCCCATTTGAATGTGTAAACGGTAAAAAACATTACCAGCAAAAATGCCAGAAGAGTAATCAATCCTTGAAATGCTCCGGTTATAAGGATACTGACTTGACCGCCGGTACAGGCGACCAGACAGGCGATTGCCATAAATATAAAAACTATTACCGGAAATGTCTGGCATGTGAAACCGAAGCATTGGAAACTTTCCGGCAGACCGCACAAAGCGATAACTGCTCTGCCGGTAGCCATAGGCATCACACCGTAGTTGAGGACACCGCTTACCCAGCAGAGGATCCCTGAAAAGAGACGGAATTTCCTGCTGTATCTGATTTCGAGAAATTGAGCGAGCGTCAACGCTTTGGTTTGGCGTAAGCGATAGAAAACAAATCCGCACAAACTCAAAATAATTGATATTGGCATGCCAATAGCACTCCACCAGCTGGAAGAAAAACCGTTATTGTAAGTCTGCTCACCAAGTGCGATCAGAGTTACGGCTCCGCAGATACCCGGAGCGATAGTAAGCAGATACGGTCCCGCCATTCTGCTTGCCACCATAAAATCGGTAACGCCGCGTGTATAGCGTTTGAAATAAAATGTCAATGCGACAGTACCGCAAAACATAAATGCCACAATTGCCCAGTCGATCCAATGCAAGCCCATAATCAAAGTCCTTCTGTGGAGGTGAAAAAAATTACAATATGGTTATAATATAAGATGGAATTTTTTATTTTGCAATACACCAATCCTGCAAAAAGGATTTTTTTATACATCAATCCTGCAATTTTCAACACATTTGTGTTTTCGGGAAAAAAGATTTTAAGGTGTTATTCCGGCAGGACAGAAGTCGCGGATCGTGCTGTTATGCTGTCTTAATTCCGGCTGCCTTTTTGGGCGGCGAGGGCAACTATGCTGGAAAGCACAACCAGTGCGAGGACGTTGGGCAGAACCATTATCATGTTGAAAAAATCCTGCAATGCCCAAACCATTTCGCTTTTGAGAGTAGTGCCGATAAAGATGAATGTTATCGACATCACTGAGTAAATTATCGTCGCATGATTTCTGAAAAGATAGGAAAAATTGATTTTACCAAAGTAATTCCAACTCAATATAGTGGAAAAGGCAAAGAATATCAGGCAGACCGCTACAAAAATATTCCCGACCGCGGCAGTGCTTGCCGAGCCTACTGCGAGCTGCATCATATTGGTTTGCGAAATCTTTGCCGCGGCAATCAATTCCTGATAATTTGTCCCGCTTGCCCCGGCCAGAACTCCGTCCCGGGCATAAAGTGTCGATATCACCACCAAAGCCGTCAATGTCAGCACCACCGCCGTATCGATAAACATCCCGATCATAGCAACAGTACCCTGCGTGTGCGGTCTGTCCACCATGGCAATGGCATGAGCGTGAGGCGTCGAACCCATACCTGCTTCATTGGAAAAAAGCCACCGCTTCGCTCCCTGACTTACTGCTGTTTTGAGGGCATACCCGAATCCGCCGCCGAGCAGGGCTTCCGGAGCAAAGGCATATTTGAATATCATGGCAAAGGTTTCCGGTATAAAAGATATCCGGCTTATCAGTACCAGCAGACATCCGGCGATATAAAGCACTGCCATTACCGGCACGAGTTTTTCGGTAACTTTGACCAGGCGGGAAACTCCGCCGATAAAAACTGCCCCCGCCAATACGGCAATGATTATACCGATGATCCACGCCGGCACCTTGAAAGCATTCTGACAGATCTCTCCGATGGAATTTGCCTGCACCATACAACCCATAAATCCGAGGGCAACAGTTATCGCTATGGCAAAAAACACCGCCAGAAACGTACCGAACAAATTGGGGAATGCCCGTTTGATGTAGTAAACAGGGCCGCCGTGAAAATGTCCGTCCCGGTCAGCCACACGGGTTTCCTGGGCGAGGACGGCTTCGCTGTAAATCGTTGCCATACCGAAAAAAGCAATCACCCACATCCAGAAAATTGCTCCCGGTCCACCGGTCAAAATGGCGCCCGATGCTCCCACGATGTTTCCGGTACCGACCTGGGCGGCGACTGCGGCGGTGAGTGCCTGAAACGGACTGGCACCTTTGCCGCTTCCGTCAGCGGAGTGAGGTCTGGCAAAGGCGTTTTTCCATCCTTCTTTGAAGCATCTTATTTGTACAAAGCGGGTGCGGCAGGTGAAAAATATTCCCACCCCCACCAACAAAAAGGTCAGTATGTAATCAGAGAGGCAATTATTTATCCCGGTGATAATGTCGTAAAGATTTTTCATAAGTTACCGTTGAAAAATAAAAAAACACCGGATAATATAGCATCAATAACCGATTTTTGCAAAAATCTGCTGGTGATTTTTTACAGCCAGGTCAATATGCCGTCTGCAGAGACTGAAACCTGCCGCCGCATATCGATTGCACTGTTTTGCGGAGTGTGACCATAGGGATAACCGGCAAAAACCGGACACGTTACCATATCGGCAAGTTTGCTGATGACCTCTTTTTCTCTCTTTTTGGCTCCTTTGAAACTTCCGAGGACGATCGCAGCGCAATTTTGGAAAAATCCGCTGTCATTCATTTCGTTGAGTGCGGCAAGTATTTTTTTTGCTCCAAAGCCGGGACACTCCATAAAGAGGATTTTGCCGTTTGTATCCGGAACAAACTCGGTTTTCATTGCCTGGTGGAGCAGCATTAAATGTCCAGCCAGAGCCAATCCCCTTGCATTGCCGCTTTTTAACACTTCTAATTTCACCGGCGCTGGCTGTTCCCCCGCCAGTATCTGCCGGGAAAAATCAATGCACTCCTGATTTGTATTTAAAAAGGAAGATAGCGACGGAGCGGCAATGGGGTGGCCGATTTTCTTTTTAAGCATTCCGCAGTGCAGGGAAGTTATATCGCTGAATCCCAGCACCGGCATATCCGGACGGGTACTTAATTTTTCCCAATCCAGGATCGGCAGGAGTTGTCTGGAATTTATTCCGCCTCTGACACACCAGATGAGGTCAACTTCCGGATCGAGCCATGCCGCTTCCAGATCAGCTTTGCGTTTTTTTGCACTGATACTGCGGTAACCTTTGACAGGAGCCCCGACTCTGACGTGCGGCATTTCTTTGACCTTGTAACCGGCTTTTTTGAGCATCTCAACAGCCCGGTCAAGGTTTTCCAGCGATGTCGGCGGGGAAGCCGGAGCAACGATTGCTACAGTTTTGATCTTTTCCGGAAAGTAATTTTGCATCGGATCAGCATAAACTGCAAGTGCAAATGCAATCGTCATAAACAGGGAAAGAATAACTTTCCCTGTCCGGTTACTGCCAGCAAAAATATATTTCATACTGCCTTAAATAACGGTTGCAATTTCAAGGATTTTGCGATAGGAATACTCAAAAAAGTTTTTCTCAAAATCCGCTGAAAATGCCGCTACGTGCGGAGTGATGATGACATTATCCAGCTGCAGCAGCGGATTGTCGGGAGTGGGGGGTTCCAGTTCCGTGACATCCAGTGCCGCGCCGCCGATGGTTTTTTCCTGCAAGGCTTTGATCAGAGCTTTTTCATCGATCACGCCGCCGCGGGAAGTATTGATCAGCAGGGCATTCTTTTTCATCATTCCGAGGCGTCTTGCATCAATGAGATTGCGGGTCTCATCTGTCAGCGGGCAGTGCAGTGAAATGTAGTCCGCCTCTGAAATCAAAGTATCCAGATCTGTTGAATCCGGAGCAAACGGATCAAAATGGATGACTTTCATATCAAAGCCGGAAACCATTTTTTCCACCAGTCTGGCAATATTGCCGTATCCCACCAGACCTAGAGTTCTGCCGGTCAAATGCCAGTGGGTCTGGTTGCCGGATGAATCCCATTCACCGCGGCGGACCTGACGGTCAAAAAACGGGATATTGCGGGCGGCGGCAAAAAGCAGAGATACTGCGTGTTCTGCCACAGACTCGGAAATCGACTGCGGAGTGTTGAAAAGTTTCACACCGCGTTTTTCTGCTTCGGCACAGGGCAGGGCATCCATACCGCTGCCGCTGCGGAAAAGTGCTTTGCATTTGGGCAGCTGACGCAACGCTTCGGCATCGAGCGCGATATTGGCACCAAAAAGCCAGATGAGGTCGGCATCGGCGGCGAATTCCACCAGCGCTTCTCGGTTTTCACAGCGTTTGCAGATGATTTCAATACCTTCTTTACGCAACCGCGCCGGAATATCAAACGGAATTTTTTCTTCAGGCTGGGAGATCATTGCTACTTTCATTTTTCGCAATCCTTTCTGAAATTACGGAATGCTCCGGCAATGCCGCCCCAGTCACTGACTCCGGTGAACCAGTTGACTCCGCGTTCTTTCCAGCGGGGGAAGTTTCCGTCGGCTGTCCCCAGCGGGATACCCGCTTTTTTGACTTTGGCACAGACTTCATCCAGCACTTTGTTGAGTTCTGGATCATTCATCTGATTCAAAATACCCATACTGCCGGAAAGGTCACAGGGACCGACACAAATACTGTCGATGCCCGGCACCGCCAGGATCTCATCCAGATTTTTGACTGCTTCAATGTGTTCTATCTGCAAAATGACCCACGGTTCACGGGCACTTTTGTCAAGATAATCAAAGAAATCAACTGCACCGTATCCCACCGCCCGGCGGACTCCGCATCCTCTGATACCGACGGGGGGATATTTGCAGGCGGCAACCGCTTTGCGGGCTGCTTCAGCAGAGTTGACCATCGGGACGATGATTCCCGCCGGTGCCATATCCAGCACCGGCTTGATGAGGTCAGAATCATTGCTCCGCACCCGCACCAGCGGGGCGGTGCCGCCGGCTTTGGCGGCGATGATGAGATTTTTGATGGTTTCGCTGTTGAATGAAGCGTGTTCGCTGTCGATCCAGATGAAATCCATACCGGCATAACCTGCCAACTCCGCCACAGTCGGGTCGGTAAGAGTGATTACTGCACCAATGGCAGTTTTACCGCTGTCAATGCAGTTTTTAAATTTCTGCAAACCGGAAATATCCATAATAATAAAACCTCTGAATTATTTTTTGACAACAAATCCATTGTCGGATTCGTCTATTTTGCGTTTTTTCAAGTCACGGAAAAGACGCTTCATATCGATAACGCCGCCGATAAAGAACCAGACGGTGGTGAAAACGCCCAGTACACCGGGAATGGCGAAAAGGGTCACAAAGAAAAATGTACCCCAGCTGTCAAGTTTCCACGGTGAGACGATATTCCACACGATGACACCGAGGAAAACAGGCGCGCGACACCTGTCGATTATGTAGCAGAAAACAAACCAGGCAGTAGCCTTGTCGCCCCAGGAATATTCCGGCGTGATACCGATGAGTTTGTTGATAAACGAAACTTTGGTGACATTGGTTTTGACTTCTTCTTCGCCGCGATGGAGCAGGGTGTCAAGATCGTAACTTTTACCGCGGTTGGTCAGCAAAGATACGACAACATAAAAGAAAATACCAATCAGCATCGCCATAAAGAAAAATTCATAGGAGTTGATGGGGCATTTGACCGCATCCATTTCCCATTTGATGTAGGGGTTGAAAGGCGAAGACACTGTCGCCAGGAAGTTGCCGACACTTTCCACCCAGCCGTGTTCTTTGAGCCAGGGATAGACACCGTCAGCCCAGTTGCGCTGGATCAGCACACCGGCAAGAGAAGTACCGGCACCGCAGATCAGAGAGGCAAACGCACCGCAGGTGTTGCCGAAACGGCTGTAAAGACCGAAAAACACGACCGAACCGGCACCGCCAGCCCAAATCGAAATGACGATTTGCATATAAAGACGGATGTAATCCAACTGTGCCATAAAAAGCGAACCGCAGAAAAAGCATATCGCTACCATCAGAGTGAGGAATCTTGCCAGATTCAACTGGGTCTTGACCGGAAGCGGTCTGCCCAGGATCGGGATGACGATATCCTGCGTGATCGTAAGTGAACTGCTGAACATTTTGGAATCATCAGTTGAAACCATCAACATAATAACCAGCAGGCAGAAAAGTGCCATCAGCCAATCCGGCAGGATATGACGCATAGACAGCGGCAGCATCATCTGGTGGAATAAAGTACGGTATTCCTGGAATTTAGCATTACCGTCAGCTTCGCCGATTTCACTGTTGAGAACATTTTTTACTGTACTCAAATAAGCTGTATCATAATTGTTTTTGAGCGAAAGTTTATCAATGACAGCTGGTTTTGCTGGTAAAGCCGCCACTGCTGTATTGATTTTAGCAGCCTGGGACGAATCGGCAATTATATCTTCCACGACGGTCGCTGAGAGCGCCTGCCGGATTTCATGAGCAGTATTGAAGCGGCTGGGGCTATTGAAAATCACAATCACTACCAAGGCAAGCAAGGTGACAAGGATTGAGGAAAAACCATAACGCAATTCACCCAGAATACCTGACATTTTCTGCTCGTGGGGACTTCTGGCACTGCTGGTCTGACCACCGCCGTACCAGATACCGCGGTTAAGCACAAAACCGAAGCAGAAAACAAAAATCGCAAAAGCGTTGAATTCTTTTAAATCTGCAATGTCAAAGGGGTTGAGGAAACTTTCGCGCGGAACGCGGTTCGCCAGTGCCGGCACGATTTCGTTGTCCCAGGAGAAATTGGAGAAAATGTAAACAACAAATATAACAAACAACGGATAGCAGAGCAATCCCTGAATACAGTCAGTGACCAGCAGAGACAACATACCGCCGCACCAGATGATGATCACAGCCAGAGTCAGCGTGACAGCCATCACCAGCATAAAGGTGTCAATGGTCAAACCGCAAAAGTGCAGTTTGCTCGGCCAGCCGAAAAGATAGATGAAAACTCTGGCGGCAATGGCAGGTCCGATGACATTTGCCAGCATTTCGGCAGTGGTACGCAAAATCATGGCAAAAATACGGAATGTTTTGTTGTAGCGTCTTTCCAGAAATTCCCCCAGCGAGAGACATCTGGTCTGACGGTAACGGTAAAGGCAGAAACCGGTCAGCGAGAGGATCATTCCGAGGGGAAGTGTGAAAACATTCCAGAATTCAAGCGATAAACCCGACTGATATTTCATTTCAGCCAGACCGATCAGGGTCAAAAGACCCAGCGCGGATTCCATACCGGCAACCGAGAGGACATAACGTCCCGCCACACGCCCGGCGGCAAGGAAGTCAACGGCATCGCGGATGTAACGGCGGGTGTGAAACGCCATATACATCACAAAGCCGAATGCGGTTATGACAAAAAGCCAACTCCAAACACTCATTTCTTTTTTAAATCCTTTCTTTTTTAGTAATTATATTATTTGATTTTTTCAATAAATATAGCGGAATCACCGGGAATATCGGTGAGTTTGCTGCCTTTGACCACCTGCCAGCCGGCTGGCAGGGCAAGATCCAGCTTCTTGACCTGATCGTAGAAAAAGAGAGCGCCGGTCTCTTTGCCCATCCACATCGTACCGCAGGGAGTTTCACGCACCCACGGATCGGGGACAAATTCAAAGGCTTTATTCATAATTTTATTGACTTTGCCGATGTATTCAAACTGTTCACATTCATTGGGGAAACGGTCGAAATCATTGGAAACACCGTCAACGTGGATATTGGTAGTCGCGTTGTGCATCAGAAGTCTGAAATAGACAAAGTTGATTGCCGGACGGTCGCCGGAAGTAAGCGGAGATCCTCCGACATAGGCAAATTCTTTGCCGGTGACATTGGCATCTTTGTTAGCGTTGAAAAGTGCCTGGTCTCTGCCGAGAGGATTCATCCCCTCAATGGCAAATGGAATATTTTTGTCAGACCAGTATTTGAAAACTTTGATAACACCTTCAAGGTTGGGTGCGGCACTTTTTCCGGCATAGTTGACATTGCTGGATGCCTGACCCATCATATCGACATAAAGTTCATCCATGCCGTTGGCAATGGCCTGATCCATCAGTTTGAAGTACCATTCGCGGAAATCAGGATTGTTGAAATCCACGATTGGGCGCTTTTTGCCGTAGCTTTGAGTTTTACCTTTGATATCCTTGAGGTAAAATTCTGGATGTTCAGTATAGGCGGTATCGTGCCAGCTGTCAGCATAACCGGGAGTCCACGGGTGAGTCGCCATACCGTATTTTTTGGCGAGAGCGTAAAAATTGGCGGCTCTGTCGCTTGCGACATTGGCCAGACGGCACTGACCGAACATGAAATAAAATGATTTGAAATTGTATTTTTGTGCCGCTTGCATGATTTTTTCCACCGCTTCGGGAGTGATGCCGTGCAAATAGGCAGTTGCACAAGTGCGCATAGCAAAGGTTTTGATGCCGAATTGGTTCTTGAGGTGTTTGCGGACAAACTGCCAGGTCGCCATAAAGTCATTATTGCCTCTCTCTTCGCCAGGAGCATAAAAATGCCACATAGCTGCAAGATTTTGCGGTGCCTGAAGACGGCCGAGGACATAGCGCAGAGTTCTTTCGGAGCCGTCAGCAGTTTTATATGCTTTTTGCTCCACATAGCAGGACACCGGTGAGTCGGGGAATTCAACCACAATACCAGATTTGAGTTTGTTGTAAACAAAGGGCTGACCGCCGCAGAACATCTGCCATCGGCCGATGTTTTTGATGCCGTCTTTTCTTGTGTTGCTCAAAAAACCTTCCAGATAGCCCCGGGGGCTGGAATAGACTGCGGTCCTGCGAATAAAACTTGCCGGGAAGGTCGCTTTGAATTCAAGAGAATTGAGCAGGATAGGCATTTTGTCAACGATGACATTGTCGGCAATACCGACGAATTTTCTGCCGTCAAGAGTCATATCACCGGCACGGAATACCCAGCGGATGGCTGAACCGTCAGAACCGGCATAGGAAATTTCAAGACGATCTCCTTTGACCTTAAATCCGGTCATTTCCCAGGAGATTTTGTATCTTTTGGTATTGCTTTTTTCAATGATCGCCTCATTGCCGGTCACCACTTCTGGGGTATCAGAAACCCTGACAAAAGGAGGACGGAATTTGAGTTTGTCACTTTTTGTTCCGGGAAAACGGACTTCTATTATACCGTCGGGGCGGATGAAAAGTTGTGTTTTATTCGCAAAGGTGATCAGGTGTTCGCTGGCTTTGACGCTTTTGCAGAGAGTGATACCGTTGACCGGTTCCACAACCTTGATAGAAAGTTCGTCATATGTTTTTTTAGGCGGAGCAACCGGAGTGCTGTCAATCGCTTTTTTGATATTGACAGGGGTGCCAGTGGCGGCGGAAACGAGAGCAGTCATAAAGGCTCTACCGTATGCCCACGACCAGAATTGTTTCTGACCGGCATAACGTATCCAGTCGGAATTGTAAAACCATACAGTACCTTTCCCGTACTGCATTTTTGCGACTCCGACGGCAATAGTATCGCCGTTTTTGTCAATGATTTTGCTCAAAACTTCAGCACCTGGGACTGCTTTACTCAAGCGGAAAGCCGAGAGTTTATTCCATTTTTCCGGCAAAAAACTGAATGACGCATCGTTGGGACGGGTGACGGAAATATCTTTGATTTTAGTCTGTATACCGCCGGTGAATTTCACCGGGAGCAGATCACCGAGCGTTTCAGGAGCATAACGGTTGAGAATCAACGCTCCGCCATTGGAAACATATTTTTTGAGAGCATCGATTCTTTCCGGAGTAAGCATCTTTTTAATCAGATCGGCCGGTATGTTGTGGAACATAACCGCTTTGTAGTTATCGAGCCGGGCAAATTCAGGGGTGATGCCGTCGGCTTTGGGAGGTTCCGGTTCATCGGCATTGCCCGGATTGATTTTGGTGGATGCTCCGCCGAAACCTGCCAGTTTGGAGGAATCCAGCAGATTGACTTTAAGTCCGCAGGCTTCCATTTGCGATTTGAGCCGTTTGGGGACAAAAGGACGGCCACCGCCAAGAGTCAGGAGATCTGCCGCACTGCCGGATATAGCAAATGCCAGTACCCACACGAAACACAGTAGATTTTTTTTCATAACGAAACACATTAGATTTTTTTTCATAGTTGCTTTTCCTTAATTTATTAAAAGGGTTATTTGAGTTTCAAAATAACTGTTTCATAGCATGAGACCGGGCGTCTAATGGTCAGAGTTTTGCCGTTTTTGACAAAGTCAAGCCGGCGGTAAATCCCGTCGTGATCCATATATTCCACCTGCTTTACCGGCAGATCGCAAAAGAGTTCGATATTTTTCATCGCATCAAAACTCAGGTTGACCAGAGCGACCATATAAGAGCCGTCGGAGTGTTTGCCGACGCGGATATAAGCCGGGATCTCTTCCGAGAGATATACCGGAATACATTTAGGATCAAGGCGTCTTAAAGCATCGATCAGAGTGAGTTTTACTTCTTCACCGGTGATGTTGTAACGGTTTTCGGCAACGGCGTTGGCGCGGACGATGACTTTGCCTCCGGCGGGATTGGTATAGATGAAACTGCCGGGGGCAACAATGGTGCTGGTGCCGTCGGCATCATTGAGTTTGAGATCGCTCAAAATTTCTGCACCCGGGGCAAGTTGAGTCAGTTTCGGCAGGGTGAAGTTATTCTGGAAACGCAAACGGTAGGGCATAAACCGCGGGTATTCTCCGGAAGTACGGAAAGGTTCAACCACCGGCACGCAGCCGATATAAGAGCCGAATCCGCGTTTGTAAAGTTTGATCGCAGCATAGCCATCCACCAGAGCCCGGTGACTCAAAAGGGTTTTCAATTCCTCATCATTAAGAGAATCCACAATGCTGCCGGTGAGCAGGGCTACCTGATTTTTGCCGACAAAGTCATATCTGCCGGGGATGCCGTGCCAGTGGAAAATCTGGTACTGGAAATCATTCCACGAAACCACACCGTCACGGAAACGGGCGGGGTTGAAATCTCGTCCAAAGGGCGGCAGGGGGGTTACTGCACCGATCCAGGTGACATTGGGCATTTCATTGAGCAATGTGTTGTAGAAATTATGATGTTTTTTCAGAATTTTTTCGTATGCTTCGGTAGTCTGTGGGATTTTATTGAGAGTGCTGGTGATCCACAGTTTGCCTCCGGCAGCACCATTGAGTATCGCTCCGGTAATATGTGCATGCATACTGATGGAGCTTTTACCGTAAAGGCTGTGGGGCAAAGTATCGGATTCGTCAAGGATATAGTCGATTTTACCGGCGGCTTTGGTTTTGAAAGCGGTGTGGAACATAGTCAACTGAAAATCCCGCGGGCCGCGTTCCAGATAGTTGGCATTGTTGATACGCAAAAACGATTCATTTTTACCGGCGAGAGTACGGGCGATATCTCCGGCGAGGATATATTCGCCG
>JAZONW010000078.1:0-5825 GCA_045654745.1 Victivallaceae bacterium | reverse complement strand
AATGACGGCATTTGTTCCGCATTTGTTACTTACGGGGAAAATGTACTTAAACAGGCAAAGGAAATATCTTCAGCCATTCCGGAACTGGATTACTTCAATATCCTTTATTTCAAAGAAGCTGAACCTTTAGCTGAATTCTGGCAGAATTTCATTCCCATCGGATACGATATCGAAGACTTTTGGAGCGAAAAGGTCTTAATGAAAAAGAAACCAACGGTACTTGATCTTTATTATTGTATGCAGATCAGGGAACATTGGGAAAATTGCAACCGTTACGCCCGTCAAAACAAAGAAGTTAACGCCGAAGCTTTGCGTGAGCATTTGAGTGGAGCCTATCTGATGCCCGAACATATCAGAAAGATATTCAAATCGTTGGAGAAGAAAAATGAGAAAATACCACTGTCCCAAATGTAAAAATGACTCTTTTGAAGAGATCAATCTCGATGTTACCGTAAGCTACCAGATAGTCAACCGAGCTGATGGTTTGGATTATGGCGAAAGAAATGACCATGAAAGCGGTTATGTTTCACATTTTCAATGCGAATCCTGCGGCGAGATTATTATGTCTCCGGAAAATCATCCGGTGGATTCATTGGATGAACTTGCTCCGGCATTGGAAGCTCTGGGAGCCTATACCGATGAATAAGAATCATCCGCTTTCCTGCGGTTCGCTGTCATGCCGTTACGCCGCAAAAGGCGGCTCCGGCATTCAGGAAGGGTAAACGAACCGCAGAAAGGAATAAATCATGAGTTTTGAATTGCAACTTGATCTTTTTGACTTTGAAGACTCTTCTCCCTCCATGTCTTTGCCATCCCTGGCGGAGTTGAAAACACCACAACCGGAAGTCATAATTGTTCCGGATGTCATTGCAACACCTGAAACGCCGATTTCAAGAAGAAATTACCGGATCGGGATGGAGGACATTCTTTATCCACACGGAGCCAAACGCAAAATTGCCGCCAACATTGCTGCCATAAAATTATTGAAGGAGCTGGAAAGTTCCGGCAAAGTTCCGGATGAAAATGATTGCAAAACTCTGATCCAATATTCCGGCTGGGGCGGCATTCCGCAAGTCTTTGATCCCAACAATGCCAATTTTGCCAATGAATATAAGGATTTGCTGTCCGTTTTAAGTTCAGAAGAGTACATTTCTGCAAGAGCATCCACTCTGAACAGCCATTATACTCCCCGTTTCCTCATTGAATTTATGTGGCAAATTGCCGCAAAAGCCGGCATATCCGATGGCAAGTTCGGGGAGTTCGGGGCCGGAGTGGGACACTTTATCGGTTTGATGCCGGAAAATATCAAGGGAGAGTTTACTGCCGTTGAAATCGACAGTATTTCAGGAAGGATCTTGCAGCAGCTCTACCCGGAAAGTAAAGTCATTATCAATGACCTTGCCAAAACTTACATCAAAAAAGAGTCTCTTGATCTGGTTATCGGCAATGTTCCCTTTGATCAGGTCGGTCCTCATGACTCGGATTATGTGGGATACAATCTGCATAATTACTGTATTGCCAGAGCATTGGATGCTTTGAAGCCGGGAGGTATTGCTATATTGCTTACCTCTGCATCTACAATGGACTCCAAAAGTATCAATGCCAGAAGCAATTTTGCTTCCAGAGCCGCATTGCTGACGGCGATCCGTCTGCCCAATAATGCTTTTGCTGAAGTCGGAACGGAAGTAATCGCTGATATTCTGGTTCTGCAAAAGGGAGCAGTCAATCAACATAACTTCCAAGACCTTGTCCCCATTGAAAGCAGCGATGGAACCGGGCTTTTGCGGGTCAATGAATATTTTGCCAAATATAAAGAGCAAATCCTCGGTGAACCATCCAATACCGGGAAAATGTATGGTAAAACCGGAACTGCAACCATTCTGCCCTTTGAAAACATTGCTCTTGCGGAGCTTTTGCAAGTTCCTGATTTTGAAGTTCAAACCATCGCTCCCAAAGAAGAGGATATCTTCGGGATGTTCGGGGAAGTTGAAAATGAAATTGAATTACCGTACTCTATGCGGGAATATACCATTTTCAAACACAATGACCGTTTATGGCAGTGTCATAATAATCTTGGAGTACCTTTTACAGATAAAAACGGTCGGGAGTTTACCGGGAATGAGTGCCGCAAAATCGAGCATTTTATTGAATTCAAAGAACTTCTCAACAAACTTCTGGCATTGCAGCTGACACCCCATGCCGATGAAGAAACACTTGACCGTTACCGCAGGATGTTGAACCAGCATTATGATTACCACATCAAATATTTCGGCAATCTCAACAACAAAATTGTTCACCGGAACATTCAGGAAGATCCCGACTATCTGAAACTTGCCGCTACAGAGAATATCAGAAAAGTAACCGAAACCACTCTTGATGGGATCAAAACCAATCATACAATATATGAAAAAGGGGATATTTATTTCAAGCGGACTCAACACCCGTGGCAGGAACCGGAAAGTGCCGAAAACATCGTTCAGGCAGGAATGATCTCTTACTGTTACCGGCATCAGGTGGATGTGGATTATGTGGCAGAATTGATGAACATTGACCGGGAACAGGCTTTTGCCGAATTGATTGCTTCCGGAGAATTCTTTGAAAATCCGGTGTCAAAGGAAATTGAACTCAAAAGCAAGTATCTCTCCGGCAATGTTGTCCGTAAACTGGAAATTGCAAAAGAACTTGCCCCGCAGAATGTGGAGGCACTGGAAGAAGTTCAGCCGCCGCCGTTACGGATCGAGGATATTGATTTTCAGCTGGGAAGTTTCTGGATCCCGGCAGAGGTGGTGCAAAAGTGGCTGGAAGAATCTTTCAATACCAAGTGTCAGGTGTCATATACTCAGTTGGAAGATAAATGGTATGTCACCGCGGATTGGTCCGTAAAATACAGTATGACCGAATACCGGGTGGAGGATTGGGATATTTTCAAACTGGTGGAATGTGCATTGAACCTGAAAGAACCGATCATTCACCGCAGAGAGTATGATGAGAACGGGGAAGAAAAACTGGTGGTAAACCAGGAAGCCACCTTGACTGCCAGACAGTATAAAAATGAATTGCAGGAAAAATTCAGAACCTTTGTCATGGATTCAGAAAAACTTTCCGGACAACTGGAAGAAATTTACAACTCCATATTCAACTCCCATGTGACACGGCAGTATGAATTACCGGAATTTGATGTATATCCCGGAGCTGTCAGCATTATCAATGGCAGAAAATTTATTCTTCGTACACATCAGAAAAGGGCTGTCAGCAGGTGTATCGAAGGTAACGCTTTGCTTGCTCATTGTGTAGGAGCGGGAAAAACTGCCATTATGGTCACGGTGGCAATGGAACTGAAACGGCTGCATCTTGCAAGTAAAACTCTGATCGTGGTACAAAATGCCACCTTGCGACAGTTTGCTGAGTTTGCCCCAAAACTCTATCCCAATGCTCAAATCCTTATTGCCGATAAAAAAGATCTGGTAAAAGAAAAACGCAAACGCTTTATGTCCCGGATCGCAGTCGGTGAATGGGATATGGTTATTATGGCTCAATCTTCCTTTGATATGATCAAAGATGATCCCGATCTGGTACAGGAGCATTATGAAGCTCAATTGGAGGAACTTGAAACTTTGATTGCAGAATCCGACAACCGCAGTACCATCAAAGATGCAGAACGGCAGAAAAAACAGCTGCTTAAAATGCTGGATAAACTCAATGACAAAAAAGCGGAAGAGGATATTATTTACTTCTCCGATCTGGGAATTGATTCGCTGATCATTGATGAAGCCCATGCCTACAAACGGAATTTCTTCCCGACCAAGATGCAGCGGATCAAAGGACTTGACCGGGGAGCCAGTCAAAGAGCTTTTTCGCTTTCATTGAAAATCAAACATATTATGGAAAAGACCGGAGGTCGCAATGTCTTCTTTGCCACCGGAACTCCCGTAACCAACACCATCGCAGAATTGTGGAATATGGTGCGTTATATCAGTCCGGCAACTCTGGAGGAGTTCGGCATATCAACCTTTGACCGCTTTGCCTCGGTTTTCTGCGGAACGGAAACTGCTTTGGAACTGGATGCTGCCGGTCGCTTCAAAATGGTTCAGAGATTCTGCAAATACACCAATGTTATTGAATTGTCAAAGATGTTCCGAACTGTTGCCGATGTGGTACTTTCTGAACATTTGACCGAAGTGGAACGCCCGCCCATCAAAGGCGGCAAACCGGAACAGATCCAAATTCCCAGAAGTGAAATCATTTCCCGGTTTATGGATTATCTTTGCGATCTGTATGAATGGTTTGAAAACAGTTCGGATAAGCGGGAACTTTCCCATATCCCATTGTTGATTTATGGAATGAGCCGTAAAGTTACCATTGATCCCCGGTTGATTGACCACCGTTTCCCCGATGATCCGGAATCAAAGCTCAATATCTGCTGTCAGAAAATTCTGGAAAAATACAAGGAATATGACTCCATCAAAGGTACGCAAATCGTTTTCTGTGACTTGTACCGCAACGGAGAACTTTTCAATGCCTGGGAAGAATTGCGGAGAAAACTCATTATCAATGGAATTCCTGCAAATGAAGTAGCGGTCATTACCGATTACAACACCGATAAGCAGAAATCCGATTTGTATGAACGGGTAAATTCCGGAGAAGTCCGGGTTGTGATCGGTTCCACAATGAAACTTGGAACCGGAGTCAATATCCAGGAGCGTCTGGCAGTTGAACACGATTTAGATTGTCCGTTCCGACCGTCAGATGTGGAACAGCGTTCCGGGCGGATTCTCCGGCAAGGCAATACTCTGGCGGAAGTTGAAATCATCCGGTACGGCATTGAACAAACCCTTGATGCCGGAATGTATGCCATTCTGGAACGCAAGCAGAAATTTATCAATGATGCCATGATCGGACGCTGTGCCAGAACTCTGGAAGAGATCAACGATGACTGCGCCCTTGACTTTGCAAGTTTCTCTGCGGCGATTTCCGGAAATCCCAAACTCCGCAGAAAAGTTGTCATCGAAACCCGCCTGAAAGAACTTGATGCACTGGAGCGGCAATACCGCCGTAATGTCCGGATGCGTCAGGATCAGGAAAAGAGTTTTGCTACCCTGATTCCGGCAATGCAAAACGAAATCAATATACTGGAAAAGTTTGTTGAACTCAATCCATCTCTGGAACTTGGTACACTTCCCATCCGTTACGGACTTCAGGAACTTCCCGGTACATTATCGCAAAAAGCAGAACTTTTGAACCGGCATATCAAAGCTGCCTTCGTTCAGGCTGCCGCGAATACCAGTTTTCTCAATCCGGACGGTGTATGCAAAATGGATCTGCTGCACATCGGGAATCTTACACTGTCTATGACCGCAATGGTTACAAAGGCATTCACTGACAGCAACTACGGAGAGATCATTTCAAAGATTATGGCAACTCTGGAAGATCTCAAAGTGCCGCATTTGCCGGTCAAAGTCACCTTTGAAGCCAATGACGGAGACAACATTTTCCACAAACTCCGGAGTTTGATCAACGATAAAACCAAAGAATTGGAAAAGAGTCGTCTTGAGCTTTCCGGAAAAATTGCCCGCTTGAAAAAACTCAAAGAGACTCCCATGGAAGAATTCAGTGCTGCCGCCGAAAAAGGAGCGTTGTCCACAGAACTGGATCAAATCATCTATGAACTCAACAAAACCAGCGAAGGACAACGCCAGAGCTACACTTACCAAGATGAACCGAACCTGCAAGACTACTACCCATCACTTGGAAAAGTCCGAACTAACGGAACAATGGAAATACTCGATGGCAGCAATGATACCGATGATAAAATCACGGCGTTATCG
>JAZONW010000077.1:0-2940 GCA_045654745.1 Victivallaceae bacterium | reverse complement strand
CCCTGCTTCATCTTCACCGGCCCGCAGCTCGAAAAGAGCGCCCCGGACGGCAAGCAGAAGTTCCGCATCCTCCCCGGCGGTATCGTCCAGGAGATCAAATAATTTTGTTTTGACCGATCTATGAATAAATTGACCATTTCGACAGCTATTGCAACCTGCAACGGGGCAGAATTCCTGCCCCGGCAGTTGGATTCCATCCTGGAGCAGAGCCGAATGGTCGATGAAATCGTGGTCTGCGATGACAACTCCACCGACGGAACGTTGGAAATACTGCAAAGTTATCAGCAGAAATATCCGGAACTCTTCAAAATTTTCAGCAATGAAAAAAATCTGGGGTGTTCCGGAAACTTTGAAAAAGCGTTGTCTTTATGCTCCGGAGATATCATCTTCATCGCCGATCAGGATGATGTCTGGAGCAAAGATAAAGTTGAAAAAATGGTTCAGCCATTTGCCAACCGGCAAATCCTCGGGGTCTACTCCGACAGCCTTATAACCGATAATGAGTTGAACTCACAAAACCGTACTCACTTGCAATTGCGGGGATTTGTTCCGGAAAAACTTCCGCTTCTCCCGCAGCTTCCGCAATTTGCCCGCCGGGTCCCGCCGGCGGCGCACGATATGGCGATCCGGCGGAGTACTCTGAAATTTCTGATACCATTTCCAAAATTGAAAAATGTCCACGACAGTTTTATCGGCTTATCCATCGCCGCATTGGATGGCTGGGCGGTGACCCCGGAAACGCTGACATTGTTCCGCCAGCACGGAAAAAATCTTTCCAATTCCGGACAGATATCAACTTTAGCCGGACAATTCAAAGCCGCAAAACGTTCAGCGGCAGATGATACATTCAATTGGAATGCAAAACTGTATTCATTCACCCTGCGGCGCCTTGACAACAAACTTGACGATGATGCCGAAGCGATCCTCAAAGAGCGCCTGCATCACTCTCATATCCGCTCTCAAATCGGCAAAGTAAATTATCTCCACCGGATGATGCTGATTGCCGGAGAAATCTTTTCCGGACGTTATTTCCGTTTTGCCCGTGGAGTAAAAAGCATTATTCAGGACCTGTTTTTACGATGAAAATTCTTTGCGATCATCAAATATTTTCTTCATTTGCTTACAGCGGTATATCCCGTTATTTTTGCGAACTTTTCTGCGAGTTCAATCAAATGCAAATTCAATGGGATGTCAGTTGTTTTTTCAGCAACAACAAATTTCTGAAAAATCTGAAACACTATCCGGGATTTTTTCCGGAACAGAATTTCCGCGGCAAAAACCGGCTGTTGGAAAATATAAATCTGCTCAAAACCCGCCAAGCGCTGAAAAAAGGTGATTTTGATATCTTCCACAGCACCTATTCCAAGCCCTATGACCGGAAATTGTTAAAAGGCAAACCATATATAATCACCGTCCACGATATGACCCACGAAAAATATGGAGCGAAACTCCCATCCGGCTTGCGTGAAGCTGCCGAGGAAAAAGAGTCCATTGCCCGCGCGGACGCTATCATCTGTCCTTCACACGCGACCCGTGATGATCTGATCGCGCTCTATCCTGATGCCGCTGAAAAAACGTTTGTGATCTACCATGGAGTCCGCGTCCCGCAGCTCCTTCCTGATAAATTCACCGATATAAAACCCTATTTTCTTTATGTCGGCAGCCGGATGTTTTACAAAGACTTTCCGACAGCGGTAAAGGCGGTCTCGATGCTGCCGCCTGAATACAATCTGCTTTGCGTTGGCGGCGGTTCATTCACCGAAGATGAACGTAAATTGTTCTCAGAATTAAATATGGATAAACGAATCTTTCATCGGCAGTTGTCTGAACCGGAACTGTTTGCCGCATATAAAAACGCACAGGCACTGCTGTTTCCGTCCGAAGCTGAAGGATTCGGCTTGCCGATCATTGAAGCGCAAAGTCAAAACTGCATTCCGGTTTTGAGTGATATTCCGTGTTTCAAAGAGATCGGCGCGGATCAGGCTCTCTACTTTCCGCTGCATAATGCGGAAATGTGTGCCGCGCAGTTGAATAAAATCATCAAGCGTGATGTGCAGCTCGATCCACAGAAAAATCTCACCCGTTTTAATTGGGCAACTGCCGCTCAGCAAACGGTGGATCTGTATCAAAAGTTTATCTGATCTGCATCAAAGATCAAACATCACGCTTTTATCTGCTTGAAATTCTGCAAAGCTTCTTTTGCGCATTTCCGCAGGAATGCTGCATCTGTTTTGCCGATTTTCGGTGCGACATAGCTTATCGCTTCCGGATCAACTCCGTAAAGAAAACCGCACCACAAGGCGGCCTGAAGATATTCTCCGCGCATATTGAGGTGGTTGGTGTCGCGATAGATGACCATTTCACCTTCGGCATTTTTGCGCCATCGGAAGTTGCCGGCGACATCGCCCGCCTGACGCGGCAGATCGGGCCAATGAAGCGTATCAAGCATCGCCCAATCGTAATTTTCAAACTTGAATTCCGAGAGCTTGCGGGAGATCTGGACAGCATATCCGGTCGGGATCAGACGGAAGCCGTACTCATTTGCCAGAGCATAATATGCCTCTTCCAGCTTCTGATACATCGTATCATTATCCATCTCACGCTCACGCAGAAACGGCGCATCGGCGCGGTAACTCCACGTCTGCTGGATAACGATCTCCGCCTGCGGCTGATACTTTTTCACCTGCGCTATCAATCGATCGGCATAGGGCTGATACAACACATAATCAATACTGTTCCGGCTCGCCTCCTGAATGGTGACGATGTCGTATTTTTCTGTTTTAAGCAGAGCATTGACATTGCCCGTAAACTTCGGCTTTTTCAATGTGGTACTGTCCCAAACCGTGATTCGGTAGGGTTTGAAATCAGGATCCTTTTCCGCTTCGCAGAAATTGTTCCAATGTGTTTCAAAAGAACAGCCGCCGATGAAACAACTGGTAA
>JAZONW010000076.1:0-9497 GCA_045654745.1 Victivallaceae bacterium | reverse complement strand
GCTGCGATCCCGATACCCCCGCCCATCACCAGCATCGGCAGTCCCATCGGATTGGCGGCGGCTGCCGGTTTCCCTGCTGTGATATTGGCTTCGACCTCTTTTTGCAATTTTGCAGTTTTAGAAGTGAAAATTTTGTCCGTCTGGGTGGCGATCATTGAGCCAAACCGCCGGAAAGGACTTTTCAATGCTTCACTGAAAGATACCGGCTGTTCTACAAAATCAATGATTTTAGCATCGTATTCTTTGCCGTCCGGAGCGTAAAAAATCCCCCGTTTGCCGATGAACAGCCGCTGCATCTGACCGGAAGTTATCGCCACTGCCATCGTCTTGACAGCAGGGGCGGCATCAGTGCCGTAGTTTACATCGATGTAGGCGATGCAGATGTTGCTGTCTTCAACGATTTTCTTGTGTTCAGCCCGGTCAAGCACAGGGGTTATCAGGGAAAAATGTCTGCCGTCCATCACCAGTTTGCCGGTTTGGAGCAGTGAGACATTGCCCGGAGTGAAAAGTTCAGTCAAGGAGACAAAGTTCTGCAGGAATTTCAGCATTCCCCGCTGCAGGATCAGGAGCTTTGCCAGCAGATTTATCCCGGTGGGGAGCATCAGCTGTACAGAATTGTTTTCCAGAGCGGCATCGAGAATATCAAATCCGTTGCCGGCGGCATAATCAGCAAGGACATTGCTCTCCAGCGAAGCCAGCAGTTCGTACTGTGCCGGTTTGCGGCCGTACCAATCGCGGTAGGGGGCAAGCAGGCTGTTGAAATGATTCCATTCGGCAACCGAAAGTTTACCGTCAGAAAGTTTCGGGGCAAGTTCCGGGCGGGCAAACAAAGCGATGATTTTGTCACGGTAAAGAGGATTGAGCGGGGCGGCGAGGTCAAGCTGACCGTCCTCCTGCGGTGATGCCAGCGAAAGTTTCTGCAAAACGCCGGAAATACCCTCTTTATCCATCGGGTCGGCACAGATCTCTTTTTTGACCGGCCGTCCCGGGTCGCTATCCAGAAAACGCAAAGTTTCGCAATTGAGGAAGTAATCATCGACGGCACTTTTCAATTCCAGCGCCGCAGCTGAAATTTCCGCCGTTTTTTCACCAAAGGGGAAAAGGACGGCGGCATTGTCGATGCTTTCCTGATTGTAAGCGATGAATTCTGCGGCACCTGTCTGGAAATTACTGATGTCTTCGGAGGAAATACCATCTTTGCCTGCAAAGCGCGAAATCAGTTCGATAAGTGCGGCACATTTATCGCAATTGGCATCGGCGGAGGTGATTATGCCATCCTGACGCTTGCTGGCATTTTCCCGCAAAGTCGGGTCGCTTTCGATGTCGGCGATTGAAATTTTTCCGGTATCGTTTTTTCCAAGCTGAGCAAGGATTTTTCTGGCGGCAATCATAATGACGCCGGTATCGGGATTGTCAGGAGACAAAGCCGAAAACTCCAGAATATCAGAGGATTCATCCACCCCTTTGCCGTCGCAGAGATGTTCCAGCAGGAACTTGATCGCCGCTCTCACTTCGTCGGTACGGATGCGGCCGTTATGGTCGGAATCCAGATATTGCAGCAATCGGCGGTCGGCGCGCAACGATGTTACTGCCACGCTGTTGAGGACCCAGTGGGCGTCATCCAGCAGCAGGATATCAGAGAAGTCCTTGAATGATTTTATATCCAACTGGGTCGAGCCGCCCAGAGTGGTGTAACGGATTTTTTTGTTGAGATTTTTCATATACGATACCTTATTTTGAAAGCATTTGCAAAAAATCACGCCAGAATCCGGCGGGTGCGGCATTTTTTTCCACCTTGCCCGCAAGTATCTGCAAATAGAATTTGACAGGATAGGGGGGAGCCCCTTTTACTGTCAGAGTTTTTGAAAGCGTATTGATGAATTTTTTGAATTCAGCCGGATGCGTTTTGCCGGTGATAGTAAATTTGTTGTTGTCAAAATCCTGCATTTGCAGAGTGCCGTCCAGACTGGCGGACACAACTTGCGACATACGACCATTGACCGGGACGAGGATATTCAAAGAGGCGATATTGCGGAACCTGATTTTAAGATCGCTTATATCATTGCCGAGTTTGATGATTTCCTGCTTGAGTTCAGCATATTTTTTAGATGCATTTACCGCTACCGGATTGTCATCTGGGGGAGGCGGAAGCTGATACTGCATCGCGGCAGTGAATCCGTTATTGAGTTTGCCGGAAACAGATGCCAGAAATGCCTCCCAGAGTTTTTTGCCGGCGGCGGTACATTGCCGGCTGTAAACCGCTGCCCTGCGATCGGAAGCATCCTGCTGGCGGCGGAGTTCGGCATCTTTTGCCTCTTTTTCAGCTTTGAGGCGTCTTTTTTCGGCTTCTCTTTCTTTGAGCATTGCCGCACGTTTATCTTTTGCCGCATTGCTTTTTGCCAGCAAAGCCGCAGTGTGGCGGGCACGGAAAGGTTCAAAGCACTGTTTTTCCACAGTTTCGGCAAATGCCGTTTGTACTTTTTGCATTTCCGCCATTTCTTCATCGCTTTGCGGGATCGGATACTGGTTGAAAAAACGGATGCATTTGGGCAGCAGAGTTTCAGGAGATGTGCCGTTTTCTATACTCATAAGCAGTTCTCCGGCCTCTGTCAACAAACTTTCCCTGCTGACGGGGCGCGGCGGCGGGGCCGGCTTTGTCTGCGGGGTCTCTATCCGTGCAGGTTCCCGCGGGACGGATGGCAGATACGGGTTTACAGCATTATATATTTTTTGACAGAATACCGGGGCTTTGTCGCTTTTGCCGACAAAAAAAGATGTGATCAATGCGATTATTGCCACCGCCGCCGCCACCGGAAGTATCCGGCACAGGCACCGCAGAAATTTTTTCCAGTTGTCGATGCGTTTCTTTTTGCGGTTGAATATTTTTATCCGCATGGTGGTCTCGCTGATTTCCGTATTGATGTAATGCTCCAAAGCGGCGATCAGTTCTTCCGGAGTCTGATAGCGTTTATCAATATCCCTTGCCATCATTTTAAGGATGATATTATTGACTTCTCCGGGCAGTGCAGGAGCGATTTCTACCGGGGGAGTGAGATTTCCTTTGAGATGAAGTTCTCCGATCTCAGTGGCATCTTTGCCGGGGAAAGGGAAACGCCCGGTGACAAAGTGGTAAAAAGTTGCACCGAGGCTGTAAATATCACTGCGGATATCGACCGGACAGCCGGTAAGCTGCTCCGGACTGATATACTGCGGAGTTCCCATAACTTCATCGCTGTCACCGGTATCGGAACCCGCTTTGCGGGCAAGGCCGAGGTCGGCAAGTTTGGCAAAGCCGTTGGCATCGAGCATAATGTTTTCAGGTTTTATATCCTGATGGACGATTTTCTGTGCTTTCCAGGCGGCATCAAGTGCTTTGGCAACATCATATACGATTTTTGCCGCTTCCAGCGGCTGCAGGACTTTTTTCTGGACAAGGATATGTTTGAATGTATCGCCGCGGACGTATTCCATAGCAAAATAATATATGCCGTTTTCTTCACCGACGGCATAGACCTGGACTATGTTGGGATGATTGAGTTTTGCCGCGGCTCTGGCTTCGTAAAGCAGATTGTTGACATATTCAGGGTCAGATGAGAGGTTTTCCAGCAGAACTTTGAGAGCAACTTCGCGGTCAAGCGAGAGCTGTCGTGCCACATATACTGCACCCATACCGCCGACACTGATGAGTTTTTCTATAAGAAAATCTCCGAGAACCACTCCGGGGGCGACCTTTTCTGCCGGTACCGGGATCTCCTCCTGGCATGCCGGACACGGTGCGGCCTTTTCCGCGGTATCGACTGCGAATATTTTCTGGCAATTACTGCAAAATACTTTCATACTCACTGCTCCGGAAAAAAGTATCTTATCACCGCATTTTTACGCAGTGAAGTTATATATTTATTACGGCATTGCTGCCGTTTGGCATTTTCAAGTTCCCGCCGGATGGTTTCTACCGAGTCGTCGAAACTTCCGTTTACGGCAGTTTTTTCAGCGATTATTTTAAGAAAAGCGGTTCCTTCCGGTATGGAAACAGGGCCGTATATTTTGCCGGAAACAGGGATCCCGCCAATAGCGACGGCGTATTCCGGGCGTAGTTTTTTCTGTTCGATGATACCGAGTCTGCCGCCGTCATTTCTGCCGGGACCGTCGGAAAATTTTTCTGCCAGTGTGCCGAATTTTTCCGGCTCTGCCGCCAGCGTTTCGGAAATGAGTTTTACCGTTGAGTCGAAATCGGCATTTTCTTTTTTGATCAGGATCATAGCGATATCCACTGTCGCCGGTTGAGAAAAACGCTCCTGATTCTGCTGATAATATTCAAACATTTCCCGCGGAGTGACGGAAACTTCGATCATAAACCGGCGGTGGAGCATCAATTGAAAACGCATATGGTCGATCAATTCCTGCCGGAACTTTTCCTGCGAAGAACCGTGTTCGGCAAGTCTGGCGGCAAATTCACTGCGGGAACGCACGCCCATTCTGATTGCGGCGGCATCCATTTCGGATTCGATATCCCGGTTTTTGATTTCGAGGGATTCGGCTTTGAAGTCGGCGATCACCAGTTTGCGGTCGATGATTTCATCAACTGCTTTGCGTCGGATATCCAGGATTTTCTGCTGTAATTCTTTGCCGTTGAGTGAAGCGTATGCTTTGTATTCATCATTGCGGGTCACTGCCAGTACATCGTAAAGACTTACCGGCTCCCCGTTGACCGTCGCAAGGATGGAATTGGTTTCGCGTTTATCCGGCTGTACGAACCGGGGCTCCGCAGCTGACAGAAACAACGGCAGAAGCAGCGCAACTAAAAATTTTATCATTCACACGTCCCAGTATGTTGCAAAATATCACACATTGTGTAAATATAATACATAAACGGATAATTTTCAAGGTGATAAAAAAACTCCGGAATACCGCTTGGGATATTCCGGAGTTGAGACGGCCGGTTTTATTCGGATTTTTTCCGGTTGAACAAACCGTAAGTGAATGTCCGCATTTTTTCGCAGAGGGCATAAAGGGCAGGGATAAAGATAATACCCACGAGCGTTGCCACCAGCATACCGTAAAAGGTGGTCACACCGATCGCCTGCCGGCTGCCGGCACCAGCACCGGATGCTATGACCAGCGGGAATACACCGAAAAGGAAACTCCACGCTGTCATCAGCACTGCACGGTAACGCAGATTGGCACCATTCAAAGCGGCTTCCTCCACCGAGAGTCCACGCTCACGCTCCTGCTTGGAAAATTCCACCATCAGAATGGCATTTTTTGCCGCCAGACCGATAAGCATGATAAGTCCCAGCTGGGCGTAGATACTCAAGCTGCCGTTTTTCCAGAACCACAAGCCTGCCAATGCACCCAGAGTGGCAAATGCCACCGAAAGCATCACCGAAAACGGCATTGTCCAGCTTTCGTACTGACCCACCAGAAAGAGATAGGCAAAAACGATACTCATCGTCAACAGGAAAATGATCCTGCCCTGGTTTTCTCTTTCCTGATAACTCATACCGATCCATTCGACACGGTACTGGGATTTGGTCGGCACAGATTCGATGATATTCATCAACTCGCCGGAAGTCACACCGGCATTGGCCTGGGCGTTGATTTCGGCGGCAGTTTCGCGGTTGAAACGCTTGATCTGCTTGGGGCCGACGGTGTATTTCACTTCGGCAAGGCTGGATAGCGGTACCATACCGCCGGATTTGTTGGGCACCATGATACTGAGGATGTCATCAATGTCGTTGCGTTCATCGAAATCCGATTGGATTTTGACGTCAAATGCGTAACCGATGATATTGAAATCATTGATGTAGACCGAAGCAAGTTTACTCTGCAGAGTCTGATAAATATTTGCGACCGGTACGCCGAGAGATTCCGCTTTGGTCCGGTTGATATCCAGGTAGAGCTGCGGAGTATCGGCGTTGAAACCGCTGTTGGCGTACATCACTTTGGGATTGGCAAAAAGCTGGAAAATCATCTTTTTGGTTTCATCCGAGAGGTCAGTGGGATCGACATCACCGGAACCGGTAAGCATAAAGGTGGCACCGCCGGTCATACCCAGACCCATGATCGCGGGAGGAGTGAAGCAGATTATACGGGCAGAAGGAATACTTGCGGCGATCCGCTGGAATTTTGCCAGCATCGGTTTGATCTGCAATTCCGGAGCAGTACGTTTGTCCCAGTGAGCGAGCCGGACGATTGCCATACCGGCATTTTCGGCGAGACCATTCATCATACTGTATCCGCATACGGTCAGAATGTCGCGGACACCTTCGGTAGCGAGTGCTTTGGCTTCAAATTCCCGCACCGCCTGCAATGTTCTTGCCTGGGTCGCTCCCGGAGCAAGTTCGATGTTGCACATGATAACGGCTTTGTCTTCTTCCGGCAGGAAGGAATCCGGCAGCCGGTTGTAGATAAAGTAGTTCGCCGCCAGTACAGCGATAAATATCACCAGTGTGAGCAGGGAGCGGCGGACAAGTCCGGTGACCGCAAAAGAGAATATTTTGCGGGAAAATTCCAGTCCTGCGTTGAAAGGAGCAAATATTTTCGGTTTTTTTTCTGACGGCGGACGCATAATAAGACCGCAGACAGCCGGACTCAGTGTCATTGCCACAAAGGTGGAAAAACACAGTGAGATACACATAGTAAACGCAAACTGGATGTAAATGCGTCCCACCATGCCGCCGTAAAATGCCAGCGGCAGATAGCAGGCGACAGTTACCAGAGTCGTCGCGATGATCGCTCCGGTGATCTGTTTCATACTCTTTTTTGCGGCTTCTTTTGCCGGCAGACCTTCGCGTTCCATGATACTCTGGGTGTTTTCCACCACCACGATGGCATCATCCACCAGACTGCCGATCACCAGAATAAGTCCGAACATCGTCAGCACATTTATACTGAAATCCATCATCAGCATAAATGGGAATGTCGCCATAAGAGATACCGGGATCGCCAGTGTCGGCACCAATGTCGCCCGCCAATCCTGCAAAAAGAGGTAAGTGATCAGTATGACCAGTATCAGTGCCACGATCAGAGTCACAGCAATTTCGTTGATGGAAATGGTGATGAATTCGGTCGGGTCATAACCGATCATATAACTGACCCCCTGGGGGAAGCGCTGGGAAATTTCATCCAGTTTGGCTTTGACCCGGTTGATGGTATCCAGTGCGTTGGCATCATCCTGACGGTAGATCATCATACCGACACATTCAACGCCGTTGAAAAAGCACTGACCGTAGTAATCTTTGGAGCCGAGATCGACACGGGCAATGTCGGAAATACGCACGATATTGCCGTGACCGTCACTTTTGACAATGATGTCTGCGAATTCAGTTGCAGTTTTCAAACGTCCCTGGACATTGACTTTGAATTCGACATATTCGCTGCTGCCTTCGTTACCGATACTGCCGGTCGCACCCATAAGGTTCTGGGATTGCACGGCTTTGACGACATCAGCGTGAGAGAGTCCGAGGGCGGACATACGTTCGGAGTCGAGCCAGATACGCATAGCGTATTCCTGGGTGGCCATAACCGACGCGTCGGAAACACCGTCGATACGGGCGATGGGGTCGCGGACGTCAGCGGTGACATAGTTGCAGAGTTCCAAAATGGAAAGTTTGCTGTAATCGGTCCTGAAATTGATGACCGCCAACATATCTGTGGAGCGTTTCTGTACATCAATACCGTATGCCAATACTTCTGCCGGCAGACTCGGTTCCGCCCTGCGGACGGCATTCTGCACGTTGACCATGGCGATATCGGAATTGGTACCGCTTTTGAATGTGACAGTACATTCATACATACCGCTATTGTCACTGGAAGACTGGAAATAGATCATATCCTCCACGCCGTTGAGTTCTGATTCGATGGGGAAACCCACTGTGTCAGCGACAACGGTACTGCCGGCACCGGGATAAAAGGTGCGGATGGTGATCTGCGGCGGCGCGATTTCCGGATATTCAGCGATCGGAATGGATTTGAGGCAGATCGCGCCGAGGATGATCAGTGCCAGACTGATAACAAACGCCAGTTTCGGGCGATCGATAAAAATGCTAGAAAACATGGCTTATTTACTCCCTTCGGGACGGTACGGCACCGGATTGACAACTGTGCCGGGCATAACTTTGTGAGTGCCTTCGACAATTACTCTTTCTCCTGGTTTGAGGCCTTCACGGATGACCTGTAAAGCATCGGTGGCAGTTCCGGTTTTGACTACACGTGATTCGACTTTATTCTGGTCGTTAACAACATAGACTTTGGTACCGCGGCGGTCGTAAACGATCGCCTGACGGGGGACAGCGGGATATTTTTCCGGATCTTCTTTGGAAAGTTTGACGGTGACTGCACCGCCGGGACTCAGGATGCCTTCGGGGTTGGGGAAACGGACCCAGACCTGCAGAGAGTCGGCGCTTTCGACCAGGCTGGTGGTATCGACGATCTCAATGATGCCGGGATGTTTATACACAGAACCGTCGGCGAGGATCAGTTCGATACGGGCATTCCGGCGGAAGTTCTTTTCATTGCCGAAATTGGCAAGATAATCACGCATACCAAAAGAAAATTTGGCACGCAGTTCTCTCATATCCACGATCCGGTTGAGTTTGCCGGAGGCAGGAGTGATGTAGTTGCCGGGAGCATACGGGCTCTTGCCGGTAGTGCCGTCATAGAGGGCGGTGATCCGGGTGTGGGCGAGGTCATCCTGTGCAAGGATAAGTTCCGCCTGTGCCGCCATCAAATCCGCTTTGAGAGATGCGAGGGTACTTTTGGTGCTTTCCCAGGAGTCTTTGGAAACTGCTTTTTTGGAATAAAGTTCATCATTACGCTTGTGGTTGCTTTCGGCATATTCCAGTTGCGCTTTGATCTTTTCGATTTTGGCAAGTATGGCGTTGACTGCCGCCCGGTAGCGGGTATCGTCTATCTGAAAGAGCAACTGACCTTTTTTGACCTGAGTGCCGTCTTTGAAGCCCTGTTTGACGATATCTCCGGAAACCCGCGGCATAACATCGTAAGCGTTGATCGCCACGATGGTGCTTGAAATTTTGCGGAGCATTGTTTCGGTTCCGAGACCGACTTCGCCGACGACGACATTTTCGACCCGGGGGGCGATTTTCGGTGCTTTTGCATCTTTATCTGCCGCAGCAAAAGCTGCAGAGGAGCCAAGCACAACTCCGCAGAGGAGCAGGTTTTTCCAGTGGCAAGTCATGATTCAGTTTTATCCTTTCCAATTTTGGTGTTTAAGCAATATTATTTATCAGCAAGTGTTTTGCTGATTTTTTCCAATACATCCATGCAGATCGCCAGATCTTTTTCCGGAATGCCCGCAGTCATATCAACGGTGATTTCATCCAGAGTTTTTTCAAAGTTGTCCCGGAGTTTTTCACCGCTTTCGTCCAGACCGATGGAAACCGCCCTGCGGTCGGTTTCGGAGATATTTCTGACCAGCATACCGCGTTTGACCAGAGTGTCCACCAAAAGAGAAGTCGCTCCGGGGGAAAGACGCAGTT
>JAZONW010000075.1:0-8901 GCA_045654745.1 Victivallaceae bacterium | reverse complement strand
TACTCCGGATGTCGGTTATCCCGGAATACGTTATGTATTATTACATACTATTGCTCATTTAATCATTCGGGAATTTTCTCTGGAATGCGGCTATAACGCAGCCAGTATTCAAGAACGAATCTATGCCAGCAACGATAGCGATAATCCAATGGCAGGGATACTGCTCTATACTGCCGCCTCGGACTCTGATGGCACATTAGGAGGATTGGTAGATCTGGGGAAGGCTAATGAATTGGGACGTATCATGGAGCTGGCATTCAGACGAGCTGAAATATGTTCCTCTGACCCTTTGTGCGCCCAGCACGATCCGGCAGATGATCGATCTCTTCACGCTGCTGCTTGTCACGCTTGTGCTTTTGTTGCAGAAACATCATGTGAAGCTGGAAATAAATTTTTAGATAGAGCATTGGTTGTTAACACTTTTGATTGTGATACTGCTGCATTCTTTACTATTGGAGACAGGTAATGACAGACTTATTCAACATTGTAGCAGAAATGGCATTTGAACTACCACCGGAACGTTTGGATTTTATTGCTGTCCAAGCCGAAAAGATGCAGACATCTATAAATATTTCCAAACTTAAAAAAGCTTGGGGTGTGAACACTGATTCTGCATTGTTTGAACGATTTTTTGCCAATGTTGAAAAAACACATATTTCTGGGACCGAGCTTGCTACCGCAATACGAAGTGCAACGGCGACATCTTGTTACAGTACAAAACAAGGGCAAGTTGAACTGCTATGGACTGGACCGGAAACATCAGCTGTTCCTTTGCGTTATACAGAGCAAGCTTTATGCGAATTAATAAATGCTGCACAAAGGAAATTGTTTATTGTCAGTTTTGTAGCCTATAAAGCAGATGCAGTCATTAATGCGTTAAATAGTGCTATATTGAGAAATGTGGAAGTGAATTTTCTTTTGGAAAAATCAAAAAAATTTGGTGGCTCTGTTGATATAGATTCCATGCAGAACTTAAAAAATCAATTGCCCGGTGCTAAATTTTATACTTGGTTCACGAAAAATGAACCCAATTTAGCAGTTGTTCATGCAAAATGTGCAGTAGCTGATGATAAATTTGCTCTGATTACAAGTGCAAACTTAACTGGCAAGGCAATGAGCGATAATATGGAACTTGGTGTTATGTTGCGTAAAGGTAATTTACCACGACAATTACACAAACACTTCGAAGCTTTGATCACTGAAAATATCATAACAATAAAGGAGTAATATAATGTCAATACAACCTGATCTTTTTCTGGATAAAGACCTTGCAGAAAAACAAATTATTGAGCGTTCAAAGCAGATAGACTACTACATTACCGAATACTCTGTTGGTTATTTGGCTCAAAAGATGCAAGAAGGCGAATATTATGTGCCGAATTATCAAAGAGAGTTTACTTGGGAAGAAAGGAGAAAGTGGCGATTTATTGAATCAATATTACTTGGTTTACCTATACCATTTCTCTTTTTCTACGAAAATCCTGATACTGGTAAGTTAGAAATAGTTGACGGCTCTCAAAGGTTGAGAACAATTCAAGAATTTATTTATGGAGATTTGCAGTTGGATGATTTAGAGCGTTTGCCGGCACTGAATGGGTTTACATTTCAGGATCTGCCAGAATCAAGACGGCGAAAATTCTCTAATAAATCCATTCGTGGTATCGTTCTTTCAGAACAAGCTGACGAAGAAGCACGCCTGGATTTATTTAACAGAATAAACACTGGTAGTAAAGTTGCCAATCAGGCAGAAATTCGTAGAGGAGCACTTGCCGGACCATTTATTGATATGGTTACAGAACTCTCAAAAGATTCTTTATTCCAACAGTTGGCACCCGTTTCTGCAAAACAGGAAAAAGAAAAAGAGAGGGAAGAACTCATTACAAGATTTTTTGCTTATGGTGATGGCTTGGATGAATATGCCAATGAAGTTTCTCCCTTTTTGTATGCTTATACTCAAAGAATGAATAAAAAATTCTCAGAAAATCCGCTGTTGATCACTGAATACAAAGAACGCTTTGAGCGCGTTATGAATTTTGTACATGAACATTTTTCAAATGGTTTTAGAAAATCATCAAATGCCACAGTAACTCCTCGCACTCGTTTTGAAGCAATTGCAGTTGGTTCATACTGGGCTTTGCAAGAAAGACAAGACTTAAAACCACAAAATGTAGCCCATTGGCTTGAGAGCGAAGAATTTAAAAGAATCATTAGGTCTGATGGTGCTAATGTTACAAATAAATTGGTTGAAAGAATTACTAATGTAAAAAACAATCTTTTACAGGAGTAATTTCATGGATCTCCTAACTGTTTATCAAGAACGAAAAAATGAAATACAAAAATATTTAGATTTCATTGCTGGAATTGAGACTATATTGCCAGATGGCAGTCCTATGCTGACTGGAATAAATACTACTACTCATGGGAGTGTATTCAGAATCACGCCAGATATACAGAAAATTTTGTATGCAGGTCTTTATTTACAATTGTATAACATTGTCGAATCCACAGTTGTAAAATGCGTTAGATATATTGAATCATCAATTCACCAAGTTGAATATAGTAATTGGGGAAAACTTTCGCAAAATTTACAAAAAGAAATTTTGCGTTCTCTAGCAAAAAAAATTGCGGATTCCAGTATTGATAAAAGAACAGATGCAATGTATTTTTTTGTTCAAAGTATTTTTACTGCAGGAAAAAATATAGAGGACAACTTGGATTTAGGTGGCGGTGGTAATTGGGATGATGAAAAAATATTCAATTTTTTTAAACGCTTGGGGATAAATATCAGTCTGCAGCCTGATATTGCAAAAAATGTAAAGATTAAAAGATACGATGACATGGGAAGTTTACAACTTGTAAAAAGTTTTCGTAATAAACTCGCTCATGGTGAAATTTCTTTTATTGAGTGTGGAGCAAATCTTTCTTTCAAGGAATTAAAAGAGCTAACGGAATCTGTATTTACATACCTCGAAGAAATTATTTGTCAAATTAACAGATTCATAGATGAAAGATCTCATATTCAAGCTTGATGTTTGTAGTAAATGAGGTTGGTATCTGTGTCGTTGAATTTCTTGATTTGCGGTGATACTTTTGTTGAATCTTTGACCTCTGAATACAGTAAGCATTTTTCTGAAATGTTTTGAATCGTCCCTGCAACACTCAAAATCGTAATATTAAGTTTTTGAGTGTTGCGTCAGGTGTCGTATCTTCCAGAAAATCCAGATTGGCAAATTTTGGCAAATAAATCAGGCTATTTGAGCAGAGTTTAATGCCCAAATGGGGCAAAAAAAATGGGGTGGCTCGTAGCGTTCCTGCCCCTTGCCCTCATTGTAGAGAGTTCAAATCACTTTTATGCAAATACAATTAACTGCGTAAAAGTCACTTTAACGACCTTTCCCCTCAAAATATGGTGCAGTTAATTGTATCTGTACCCAGCGTGAGAATAACTGCGGTATAATGCCCTTTGCTTTTATTGTTGCCTAAAATCTACGATATGACGTGTGAGTAAATTTGTAAAATCATCTCCGAAAATATATCCCGGCTCAACTTTTCGTAATTCTCCGGCAAGGTCATCCGGCAGAGAAAAATCCACCCTGCACGGAGACTTTAATGCCCCAAAAGCCGTGATGACACATTTTTCTGCGATTTGCCCAGCGGTGGCATTGGGGTTTACCCGTAACGGAAGCTCTTTTGTGTGAACGCCATATTCCAACAGGATATTAAATAAAACCTTTTTGCCTTCCACGCGGGAAACAGTAATTTTTACTGCTTTGTGCCGTTTATCAGCGGCAAGGAGCGATTGCACCTGTTGACGCTTTTCTGCTACCAACTGCTTTATCCCCAGATGTTCATTTTCAGAACGCTTCCGCAAAAGTTCTTTTGCCAGCTCTTTCTTTGAGTCTGGCCATTTGCGAAATTCCCACGCAATAGAACGTTTTGCCCGTTTGAGTGCGGCACGGACAGGCTTAAATTCCTGTTCCACGGCTTGTGACCGCGATTTCAAGATCTCACTGGTCGGGTTCCCGGTTTGCCTTCCGGTATTCGGCCGGGGTCATATTGTATCTGGCCTTGAATTTCCGGTGAAAGTTGTCGGTACTGCAGAACCCAACTTTGTCGGCGATGCGGCTGACGGGAAAAGGGGTCTCCCGCAACAGCGCAGCCGCCGCCTGCAGCCGCCTATCCAACACATATTGGATGGGACTGACGTCGAAGTTTTTTTTCCAGAGCATATAAAAATTCGACCGTGACATCCCGCAGCGTCGGGCCAGATCATCCACGGTAAACTTTTCGTTGAAATGCATTTGCAGCCAGACGGAGGAATTTTTGATGATGGTATCTTCATTTTCACCCCGGGGCAACTGATTGTGGGAGAGTTCCCGCAGAAGTTTGAAACATATCCAGTCCAGCTTGTCCGGTACTTCGTCGGCGTAAAATGTGTACAGACAGTGCTGAAATTCCGCCAACAGACCTTCGATTTCCGGGGTAAGCCGGATCTCCCACATATCCATATCCGGCAGCATATCCAACCTGCGCAGTTCGTCAACCATACTGACCGGGTACTGGAATGAAATGGTATCCCGGGGGGCAAGCTGGGATGGTTTGATCAGGTTGCCGGGACGTTTGACTAAAACGTGGGGGAAAGGTATATTGCAAGGTTCACCATTGTATTCATCCATACAGCGGGTGCCGGAAGCGGAGCGCAAACGAAATGATATTTCCACGAGTCCCTCCTTGATGGGCATACCATATCCCACCACCGGCGTCCAATTATAGCAGTAATACACTCCCAGCACCGGAAAGGGGAATTTGAATTCCCGCTGACGGTTGCGCATATCATAATATTGTTCCGGCATAAAACATCCTTTCGTTAGTTCGGTATAAAGTATACCGTTTGAAAAGCAAAGTCAAGTCAAAAACAGTGCTTTTTTGCAAATTCAAGACGATTCTGTCTATTTCAATCTGCCACTCTTCCGGCATTTTGCCCTGAAAAAATGACAAAAACTCCGGCATAAACGAGCTGAGTTAAAGTATATTACACATAGACAACTCAATTTCATACACTATTCAGGCAAAAAATACACCAATATACATTCTGGACGATTTTACACTGTTTTTTAAGACGATATTACCTTGACGTATGGATTGTTTTATTATATACTATACACGAGAGGCTTTTTTTAAAAAATTTTGCAGTCGAAAATCAGATGGCTCAAATGAAGATTGATTCCCCCACGGGCATCATCAATGGTTGAACGTATTATGAGAGAACTCGGCAGGCGGTTAAAGAAAACCGCCTGCAATTGGAGTGATAAAGGAGCGAAAAAAATCGCAAGAATAATATAAAAACGGTTTGCAAATGCCCAAGCGTGGGAGGACGTTTGGCAGAACCAAATGAGTTGGGCAGGCAATGTTGTCGTCAACATTGGCAATTATAAATGTTTTTTACAAAATTCAGGACAATAACTGACAATAAATATTTAAAGGAGAAAAATAAATGAAGTTATCTGAAATCAAATGGTGTTTGGCATTGGCCGTGATGTGCTTGTCTGCGTTGGCGGCAGTTGCGAACATCATCCCTAATGGGGATTTGAGCTACAAGATCAATGGCCAACCGGCCTTTTGGGTGTTGAGTAAAACCGGTGTGACTTATTCACCCGATGCCTGTAACGGCGCTCCGGCGCTGGTGATCACCAATGACGGTATGGCGTGGCAGTTTGCCTCCTTTCGCATCGTACCTCAAGCCAAATACCGTTTGTCGGCCAAAGTGCGGTTGAGCCAGGCCAATGCTGCCGGTCAGGCGAATATTACAATCATCAATCAGAAATGGAAGAGTTCAGCCGGGATAATAAAGATAAAACCAACTGCCGGATGGCAGACCGTGAGCAAAGAACTTTACGGTTTTGATTCGCCGAACAATACTTACGGTATTGTGGTGCGCGGCCGCAAACTGGACGGCAAGTTTGAAGTGGCGGAGGTCAAGTTGGCGGCGCTGGACGAAAAAGGCAAAGCCGACAGTCGTCCACTCTTTTCTCTGCCCGGTGCCCGTGAGAGCCTCAATACCAATGGAACTCTGGACGCAGACCAGAGCGATTTTCCCTCATCCTGGGCCAGTGACGGCGGAGCGATATTTCTCCGGGGCGGCGGGCCCAATGGCAAAAATGCACTGCGTTTTGATGCCAGTAAGGTAAAACGTGCGGCCGTGCGTCAGGATCGGGCGATGGTCCTCAATCCCGGCAAGCGTTACCGGGTGAGTATGATGGTCAAGGCGGTCAATTTCAAGGCTCAACGGATGAGCTACTCTATTTTCCCCGAAATTTGGCGCAATGAAGCCGGGGTGTCAAAAGTGCCCCGCAACTGTGACTGGACACTGGTGGAAGCGATCGTTTCGGCACCCAAGAGCAAATCCACTTACGGCAGTGGTCTGGCGATGCGAGCCGGTAATGATAGTTCCGGATATATCGACATTGCGGATCTGCGGATCGAACCGCTGGATGAAGCGGCGGCCCAAGGGGCATATTCGGTGTTGCGCGGCCTGGAAAAAGACCGTCTGGTAGTGGTGACCAAACTTGCAGAGATCCCGGTCAATAAACCGCAAATTTCGGCATTGTGGTTTGGCAACGCCCCCAAAGCCAAGTTGGAATACCGGGTGGATAACGGCCCGTGGCAGAATCTGGATGTGGTGTCCTCCGGCAAATATACGATCAAATTTCCCGGCGCAAAACTGGGTAAACACACCTTTGAATTCCGGTGCGGTGAATTCAGCCGCAAGTGGGATTTTACAGTAGTGGAAGTTCTGCCGCCGGTGAAGAGCAAGCGGCTTAATAATATGGTGCGGGAACTGGAACCTTTGAATTTGGCTGACGGCGGCAAAGGTGAATTTATCAATCCCCGTACCGGCTGGGTCTATTTTATCCTGCCCCAAGCTGATGCGGTGCTGGAATTCAGTGCCGCCGGCAAGGCCAAACCCATCCGGGGCGCCGGACACGCTTATTTGCGCCGGGGGCGGAATCAAATCACCCTCAAAGGGGCGGCGGGCAAGGTGACGATCCGGACCATTCCGGAAATCTACACCTATCAATTGGCGGTCGGCCCCTATCTGAAGGCTGCGCCCCAAAATAATTACAAACTTGTTTCCAAATATCTTTTGCCTTACGTCAACAGCTATACTCAATCGGATATGGGGTATTTGACGGATGAAGAGTGGAAGCTCATTAATGCCACCAATCTTCAGCGTCATCACAGCAATCATATTGCCAAATATCCCACCAGTCAGGCGATGATCGATGGCGTGAACAGCAACAAAGCATTGAACGATCCCAGATATATCGGGATCACTTTCGACGAATTTCCGGCGACGGATTTGACTTTGCTGGCCCGCTACAACGAGGCCCACGACCGTATCAAACGGCCGGAAGGTTATCGTTTCTTTTACTGCTTGTACGGGAAACTGGCTAACGGTGGGATCTCCACGGAATTTATCTCCAACGCCGTCAACTCCGGACACGGGGACGGTATCATCAAATATGAAGCTTACTGTCAGCCGGTGGAGACCGAAGCGGCCGCCGAAGCCTACATCAAGGACAAGATCGTGGAAATAACCAAATCGCTGGATGCGGTCTTCCCGGGCGTGACCAAAAATCTGTGTATGTATTTTATCAACAGCAATGTGCCCTCCACGCTGACGGCGGCATATCTGACCAATGTGGATTTGAAATACTATCTGGATATGCAGTTTCATTTGATCGCCAACGATCCGGCATTGGAAGGTTTGGCAATGGCCGGCAACTGGGGCAGCAGCTACTCTGACAACGAAATGGTCCGCTGGACCGGGCGGCTTTTCCGTCACTATCTGGTGGAGGGAAAGACTGAACGTCTGTCCACCAAATACGGTTTTACCTACAACGTGAATTTTGTGCAAAATGCCGACTTTGAGAAAGGTCTGGACGGCTGGGAAGTTTCCGGCACCGTCAAGCCCGGTCACACTCCGACTTATGGCCGGGTGATGCAGAAACGCTGGTCGGCACCCAACGGTATCGGCGACTATTATGCGGTGCTGGAACGGGGCGATAAACCCAATGTGATCTCACAGCAGATGAAGGGCATCAAAAAAGGCAGATATTACAAACTGCAGTACATCACCAGCGATGCTGAGGATGTGATGCTGAAGGGTAAAGGCAAACCCGGCGAACTTTCCATTGATTGCGAGATCGACGGCGCTGAATTTGTGCCGGAGGAAACGGTCAAGTACCGGGCGGAGGGACCTTTCCGCAAGAACGACAAAAGAAATCTGGGCAAAGTAAATCTGGATTGCCGGGTGTTCAAGGCCCTCAAAGATGATCCGGTGATCAGTTTTACCGATAAAGACGTTAAACCGGGGCGCAAAACTGCCCTCAATTATATCTATATAACTCCATTTTTTGAGAAAGAGTAATGATTTCTGCGAAATAACAGATATTGTTGATTGAAAATTATTTTTAGGTAACAAAGCATTATAACAGATTAAAAACAAACAAGTTAAATAATAGAGCAAAAAAACATTAACAACCAAGACAAAAGGAGAAATCATGAAAAGATCCAAACTGCATTTTACCTTGATCGAGCTTCTGGTGGTCATCGCAATCATCGCCATTCTGGCGGCGATGCTGCTGCCCGCCTTGAGCGCCGCCCGTGAACGCGCCCGCAGTTCCAACTGCGTAGCCAACCTCAAACAGATCGGTTTGTATGTTACAATGTATGCCAATGACAATGACGGCTGGACCTTCTGCGCATGCAAAACCACCGGAGATAATGTACTTATTTACCAGGACAAACACTGGGGACAACTTCTCGAAGATCTCGGCTATGTGGAAAACCCTGCGATCCTTTACTGCCCCAGCGCCCCCAGCTATCCCAACAGCAATG
>JAZONW010000074.1:0-1764 GCA_045654745.1 Victivallaceae bacterium | reverse complement strand
CACTACTGTCCGGTAAAAATTACCGGAGTTAATTGAAATTGTCGGGACTTGTTATATATTAAAAACGACCAAATCCTTAATATTTAACAAGAAAGCCCCGAACAGTGTATTACAATAGCATCTATTCTCAACTTTTCAACTTCATACCCCGATATCGTTTTGAAAAAATCGTCAAAAAGTCAGGCGGAGACCGATATTGCAAGCATTTCACCGCATGGAAACAGTTTCTGACTTTGCTCTTTGCTCAAATTTCCGGTAAGGATTCTTTGCGGGAAATTGAAAACGCTTTGCTTGCCAACCACAAACGGCTTTATCACCTCGGAATGGAAGCCGTGGCAAAATCCACGCTTTCCGAAGCGATGAATCGTCGTGATCCGGAAATATTCAAAGTATTGTTTGAAAAAATTCTTGATCGGGTCATAGCAGTTGCTCCAAAACACAAATTCAAGTTCAAAAATCCGCTATACGCCATCGACAGCACGACCATCGACCTTTGTCTTTCTCGCTATAACTGGGCTTATTACCGCAAACACAAAGGGGCAATCAAGCTGCACACCGAGCTTGATCTTTCCGGCAATCTACCATGTTTTCTACTGATGAGCAACGGCAAAATGTCAGATATCCGATGATAAAGGATACTATGATTTGAACTGGTTTCAGGCTATATCAGATGCCAAAGCATTCTTTGTGACCAGAATCAAAAATAACGCTCAAATCGAGTTTCTCGGACAGCATCGTGAACCAAATAAAAAACTTGGTGTTTTGCGGGATGAAATCATTTGGTACACTGGTTATCAGTCGGTGAAGAAATATCCCGGAGAACTGCGGCTGATTGAGTTTCGGGACGAAGAAAGCGGAAAAACATATCAGTTCATTACCAACAATTTTCGCATTGCAGCATCTTCAATCGCAGAAATTTACAAACAACGATGGCAAATTGAACTCTTTTTCAAATGGATCAAACAGAATTTGAAGATAAAAAGCTTTCTCGGCACAAGCGAAAACGCTGTAATGTCGCAAATTTGGGTGGCAATGATCCATTATCTGCTGATTGCCTATCTCAAATTTCTGCATGGCTTCAAGTTGGGGATGACGGAGTTGACAAATCGCATACGCGACACGCTTATGCAAAACCAATCATTGTTGGAAGTTCTGTCACTTGACCGGAAAATCCTTGAAAAGCCGCCAAACTGGAATTTGCCTGTCCAAGAGGAACTTTTCAGCCCTTTACTGTTCTGAAATTTTTACCGGACAGCAGTGAAACATTTTCGCAAAAAGTATCGTTGGGGTCGTTGCTCTTATGCACAGTGGGACAGTATAAAAATCGTTCATAAAGAGAGTGAAGTTGGCAGTTTCTGTTCAATAGCTGCCAATGTTTGTATTGGTTTGACCCGTCATCCGGTTATTATCTTACGACTTATCCGATGGCTTATGATCACCCGCATTTATCGATGATCGAGATGTTGATTCCGGCGTTGCGTAATCGTACTGCGGGAGATTTTGAATATATTGAAAAGTGTGTTATTGGCAATGATGTCTGGATAGGCAATAATGCGATGATCATGGATGGAGTAAAAGTCGGTGATGGAGCGATAGTTGCGGCCGGAGCGGTAGTTACCAGAGATGTTCCGCCGTATGCGATCGTGGGCGGTGTGCCTGCGAAGGTGATAAAATATCGTTTTTCTCCGGAAATAATTGAGAAATTATTGCATTTGAAATGGTGGGAATTGAGTGATGAAGAAATCGTTTCCTTACCTTTTGAAA
>JAZONW010000073.1:0-2316 GCA_045654745.1 Victivallaceae bacterium | reverse complement strand
ACCATGACCATGTCCCGGTCTATCTGCACCAGTTCCACGAGGTCGCATCCGATGATTTCATAAAGCTCCTGCAGGGTGCGGTTGGGACTTTTCTTGAGGTCGATTTCCGTGACTGTCCGGCTGACGGGATCGATTTTTACTGCACGCATAGTTCTGTTCCTTATTTTACGATGACGTATTCCATAACGCGGCAGAGTGCCTCTTCGTAGGAACTGCTGCTGGAGATATAGTCGGTGAACTCTTTGACAAGGTCGGAGCGTCCGTTTCTGCGGAATGTTTCTCTGATCTTGGCAATGATTGCAAAAATATTTCCATCCGTACCGGTGAGCTGCACGGTGATGTTAGTCTTGGTATCTGCCATTATTTCATTTTCCCGTTTTTGCCGGGCCATCCGATGCCCTCAAAATTGCGGTTGCCGGAGCGGAGTGCTGCAAGCTCGGCATCCATCGCTTTCTGGTAGTCAGGGTGCTGACGCTCTTCTTCAAGGCAGTCAAAACACAAGGCACTGGTATCAAATCTGCTCATTGAAAAGCCGTCTGCCAGTGATTTGCCACACCGATCACAGAATTTTTTGTTGAACCACGAATCCATAATTCAGTCCTCCCCAAGGATTTCTTTGAGGGTGTCGCGACGGGCGATGAGTTCCTTGAGCGTATTTTCGCTCTGGGCGAGCATCCGGCTCGGCGTGTGGAAGGTGATGTTGTAGGGATTGTCTGCACCGTTGAGGATCCGCTGGGCGAGGCTCTTGATTTCCGTCAGTTCCAGCTCGATTTTGTGGTTCATCCGGTCGATCTCTTTTTGCATCTGTTCTTTGGTCATTTTTATGTATCTCCTTGCATATTAAGGTTTTGACTTGCACTACACATATATTAGCGTGCTATTTTTAGTTATCCAGTTGAGTTGCAATAATATATGGATATTTCTCGTAGTAAAATTGTTATTTCTGTCGATTTTGTCGATGGATAAAAAAGTAATTAAGATATCTATAGATCACCGAATGGATATTCCCGAACGGTAAGATTTGCTTGTAATACACTTATTTTTGAATATTTTTGTTACCGAGCGGTAAGAATTTCTTGATTTTTTACTTTTTTGTGTTATATTGTTACCGAACGGTAAGAAAATATGGAGTTTTTTATGAGCAAAGAAGCATTGTTGAGCTGCGAAGCTATTGGCAAAAAGGTGCGTGAACTGCGGAAAGCCCAGGGGGTTACTCAGGCACAATTGGCTGGCTTGTCCAATACCGGAGTACGATTTATCGGTGATTTGGAAAGTGGGAAAGCGACCTGTCAACTGGGTAAGATTTTGAGTGTTCTGGAAACTTTGGGTGTGGATATACATATTTACAGCCCCTTTGAGGAGTAATGACTTATGGATTTTCACGATCAGCTGGATGTATTCTTGAATGAAAATAAAATCGGCACGCTGTTTACTGACAACGGCGTGATGTCCTTTGCCTACGATACGGAATTTCTGAATACGCCGGGAGCTTATCCGTTGTCAAAAAATCTTCCGCTGAAGGAAGGCGTTTTTCCTGATCCTGAAGTGGAAGGATTTTTTTCAAATCTGCTCCCGGATGAACGTATCCGCAACACCGTGGCGATGATTCTCCATGTGTCGCCTGGCAATACCTTCCGTTTGCTCAAAGAAATCGGTGCGGACTGTGCCGGAGCGGTCTCTTTTTATCCGCAAGGCGAAACACCGCAGTCGGCAAATAATCCTGTTTACCGGAAACTTTCAGCTGAAGAAGCCTACAATATCCTGGACAACCTCGGTCAACGCCCCTTGGATGTTGGCGATGAGGGTGTCCGCATTTCCGGAGCAGGTTCACAGGAAAAACTGGTGGCGTGTGTGCAAAACGGCACGATTTCTCTGCCGCTTTATGGAACACCGTCAACCCATATCATCAAACCTGTGATCCCTAACTTTCAGAGCAGCGTTCACAATGAATATTTCTGCATGAAACTTGCGAAAGCAATGGGAATGCCGGTCGCAGAATGCGATATTCTGACCATTGATGAGGATGTCTTTTACGTGGTGGTACGCTTTGATCGCACTACAAAAAACGGCATTACACGGCGGTTGCATCAGGAAGACTTCTGTCAGTTGCTCAATGTTCCTCCGCACCTGAAATATGAAGAAGACGGCGGTCCGGGAGTTAAAGATTGTCTGCAATGTATGAGTGATATGCATATATCTGCGATGAGCCGCTTGCAGTTTATCCGCTTGCTGATTTTCAATTTTCTTATCGGGAACTGTGATGCCCACGCAAAAAATTATGCGGTGCTTTATAATAATGGAGTTCCGTCATTTGCT
>JAZONW010000072.1:0-46764 GCA_045654745.1 Victivallaceae bacterium | reverse complement strand
GGAAGTATCCCGGAGCCGCGGCATTGACGACTGTTTCGGCTCTGCGTGCCGGAGCCGGTATGGTGAGGCTTTTCTCTGAAACCCGGCCGCAGGGATTGCCGGATGCTGCGATTTTCAGCGAAGTTTGCGGCGGCATTGCCGGAATAATTGAGTCTCTCTCTGACACCGGTACCGTGGTGGCGGGGCCGGGATGGGGAGAAAACACTCCGCCGGAATATTTAAAAGATGTACTGGCCTTTGGCGGCAGACTGGTGCTGGATGCAGATGCCCTGAATCTTGCCGCCCGGCATCCGGGATTGTGGCACAAAAGAGCAGATTTGATCCTGACTCCGCATCCGGGGGAAGCCCGGCGTCTGGCAGATGGTTTCGGGCTGGAATTTACCGAAAACAAAATCAGCAATGCACTGGAACTGGCGAAAAGACTCCACTGCGTTGTGATACTCAAAGGCAGAGACAGCGTCGTTGCCTCTTTTGACGGCAGATATTCCATCAATACCAGCGGCAATTACAAACTTGCCACCGCCGGAAGCGGCGATGTGTTAAGCGGTATTCTGGGGGGCGTGTTTCATCAGTTTGCCGATGCCTTTGAGGCGGCTTGTTTCGGAGCGTATTTGCACGGAGCGTGCGGCGAATCTCTGCCGGGATTTCCGTTGGCGGATGATATTTCAAATAATATATCCGCTGTCTGGCAGGAACTTGATTTCAACTGCTTTTAATTATTCTCTTTGAAAAACTTCCAGCACAAATACTGACTGCGGCTGTCGCTGTTACCGGCGGGAGAGGTATAAGTGCCGTCGCTCAACAACTGCCGTTTTTTGCAGTTGTCCGCCAGAGACAGATCCAGAATGGTCTGCAACTGGGATTTGACTTTTTCGCTTTTTACCGGAAACATTATTTCGATGCGGCAGTCCAGGTTGCGGGTCATCCAGTCGGCACTGCTCAAATAGTATTCCCCCTGACCGCCGTTGCCGAAAAAATAGATACGGCTGTGTTCAAGATAGCGGTCAACGATACTGTAAATGCGGCAGTTCGGCCGGTCAGGCTGCGGACGCAGACAGCAGATCCCCCGGACGATCAGATCCATTTCCACTCCGGCGTCGGCGGCGCGGTGCAGTAATTTGATGATTTTGGGGTCAGAAAGACTGTTCATTTTGGCGATTATCCTGCCCGGTTTGCCGGATTCCGTCAATTTGATTTCCCGTTTTATGGCTTTTTCAAAATGCTTTCTCAAACCAAAGGGAGCCACGGCAAAATTTTTGAATTTTTTGCCGGGTTTGTTTTCTCCGGTCAAAATGTTGAAAAGTTCCGCCGCATCTCTGGCACAGGTTTCATCGCTGGTAAATATACCGCAATCGGTGTATTGCAATGCGGTTTTATCATTGTAATTGCCGGTGCCGAGGTGCAGATAACGGTGTATGCCGTCTTTTTCCCGGCGGACGATCATCAGCATTTTGCAGTGGACTTTCAATCCCGGCACGCCGTAGATCACATGTGCGCCGGAACGGTCAAGCTTTTTTGCCCACGCAATGTTATTGTATTCGTCGAAACGTGCTTTTAATTCCACAAGCACAGTTACCTGTTTGCCGTTGGCCGCCGCTGTCTGCAGGGCTTTGACCACCGGACTGTTGCCGCTTACCCGGTATAAGGTCTGCTTGATTGCCAGCACATCGGGGTCTTTTGCCGCCTGGAGTATTAGTTTGGTAATGGGGTCGAAACTTTGAAAAGGCACTGCCAGCAGGATTTCTTTTTCTTTTTTGATCGCATCAAAAATGTTTCCGGCAAGCAGACGGTTTTTTGCCGGCAGCCACTTTTTTTCGACAAAGCGGCGGTCGTTGATCAATTCCGGCAGCTGCATCAGGTTTTTACCGTGGATGATGCCGTGGTTTTTATAACACAAACTATTTTTGACGGCAAAGGATTTTTTCAGAAATTTGAAAAGTTCCGGGTCGATGTTTTCCGGGACTTCCAGATGGATTATTTCGCTGAATTTCCTCTCTTTGAGCCATTTGCCGATACTTTTGATGAGGTTTGGTACGGAATCGTCTTCAAAATCGACATCCATATCCCGGTGTATGACAAACGGTGCGACCGCCCGGATTTTTCTGCCCGGCAGAAGTTGCCGGATGTGGGCACAGATGATGCTTTCAACAGTGACGATTTTTCTTTTTCCGTCGTCGCTTTTTATTTCGATGAAACGGGGCACACTTGCCGGAACTTCGATAAAAATACAGCCGTTTTCCACCGCAGCGGCAAGCTGCAGAGTGTCGGCGTTTATCAGCGGGAAACTTCTGCCGGCAGTGGCGGCGATCGGAGTCAGTGCCGGCAGAATTTGGGTTTTGAAAAGGTGTTTGCTCCCCTCACTGCTTTTTTTGTATTCAGCGGGGGATTTGATCATTGTGACATCAAGTTTGTTTTGCAGTTCATCCAAAATATTTCCGGCACACTGATATTGCCTTTTCAGTATGGATTTGACCTTGCGGCGGATTTCCGGCAACTGCTCCGATGGTTTCATACCACCGGCTGACGGGAGATCGCCGTTTGCCGCCATTTTCAGCAAAGTAGCGACTCTGACCATAAAAAATTCATCCAGATTGCCGGCACTTATCGCCAGAAATTTTATTCTTTCCAGCAACGGGACGGCAGTATTGGCGGCTTCATCCAGCACTCTGCTGTTGAAATCCAGCCAGGAGAGGTCGCGTTCAAAAAAGAGTTTGCTGTCAGGAGAAATATTATTTTTTGCCGGAGTCGTCATTTTCATAAATCAAAAAAAGGGGGGGATGTGATCCATCCCCCTTTTGGCTCGTTCAGAATTGCCACCATTTGGAGGCGTCGGGATTGTAGTAGTAATAATTCTTTTTGGCATATTTGGCGATACCTTTGGCGGTGTAGGAGTCGATGCCCACCCGCAAAGTCACCCAGGAAAGACGGTCGTTGTCATCGGGCAATTCCGGAATGAATTTCGAAACGTAGCGGCCGTCAACCGCCAGCACCACCGGAGTATCCCGGAATCTGCCGGCGAGCATTTCCCACATCACTCTGCCGCGGCGGTCGAGCCGCAGCTGCAGATCGCAGAGATCGGGATCGCCGGGACGGGAGATCACCCGGACATCACGCAGACTTTTGGAACTGAATACCTGATTGGTATTGATCCAGATGCGTCTGCCGTCGAGAGATTCGATTTCTTTTTCCAGATTGCTGTTGCCTCTGGGGTATTCCACAACTGAAAAGATCCCGACGATGAAGCGGGGTTCGTAATTTTCCGCATTGGGATTGTCGATACCCCAGTCTCCGGATTCCTGCAGGGCTTCCTGCAATTCAGCACATCCCGAAACGGCAGAGAGCATCAGTGCCGCCATAATCATTGTCGATAAAAATTTTAATTTCATGATAATCCTCTGTTTTGTTGCCGGTTTCAGCAATAAGATAATGGTGTTTCAGCAAAAAATCAAGTATTTACAACCAGATTTCCGGAGATGCTTCCGACGGCATCCGCCACGCCCCTCTCGGCGAAAGGGAAACATCAAAGCATTGAGGGCCGTCCGGTACGCAGTTGCGTTTGAATTGCATTCTGAAAAAGCGTTTGATAAAAATATCCAGAGTTCCGGCGATACATTCGCGACTGTAACTTCCGGCAAAGGCGTGTTCCGCCAGAGCCTGCAGTCTGGCACGCTCAAAGCCGTACCGGCAGAAATTCCAGATGAAAAAGTCGTGCAGTTCGTAAGGGCCGATGATGCTTTCTGTCTGCTGACAGATGGAACCGTCTTTGGCCGCGGGGAGCAATTCCGGACTGACCGGAGTGTTGATGATGTCTTCGATGGCGTCTTTCAATGCTTCCGAAGCTCCGGTTACTGCTTCGTGCAGTATATGCGGTATGACTGTTTTGGGGATGGAGCAGTTGACCGAATACATAGACATATGGTCGCCGTTGAATGTACACCAGCCGAGAGCGGATTCCGAGAGATCGCCGGTCCCGACGACGATGCCGCCGGATTTATTGGCGATATCCATCAGTATTTGTGTGCGTTCCCGTGCCTGGACATTTTCATAAGTGGTATCCAGTATATCCGGGTCGTGACCGATATCCCGGAAATGCACCATTGCGGCTTCGGTGATGTTGATTTCGCGGCAGGGGATGCCCAGTTCCCGGCAGATGACTACGGCATTGTTTTTAGTGCGTCCCGTAGTGCCGAATCCCGGCATAGTGATTGCAGTGACAAACTCTTTGCCGACCCCCATGATTTCGCAGCTTCTGGCGGCGACCAGCAAGGCAAGGGCGGAATCAAGACCGCCGGAAACTCCGATGACGGCACTTCTGGCGTGGATATGCATCAGCCGTTGTGCCAGCGCGGCGGACTGGATGTGAAATGCTTCGCGGCAGAGTTCGCTGTTTTCCGCAACACTTCCGCTTAAAAAGGGATTGCGGGGTATCGCGGCGTACTGTAAATCAGGTGATTCCGGCACCGGATCGATTTCCACTACGCTGAAATCTGCCGCCGCAGTTGCCGGAAAAGATTTTTTCTGTCGGCGGACAGCGGCGATTTTTTCACGATCGACATCGGCATACAATATTTTTTCTGCCGGGTCGGTAAAGCAGGAGAGCGATTGGTTTTCGCCGTTTTCACTGACAAAACCCCACGGCAGAGTAAGCGTGTCCGTGACGCTTTCATTCATACCGGCATTGACCGAAGCGATAATGATGCTGTTTTTGGCGGCTTCCGCAGTCAGTGCGGCAAACACCCGGTTGCGTTTACCGGCAGTCGCCGGAATGGATGCCGCATTGAAAACTATTCTTGCTCCGCCGAGCGAAAGTTGCGAAAACACATCTCCGGCGGCAAAAATATCCCTGCCGAAAGTTACGGCAAAACTGAAACCATTTCCGTCGTCAAAAATAAGACCGTTTTCCGCCGCCAGTACGCTGTCATTGTTTCCGGAAGTGATGAAAAGATTTTCTCCGCCGGAATTGTTGCCGCCGAAAACTCTATCCGGCTCCTGTTGCAAAATGAATCCGCAAATACTGCCGTTGGCCGCCACCGCCATGGCATTGCAGACACGGTCGTGGATGGCAATGGGCATACCGAATATCACCACTGCATTGCTGCCGGCAGTGGATTCGGCGATCTGGTCGGCGCACTCTGCACACTGTTTCAAGAGTTCGCTCTGGAAAAAAAGGTCACCGCAACTGCCGCCGGAAAGCGAAAGCTCCGGAAAAAGTACACACCCGGCACCTTTGCTGACGGCTTCTTTGGCAAGAGCAATGATTTTTTCACTGTTGAAACGGCAATCACCTATTTGCAATTCAGGACTGGCAAGAGCCAGACGGTAAAAACCGGTCATTTTTTCACCTTTTTCTTATAATTTGATATGACTGCATATATGTCACTGCTTAAATTAGCGTAAAACAGCATTAATTTCAAGAAATATTTCTCCGATTATCCGGATTTTGACAAATTTGTTGGCACGCCAAATGCTTTTTTGCAAGCCCTGTTTTGAAGAATTTTTCAAAAAAATTTTGAAGAATTTTTGATTTTTTCGATTGACATATTGACATTGTGGCAGTATTTTTTATATCGTTGAGCCCCAGGCAACCGGGGCGGGGTTGTTAACAAATTGTTAATATGTTGTTGGTTATTGTCAGTAGAGATGGCAGAGCCGCCGGTCAAGTGCCGATAAGTAATAAAAAACAGAATAAAAGGCATCAAACCGGTTCAAACCAGGTGTGAAAAGCAGTTTTGAGCATAAAATATGTAATTTTTTGTGTTAAAACATGGATTTTTCTCAAAAAAACAGCGACAGTTTTTCACCTCAAATCCTGTAAGAAAAAACAATATTCAGCAAGTTGTTAATAACTTTTGGTGATTTTACCCTGGAAAAGTGGTTTTCCAAGGGTGTGGAATGGGCGTTTTTCAGCGTTTTTTTCTTGTTTTTTTTGTGGAAAAGACCGGTTTTTACCGAGGTTTTTTCAGTGGTGTGTGGCGCCGGAAACAACGGGTGTTTTTTGTGGATGAAAAATTTCCGGCAGGATGCGTGCAGCAAAGTTATTAGGAATTTGTAAAAATGGCAGAAAAAGCAATGGCGATCAGCGTGTGGCGTACAGCTGCATTGCGGTTGATCGCAGAGAGCCGGGATATGTACAGGCTTTTCTTTTTGAATCTGGTACCGGTTTCCTGCGACGGCAAAAATTTGTGCCTCGGCGCATCGGATGATTTTTTTATCAGCATTCTGGAAAATCAATACGGCATAAGTTTGCAGAGAGCTTTGCAGGATATCGACGGCAAAGATTATACCTATACTTTTGTACCGGGTTACGAAGCACCGTCAGTGCCTTTTGTCGCCCTGCCTGCCGAAGAAAAAACCGCCGTCAAAACACCGGCGGCAGAAAAAGTCCCCGCGGTCAAAGCAGATGAAGTGACTTCCGCCGGAAATGCCGGAGAGTCCGGACATACCCGCAAACGGCTCAACCGCACTGATTATACTTTTGACAACTTCATTGCCGGTGAAGAAAACCGCCATCCTTTTTCTGTTGCCCAAACTGCCGCTGTATCTCCCGGTACTTACAATCCGATTCTGATTTACGGTACCAACGGAGTCGGCAAGACCCATTTGCTCCACGCCGTCGCCAATGCCGCCAAAGCGGATAATCCCAATATGGTGGTGCGGATCGCCACTTGTGATGAATTGATCAACCAGTTTTACGATTTGATCTATCAAAAAGAGAGTATGACCAAATTCCGCGAAAGTGTGCGTGATGTGGATATGCTGTTGGTCGATGATATCCACCGCCTTGCCAAACGCCCGCAGATGCAGGAGGAATTTTTCAATCTTTTCAATACATTGTACGATCAGGGCAAGCAGATCGTGATGACCTGCGACCGTCAGCCCTGCGAAATGGAAGATATCGACAAGCGTCTGACCACCCGTTTTGAAATGGGTATGATTTCAGAAGTCACTATGCCGGAATACGAGGCGCGGCTGGAGATCCTGCGTTTGTGGCGGCAGGAAATATTGACCGATCACCCGCTGGAAGAAGAATTTCTGGATTTCCTGGCATCCAATATATCTTCCAGTGTCCGCCGTTTGAGAAGCTGCTTCCTGCGTCTGGCGGCGGCAGAAGATTTGTGCGGCGGAGACCGCCTGACGCTGGAAAAAGCCGAAAATCTGATCCGGGTCCAGCTGGATGCGGAACTCTCGGCAGGCAAAATAAATATCGAAGATATTTTGCATTCAGTGGCAGATCATTTCGGCTGCAACGTGCCGGATATTCTCAAAGGCGGCCGCAAACACTCCACCGTCCGTATCGTGGCAATGGCACTCTGCCGGGAACTTACGCGGCTCTCAACCACAGAGATCGGGGAGGATTTCGGCAAGACCCACGCAACGGTCATCAATGCCGAAAAACGCCTGCCGCAACTTTGCAAAAAGAATGAATTGCTCCGCCGTTCAGTTGAGCAGATCAAAAGAAACCTCAAACACCACAAATAAAAAAACCGGGGGAGACCCGGTTCAGAAAAGTATTTTTTGCCGCCGCAGAATTTTTACCTGCGGTTTTATTTTGCCCATTTTGCCTGCGGGAAATCCCGTTGGCGTGCTGCTTCATAGAGCAAAACCGTCGTTGCCGTCGAAACATTGAGCGAGTCGATTTTGCCCAGCATCGGAATGACGACGGGGAGATCGGCTTCGTCAAGCCAGAAATCCGAGAGACCGTTTTGCTCCGAACCGACGACAACTGCCACTCCACCGGTCAAATCGACATCGGTATAGCGTTTGTCGGTATGGGGGGTCGCCGCCAGCACCCGGATATTATTGTCCCGCAGAAATTTCATAGCTTCAGCGTTGGAACACTCGGCAAGCGGTACGGAAAATATTGCCCCTGTACTTGCTCTTATCACATTGGGATTATAGATGTCTGTGCCTTTTTCGCACAGGATGAATCCGGCGACACCGACAGCATCGGCACTGCGAAGCATAGAACCGAGGTTGCCGGGTTTTTCCACTGTTTCCGCCACCAGATAGAGTCCGTTGGGATCGACGGGGAGATCAGACAGCAGATGTTTTTTCATTTTGGCAACCGCCAGCAGTCCTTCGGGGCGGTCGCGGTAAGTGACTTTTTCCAGCAGTTGAGGAGCGAGCTGACGGACAAGTATTCCGGAAGCACTCATTTTTTCCAGCAGGGGGTATTCGTTTTCGCCCAGGAAATGGGACGGCGAAAAAAACACTTCTGTGATTTCCATACCGTATTCCCAGGCCCGGGTCAGTTCCCGGTAGCCTTCCAGCAGGGTGAGTTGCTCTTTTTCTCTGGTGCGGCGGTCGCGCAGTTTTACCAGATGCTTGACCGCATCGTTGTGGGCACTGGTTATGACGGTGTATTCCATAAATTTACTGCTATGCCTTTTTGTCACACATGATTTAACAATCTGTCGCAGTAGAATATACATTCAACTCCCGTGCTTTGCAAGAAAATATATGGTGGCACGATTTATGCTGTTGTTCCGGCAGAAGCAAATTTTTAAAAAAAGGAGATTTTTTATGGAAGCAGAGAAATTCACCAATAAAAGCCGGGAAGCATTGTTGGCTTCGCAGGATATTGCCAGAGAAAACGGCAACAACGAATTGCGCGGACTGCATTTGCTCTCTGCTCTGTTGCATCAGGAAAACGGTCTGGTGCCGTCGGTAGTGCAAAAATGCGGTATCCAGTCCAAACTGCTTTCGGAGCAGGTCGGTCAGGCGATCGGCAAACTGCCGAAAATAGGCAGTCCTGACAGCAATCTTTATCAGTCAGGAGAGTTTTCCGCAATCCTCAATCAGGCAGAAAAATCCGCCGCTGAAATGCAGGATCAATATATCAGCGTGGAACATTTACTGCTGGGTATATTGCGCACTGCCGGTGCCACCCGGGAACTTCTGGAGAAATCCGGTATAAACACCGACATCGTTATGCAGGCACTGCAATCTGTCCGCGGCAATCAGCGGGTGGTTTCCGCTGATCCGGAAGCCACTTTTGAAGCGTTGAAAAAATATTCACGCGATCTTACTTTGATGGCGATGCAGGATAAACTTGATCCCGTGATCGGCAGAGATGAGGAGATCCGGCGGATGATCCAGATACTTTCCCGCCGTACCAAAAACAATCCGGTGCTTATCGGCAACCCCGGTGTGGGTAAAACCGCTATCGTCGAGGGGCTTGCACGCCGTATCGTAAGAGGTGATGTGCCGGAAAATCTCAAAAACCGTCAGCTGGTGGCACTGGATATGGGGGCTTTGATCGCCGGAGCAAAGTACCGCGGTGAATTTGAAGAAAGACTCAAAGCCGTCCTCAAAGAAGTTACTGCCGCCGAAGGTCAGATCATTCTCTTTATCGACGAATTGCACACTGTGGTCGGTGCCGGGGCTTCCGAGGGGGCGATGGATGCCGGAAATCTGCTCAAACCTATGCTGGCAAGGGGCGAACTGCACTGCATCGGTGCCACCACTCTGGATGAGTACCGCAAGTATATAGAAAAAGACGCCGCACTGGAACGCCGTTTCCAGTCGGTGCTGGTCAATCCGCCCACCGTTGAAGATACCATCAGTATTCTCCGCGGGCTTAAAGAGCGTTACGAACTCCACCACGGGGTCAAGTTGCGGGACAGTGCATTGGTCGCCGCGGCAGTCCTGTCGGATAAATATATTTCCGACCGTTTTCTGCCTGACAAAGCCATTGATCTGGTGGATGAAGCCGCCGCCGCACTCCGCACTGAAATCGATTCATCTCCGGAGGAACTGGATGAAAACGAGCGTCACGTAATGCAGCTGGAAATCGAAATCACCGGTCTGCGCAACGAAAAAGACCCTGCATCAGTGCGGCGCAGACAGGAGCTGGAAGCTGAAGTCGCCGAACTTAAATCCGTCGGCAAAGAGTTGCGTGCCAGATATGAAAATGAAAAAAATGCCATTTCAGATCTGCGTAAATACCGCGAAGCCCTGGATCTGGCAAAAGCCCAATTGGAACGTGCCGAGAGAGAATACGACTTGGAGCGTGCCGCCGAGTTACGCCACGGCACTATCCCCGGCATTATGGAAAAAATCGAGGCCGCAGAAAAAGCCATCCGCGAAGATCAGAGCAGCCGGCTGTTGAAAGAGGAAGTCGATGACAGTGACATCGCAGAAATCATCAGCCGCTGGACGAAGATCCCCGTTGCCAAATTAGTGCAGAGCGAAAGGGAAAAACTGCTTTTGCTGGAAGACCGTCTCCATCAGCGGGTCATCGGTCAGAATGAGGCGGTACAGGCGGTGTCAGATGCGGTTTTAAGATCGAGAGCCAATTTGCAGGACCCCCGCCGCCCGATCGCAAGTTTCATCTTTCTCGGCCCCACCGGTGTCGGTAAAACTGAACTTGCCAAAGCACTTGCCGGAGATCTCTTTGATGATGAAAGAGCAATGGTGAGAATAGATATGTCGGAGTATATGGAAAAATTTGCCGTCTCCCGTCTGGTGGGGGCGCCTCCGGGATATGTCGGTTATGAGGAAGGCGGCCAGTTGACCGAAGCCGTCCGCCGCAGACCTTATTCAGTCGTGCTGTTTGATGAAATCGAAAAAGCCCACCCGGATGTTTTCAATATCCTGCTGCAGGTATTGGAAGACGGTATGATCACCGACAGTCAGGGCAGGACGGTCAATTTCAAGAATACGATCATCATTATGACAAGCAATATCGGCAGTCATATGATACTGGAAAATTCCGGTACTCCGGAAGAATTGAAAAACCGTCTGCACGCAGAATTGCTTCGTCACTTCCGTCCGGAGTTTCTCAACCGTGTCGATGAAACGCTGATTTTTCACCGGCTGGGCAAAGCGGAGATCCTCAAAATCGTCGATCTCCAGCTTGCGGCTCTCGCAGAGCGGCTGGCGGCAGAAAATATCAGTATGGAAGTCGATGAAAGTGCCAAAAATTTCATTGCGGATGCCGGTTACGACCCGGATTTCGGTGCCAGACCTCTGAAAAGAGCAGTCATCCAGCATTTGGAAACACCGCTTGCCAAAAAAATCATCAGCGGCGAAGTTTCTCCGGGCAGTATTGTCAGAGTTACCGCCGCCAAAGATAAACTGGATTTCACTGCGGTATAAAAACTCTTTTAGCTCACAGTCAGACCGCCGGGTTTCCGGCGGTCTTTTTTTTCTTGTCAGCTTGAGGCGATAAAAGTTTGTATTTTCGGCAGAGATGTAATATATTACATCCGGTAAGTTTTTCAGGAGATATTCAAATGCTTGCAAATAATTCAGAAATCAGAGAATTTTCCCCTGCAAGGTGGCTGAAAATAGCTGTTTTGGGGTTTATTGCTTTTTTGATGCTGCTCGGACTTTTCAGTTACGATCCGCTTGATGCGGTGCTGATGGATGGCGGCAGAGATGGAGTCTATCATAATCTCGCCGGATTTGCCGGAGCGGTTTTCGGCAGAAATCTGTTGCTTTTCTGCGGGATGGGTTCGTATTTGCTGGTGTGGCTGGTGGTGCTGCATTGGATCCGGATGTTTATGCCGGGCAAATGCGGCGGCAAGGCTTTCTGGCTCGGGGTGCTGCTCTTTGTCGGCGGCGTAATGACTTTTCTTGCTTTTGCTCCGGAACATTTTGCCGGTACTTGTGAAAAACTGAATATCGGCAGAAAGGGTGAACCTGCTTCTGCCCTTGCCGGAGGGATCATATTCCAGTATCTTTTCGGCCCCGCCGGAAGCAACTGCGACGCAGGTGTTTTGCGACAGTTGCTCGGACAGGGCGGAGTGCTTGGTCTGGGCGGAGCTATGACTCTGTGCGGATTGTTTTTCATTATTATCGGGGATGTCGTTTCTTTGCCGCTGCGCAACTGGTTCGGCAAAGAGTCCGCAGTTTCTGCCAAAGTGTCTGATTTGCGTTCCCGCATCAGAGAAATCAGAGAAAACGACGACGAAGATGAAGCAGCTGAAAAAATTCTTCCGCCGCCGTCAAACCACCGTGTGGAATATGATGATTACCCGGAAATCGTTGAAATTCCGGCAGTTTCGCAACGGGATACCGCTGTTGCCGAACCGGAAGTTGCTCCGGAAAAAGTTTCCGGTACTCCGTCTGCTGTTTCGCGTACCGCTCCGGCGGGCAATGGCGTTGCCACTAATGTCGTTGCCGCAGGTGAAAAAGTCAAAGCCGGCGGTCGGGAGTACATTCTGCCGCCCGTGACTATGCTGGCAAAAGGGGTGGATGCTTCCGGCGAAGATATCAATTACATATTGCAGATGAAAGAGCGGCTGCAGCAGACTCTGGATGAGTTTTCTGTCGCGGGAAAAGTGACAAAATATATCACCGGACCGCGGGTTACCCGCTTTGAAATAGTTCTTGATCCCGGCGTGAGTACCCGCAAAGTTGAGAATATCGAAGACAATATCAAAATGAATCTTTCTGCGGTCAGTGTGCGTATCCTCGCCCCAATACCGGGCCGCCCGGCTGTCGGCGTGGAAATCCCCAACCGCAAGCCGGAGGCCGTTTTTATGCGGTCAGTTATGGAGAGCGATACGTGGCGCAACGGCTCTGCAGAAATCCCGCTGGTGCTGGGCAAAGACCTTTCCGGCAATCCGGTGGTGATGGATCTTGCCAAAGCACCGCATCTTCTGGTCGCCGGTGCGACCGGTACCGGTAAGAGTGTATGTACCAATTCGCTCATCATAAGTCTGCTTTTCCGCTTCCGTCCGGATGAATTGAAATTGATCATGGTCGATCCTAAAATCGTTGAATTTGAAGATTACAGCCGTCTGCCGCATCTGATAACTCCGGTAGTCAATGATTCTGCCAAAGTTCCTGTCGCTTTGCGCTGGGCAGTCAACGAGATGGAAAAACGCTACCGGATGCTCGCCAAAGCAGGTGTCAAAAAACTCGTTGAATACAACCGTCAGCCGGATGTGAATATCTGCAAAGAGGATGAAAACGGTATGCCTCTGCCGGCAAAAATGCCTTATCTTGTCATTATCGTCGATGAATTGGCGGACTTGATGATGACCGAAGCCAAAAAGGATGTGGAAACATCCATTATGCGTATCACCCAAAAAGGCCGTGCCGCCGGTATCCATGTGATCGTTGCCACCCAGCGCCCGAGTACCAATATCATTACCGGTGTGATGAAAGCCAATTTGCCTACCCGGCTCTGTTTCCAGGTGCGTTCGGGGGTTGACAGCCGGGTGGTCATCGACGAGATCGGTGCAGAGAAACTGCTCGGTTCAGGGGATATGCTTTATATGTCGCCCAGCAGTATGAATATTGAGCGTATTCAGGGAGCGTGGACACAGGATGCCGATATCAGATCCATTGTCAAATTTGTTTCCGATCAGGCAGAGCAGGAATTTGACGATGCTGTTGTCCGTGAAGAAGATCCGGAAGGCGGTTCTGCGGATGACTTCTTTGACGATGACGATGATCCGATAGTGGGCAATGTGGATATTGCTCCGGTGATCCGCAAGTATATGAAAGCCACTGACGATGATATTATGCGTCAGGCTCTGGAAGTGGTGATCGTGGATAGACAGATCAGCACCAGTTATCTTCAGCGGCGGTTGAAAATCGGTTACAACAAAGCCGCCGGGATTATTGATGAATTGCAGGCCCGCGGCGTGGTCGGAGGAGCCTCCGGCAGCGGCAACAAACGGGAAATACTTATTCTTGATGATTTGATGGCTTTGGATAATATGGAGAACTAAATGATGTTAACAGATGATAAAAACCTGGATTTGTTTTCAGATCTTCCGGCGGATAATACAGGCACCATCAGCGATGAGGATATGCCTGATGTGATGGCGGCACTGGAAAAAATCGACCGCGAAGAGGAGGAACTTTCTTCCGGTCTGCCGGTGCAGGAAGAACCTGTACCGGAAGCAAGAGAGGTGCAGCTGCCCATAAGCGGTACCAAAAACCCGCTGGTCGCTCCCGGAGAAGGTTTCCTCTTTGTCCCGGCAGAAGAAATGGAATCTCTGGAAGAAGTCGGCGATTATCTCCGTCAGGTGCGGGAAAAACTGCAGGTTTCTGTCGATGATGTCGCCGGAGAGACCCGCATAAAACCTTTTTATATATCTGCTTTGGAAAATGGCAATATCGCGGAATTGCCCCCTCCGGCATTCACTCTCGGTTACATCCGCAAATTGTGCAACTGCTACCGCGTGGATACTGCTCCGCTTGCCGGATTTCTGGAAGCTCTGCGGGACACTGTGGAAGTGGAACTGCCGGACGATGTTTCCAAAATAGTTTCCGGCAGACTGGTCGATGAAAATGAAATGCGCAAACGCAATCAGCTGGCAATCGCATTTTTAGGAGTTGTGCTGTTGCTCGTACTGGCGGTAGTCGCCGGATTGATTTCGCTTTTTATGTGGATTTCAGATAATGTGTCACTGCCCGGCGGATCGGGCGTTTCCGAAAAAGAGATCGTCGAATTTCAGGATGATCCTGTGCTGAAAAAGAGTGTATTGACTCCCCCGAAACGGTAAAAACTGGAAAAAGCAGGAGTTAAGTGCTATATTATTAACGGGTTTTCTGTCTGACATGAAAACCGTGTGTGCATAAATATATTCAAAACTGATAAATAAAAAAGTGGTAAAATTATGAACATTGACGAAATCAGAGAAATTGCCAAGATTATGCGCGAGTATGAGTTGAGCGAATACAGCATCGAGGCCGAAGGATGCAATTTGTGTATCCGCCGTGAAGCTGCCGCTGCTCCGGTCGTGATGCAGTCCGCTGTCCCCGCAGTTGCTCCTGTCGCTGCTGCTGCTCCGGCTCCCGCCGCCGCTCCCGCTGTTGAAAGCAAAAAAGAAACTATTGATTCTCCGCTGGTGGGAACTTTTTACCGTGCCAGCAGTCCGGATGCCCAGCCCTTTATCTCTGTCGGCGATACCGTCAATGAAAATACCACCATCGGTATCATCGAAGCGATGAAAGTCATGAATGAAGTCAAAGCCGAAAAATCCGGCGTAGTCAAGGAAATTCTGGTCGAAAACGGTCAGCCGGTGGAATTCGGTCAGCCGCTGGTGGTGATCGGTTGAGTTCTTTCCCCTGCAAAAAGGAGGAAACAAGATGTTTAACAAGATACTTATCGCCAACCGCGGCGAAATCGCAGTTCGCATCATCCGTGCCTGTAAGGAAATGGGGATCAAATCTGTTCTCGTTTACTCCCAGGCGGATGTTGACAGTATGGGCGTGAAACTTGCCGATGAAGCCGTTTGTATCGGCCCCGCACAGTCAAATTTGAGTTATCTTTTGATCGACAGGATCCTTTCTGTTGCGGCGATCTGCGATGTCGATGCCATCCATCCGGGGTACGGTTTTCTGGCTGAAAACGCCTACTTCGCTGAAGCCTGTGCCAAGCACGGTATCGTTTTCATCGGCCCCAGCCCCGAATCTATGCGCGCTCTGGGCGACAAAGCTGTTGCCAAAGAAACGATGAAAAAAGCCGGTGTCCCGGTTACTCCGGGATGCGACGGCACCATCGGCAGTGAAGAAGAAGCCCTCAAAATGGCACACAAGATCAAATATCCCGTCATTATCAAAGCCAGTGCCGGCGGCGGCGGTCGCGGTATGCGTATCGCCCACAATGACGCAAGTTTGATCCAGGGATATCATTCAGCCAAAAGCGAAGCGGAAAGTGCCTTCGGCGACGGTACGCTTTATATGGAAAAATTTCTGGTCAATCCCCGCCATGTGGAAGTCCAGATCCTGGGCGATAAATTCGGCAATGTCGTTCACCTCGGCGAACGCGATTGCAGTGTCCAGCGGCGAAACCAGAAATTGATCGAGGAATCTCCGAGTCCGGCTCTGCCTGCCCGTTTGCGTACCCGCATCGGTGCGGCGGCGGTGCGGGCGGCAAAAGCTGCCAATTATACCAGCGCCGGTACGATTGAGTTTCTGCTGGATGAGGATAACCACTTTTACTTTATGGAAATGAATACCCGTATCCAGGTGGAGCATCCCGTATCCGAAGCCGTTACCGGAGTGGATCTTATCCAGATGATGATCCGGGTCGCCGCAGGTGAGAGATTGCCTTTCAGCCAGCGGGATATCAGATTCAGCGGACACGCTATCGAATGCCGTGTCAATGCGGAAAATCCCGATCGCAACTTTGCTCCTTCTCCGGGCAAAATCGACCTTTTTGTCGCTCCCGGCGGTCCGCACGTGCGGGTGGATTCGCACGTTTATTCCGGATACCGGATCCCGTCCTACTACGACAGTCTGGTCGGCAAACTCATTGTCTGGGGCGCCGATCGCAAAGAAGCCCTTGCGCGTTGCCGCCGGGTGTTGAGCGAAGTCGTGGTTGAGGGTATCCCCACCACCATCCCGTTTTTGAAAACTGTTATCAACAACAAACAGTTCATCGACGGTAAATACAACACCGGATTTGTGGAAAACCTGCTCAAGGATCTTGAAAAAAACAAAAAAGATCCGGGCAAATGATCCGTAGTTCTTGATCCGGTTTTCTGTCAGGAAAACCGGATTTTTTTTATAACAGGATGAAACTTCTCTTTTCCGCCGCCGCAGAAATTGCCGCCGGAAAGATAAAAAATTCCATTGATGATAAAAAAACAGTTGACAAAAATCTTTTCAGCAATTACAGTAAGTCGTTGCATTGCCTTTATGCGATGATGCCGGCAGATACAGTGCCGGGAGGATTTTTGATATTGTTATGAACCATTTACCCGCAAAGGAGAAATAAATTATGAAAGCAGATGCCAAAAAAGCCGACAGTCCCGCCATCAGCACCATTGAAGATTCTGCTGTCGGGAACATCAAAATCCATGAAAATGTCATTTCCAGTTTAGTTCGCATTGCCACTCTGGAAGTTCCCGGTGTTGCCCGTCTCGGCGGCAATTCTCTCGTTGACGGTCTTGCCGAAATCGTTGGCAACCGCCGGATATCCAGTTCCATCGCCGTGGATATGAGTGGCGACAACCGTGTCGCTATTGAGGTCAAAGTCAATCTCTTTGCCGGATATAATCTGCCGGAAGTCGCAGAAAACATCCAGAAAGCCATTGTCGCCAATGTGGAAAACACTACCGGTATGACTGTTATCAAAACTGATGTCATCATTCAGGGCATTGAGCAGGAAAAACCGGCTGAAACAGAAGAAAATGATACTGAAATTTCAGAGTGATGATGGAGTGAAAAATGGATTTGAATGCTCTTTTTACCCGTGCATACTGGGTGGATGTCGCCGGTTCTGATTTCAGGCTCGGTTTTGTAGTCGCTCTGGCGGCTGTGGCGGTGGTTTTTGTCATATTGGTGCTTTTGCAGTTGACTTTGATGTGGATATTGCGTACCCGCAGTGTTTCCCGCATCAGTGTGCCGTACAAAAACGGTGATGTCATAATCACCAGAGAAGCGGTTTTTGCCGCCGTCAGCAATGCTTTGAGAGAGTTCGGTCTTGCTGTCCGCAAGATTTCTCTCTGCCGCAAAAAAAATGATTACCGGTTGACTGTTTACACTGCAATGCAGTACGGCGCTCCGGTAGAGAGCATAAACCAGTCCAAAGAAGCCGCCAGGGCAATATTAAGCAGTCAATTTGCGGTGAATAATATCAGCAGAGTACATCTGGTGGTGGAAAAAATCAACAACGAGGGCAGCCGGCAGGAGAAAAACAGCAATGCCGCAGTTGATTCTGGCATCTGAAAGCCCGCGCCGCCGGGAATTGCTCGGCTCTCTCGGCGTTGATTTCATCTGCACTGCCGCTAATGTAAACGAAGCTGATTCCGGTGACGATCCGGCATCTGTGCCGCAGGAAAACGCTCTGCTCAAAGCTCTTGCCGTTGCGGCAAAACATCCCGGGGCAACTGTCCTCGGGGCGGATACTGCCATTCTTTTTGAAAACCGTCTCCTCGGTAAACCGTCAGATATCGCCGATGCCGGATTTATGCTCCGCAAACTTTCCGGCAAAGAGCATCTGGTTATTACGGGTATGGCGCTGGTGTCAGGAGCAGAAAAAAGGGTATGGAGCGAAGTTTCCCGGGTCAGATTCCGGGAACTTACCCCTGAAATCATCCGCCAATACCTGCAAAAAGTCAACGTGCTGGATAAAGCCGGCAGTTATGCCGTGCAGGAATATGGCGATATGCTGATTACCTATGTCGGAGGCGATATCAACAATATTATCGGTCTGCCGTTGGGGAATCTTGCTCTGCATCTGGCTGATCTTGGCTTTTCTCCCCGCTTGCCGCGGCCGACATCGCCAGCCCCAGCAGCAGAGCAAAACCGGTCAGAGAACTGCCGCCGTAGCTGATAAACGGCAAGTTCAGCCCGGTCGGAGGCAAAAGAGCGAGATTTACACTGATATGGATCAAACTCTGCAAAGCGATCAGAATCGCCGCTGCGGTGATAAAAAGCCGGGCGGCGGGCGACATCGTACGACCGGCTGATTTAAGCAGAGCCGCCACCAGTACCGCCAGCAATAAAATGATTATCATCGCACCGGTAAATCCCAGAGTTTCCGACAGCGTTGCATAGGCTGAATCGTTGTAAGCCAGCGGCAGATAGGAGTTGCTCCATATCGCTTTGCCGAGTTTTGAGCCGAGCCAGCCGCCGCGGCTGACAGTCAATTCAAACTGCAGAATATGCCAGTTGTCCCTGCCGCCATTCAGAAAACCTGCAAAACGCTTCATAACATACGGTGTCCGGTAAAAGAGCAGTGCCATTGCCGCACATCCTGCACCAAAGCAAAGTGCCATATCCCTTAAACGGCATCCGGCTGCCCACGCCAGGGCAAAGAAAAGCAATATGTAGATCACAGCAGTACCATAATCAGGCTGCAGCACGATGGGGATCACCCATATCGCGGCGATCAAGAGGGCAAAAAAGAATTTTTTGCGGCAGTTGTTTCCGGCAAGTATTGCCGCCAATATCAGCAGATATATCGCTTTGTTGATCTCTGCCGGCTGAATACTCCAACTGTTGAAGCGGTACCAGCCGCACATATTGTTGATGCGGGTGCCGAAAATCAGAACTCCGGCGAGAAAGAGCCACCCGGAAATACCGGCACACCGGAGGGGCGCAGGCGAAATCAGCCATTTGAAATCGATCCGGCTGGCAGAGAACATAATGACCACTGCCACCGCCAGAGAGCCAAGCTGACGCATTGCAGGTTCCAGCGGGTAGTCCCAGGTGCCGGCGCCGCTGGTTATCGTCAGAATGCCGCTTAAAGCAAGAAAAAAGGCACAGCAGGGGATGAGAGTGTCCACAGTGAAAATCCGGAAGTGATGTTTCATTTTTCATCTCCGATATTTTCGATGTCGATATCCGCAGTGACATCTTTGCCGTGGATGGGGTGCGATGTCAATTCCCAGGTGGATGGTATCCAGTTACGGTAGCGGTCAAGCATCACCCGGTAAGTGCCCGGAGTACCGGAAAGCTGGTGGTCGAATTTTTTTTCCAACTCCTCCACTTTGCCTCTTGCCGATGCCGGCACCGCCAGCACCCGGTCGCGCCGTGAGGCTATTCGGATAGGGAAATTACTGTGTAAAAGCGGTTTCAAATCTGAAATATTTTCCGGCTGCAATCCGCTTAAAAGCAATCCGCTTTCATCCGGCATGGTAAGATCAAAACCCAGTACACGATTCAATTCGGCGAGTTTTTGCTTTGAAAACCCTTTTTTGCTGTAAAGTTCTATCCTGGTTTCATCCCAGGCGATAGGGATACCGTGCTTATCCAGCAGTCTTCCCCGGCGCGCCGGTACAGTGCCGCTGTGCGATGCGATCTGCCGGGGGCGTTCAAGTAATTTCTGCCGCAACGGTCCGGCAAGATAAAACGCCCTGACGGCACATACCGCCCCCCAGACGAGGAAAAAAATAAAAAGCAGTCTGCACCGTAAATTCATTGTATCAACGGCTGATGCGGCGGAGCAATTCCGCCAGTAAATCATAATCAAGCGGCATAGTCATGCACCAGACATCAGAATACATTTCCAGTTTGCGGTGGATGGTTTCCGCCAATGCCGGAGAAGCGAAAACCAGCGGCAGATCACCGCCGGGAAGTTTCCGCAACTGCTCCACGAGACCGGAAGGTTCTTCGTTGTTGAGTTGAGATGTCGCCAGTGCCGCCGAGAATTTTTTATCTGCCAGCAAACTGCGGCATTCGTCAATACTGCCGGCTGTGGCAATTTTGAAATGAAAGAATGAAAGCAGTTCCGTCAGAAGTGAGGAAACTTCGCTGTCGTCCTCTATCAGCAATACATCCATAGAGGAGCCGCTTTCAGGCTCTCTGCCGACTGGGAACAGCGGGTGATTCGGCAGGGAGGAAAACGCACCGGCTTCATACACAGAACTGCCGCCGGGCAGCGAAAGGGAAAAACGCAGTTTGCGGCTCGCCGGAGAATCCACTGAAACTGTAACTCCGATCAGTCCGGCGGTGTTGCTGACGATTTCCAGAGCCAGTCCCAGCGAGTTGACTTCCCGCGGAGCATCGGTGTCGTCAAACCGGTTGCTGTTGAAAAAGTCAGCGGTAACTTTTTCCGGATCGACCGCGGCTCCGGTCTCAAAAGTCATTTCAAATCTTGCTTCTTTGCGTTCATCTTTGGTGCAGTTGAAAACAACTTCGCTGTGCGGAGCGGCTTTCTGGCAGGCACTCCGGAGCAGGATATTGAGCAATTGCTGCAGCAGTTCCCGGTCGATCCGCAGTTTGCCCGGCAGATCGCTGGAAATCTGATTTACCAGATGCACCTGACGTGCCCGGGAAGCCAGACGGTTGCTTTCCAACAGATCGTGGATGAATTCTGCGGCATCAAAGTTGTCATTGCAGGGGGAATTCCATCTTTCCCAATCCAGACGGCTGATATCGAGGATCATTTCCTGATCTCTGGCGATAGAGTCCAGCCTGGCAAGACTTTTGGTCAGCAGTTTTCTGGTATCATTGGCTTCGGCAGAATCATCGTACCGCAGCCGCAGCAGCTGCAGAATACGGTGACCTCTCAAAATGCCGATAGTGCGGCGGGATTCCGGCAGGATGTCGCCGAAAAAGTCCAGTTTCAACTGGTCGAATTTTTCCCGTCTGGATTGCATTTCAAGGTCGTGGGCAAGATGCTGGCGGTGTTTGGAAATCAGATTTTTCTGCCGGTCATACATTTTGTTGAGAGAGCGGAAAAGATTTTGAGCCTCCTGACCTATCCTGCCGTTTTGCGGCAGGGGCGGGAGATCTTCGCCGCGGCTGACAGAAAGGGCAAATTTCTCTGCTTTAGCCAGCGGCTTGACAAACTGGCGTTTGAAAATCACTGCGATGATCACATCAAGAACCAATCCGGTGATCAGCATTGCCACAGTAAACAGCGGCGTGCAGAGGATGATCACCTCTTTGAGAGTGTAGTCGTCGTTGTGGAAACTTTTCCACATCCAGGCGAAATCTGTCAGATCGTGGTGGACAAATACCAGTATCAGACAGCCGATCCAGCAAAACGCCGACGTTACCGCCGCCCCAAAAGCCAGTTTTGAAAGTTTCATCTTTTATTCTCCTGCCGGACTGCAAAAAAAATGCACCGACAGCATTTCATCTGCGGTGCATTTAACATTTTGCTGTCGTGCCGTTATCAGTAGTTCGGAGCAGCCATGGTTTCCTGGTCATAAACGAAGTTATTCCAGTCGTGTTCCACGTCGATGACCCAGGCCGGAGTCATGATGGGACCATATCCCCAGCCGTAGCTGTTGACATCATTGGGGCAGCCGGGAAGCGGGAAAAGGAAAGTTGCGATATCGACCACACCGACGACTTCACGGGCGATAAAATAGCAGACGCCTTTGATGGTGCCGTAGGAAAGTCCGGCGATACCACCCATTTCGCTGGTGACATCGTGCCATTTTATCGGAATTTCAAGCACACCGAAAGCAACGTTTGCAACACCGCGGCTGAGTTTTTCTACCGGATACATCGGCCAGGGTTTCTCATTGGCGGAAACAGTGGCACTGCCGATGAAAAGGACTGCGAAAACTCCGAATGCAAAAAAGAACTTACCAAATTTCATAATTCTACTCCGTAATGATTTGGATTTTTATAACTCAATTTTGTTTTCGTATAACAATATACACTTCCAAATATAACTACACTAAAATGAAAATACAAGTGCCTAAATGAAAAAAGTTGCAAAAAGTTGCCTCTTTAAGCTGTTATTCTGCTAAATCGGCGTCAAATTTCCGGTTTGACAGCATTGCCAGATCGACAGCGATCATCACCGATTCATCCAGAACCGGGTCTTTGGCTTGTTTTTTTTCTTCATTCTTTCCCGATACGGTTTTTTCCAATTCCTCCATAGCGATCTTTTCGGCGTGGTATTCTTTCATCCGCTTTTCTTCGTTGAGTGAAATGGTTTTACGGGCTTTTCTTGCTTTGAGCAGATCGATTTTTTTAAGCATTTCTCTGTACTCGCCGTCCCGGGAAATACGTTCGGCGGAACGCTTTGTCAGCAATGGTATTTTGTGCGGCAGTGCCGGATCGCATCCGGGGCGGATCACCGGAGCAACCGCATCCCACGGCAGATGATAGGGCAGGAAAACTTCGCCGTATTCCATTTCTTCAGTCAGAGAAGGCAGAATGATATCCGGGGCGATGCCTTTTTGCTGTACCGAATCTCCGCAAGTACGGAAAAACATGGAACTTTCCACCGTCAGCATACCCGCCGGAGCGGAATTGGAAAAGAGTGAGGGATACGGCCGCAAATCGGAAACTTCCAAAACTGTCCCTTTGCCGAATGTTCTGCTGTCGCCCACCAGTACTGCCCTCTGGCAATCTTTGAGGGCACCGGCAAAAATTTCACTTGCCGACGCCGAGAGTTTGCTGGTCAGTACGACCAGCGGACCGGAATAAGTCACCGACGGATCAGGATCATTGATGATGCTGATCTCCCGGTCGCGGTCACGCAACTGTACTACTGGTCCGGTGCGGAAAAACATTCCGGCGATGCGGATCGCTTCCTGCAAACTGCCGCCGCCGTTGTTGCGTAAATCAAAGACTACGGCATCAACTTTGTTTTTGTTGAATTCATTCAGGATATTCCAGACATCTCTGCTACAGCTTCTGGCATCAGGGTCTCTGCGGCGTACTGCTTCGAAATCCATATAAAATCCCGGCAGAGTCAGAACACCGATTTTTTTGATGGTATCGTCACCGGCTTTGATTTCGCGTATTTTTCCCTGTGCCATACTTTCAGTGAGATTGATCTTTTCTCTTACGATCGTGATCGAAACCGGTACGGAATCAAGTCCTTTGTCTCCTGAAAGCACCGTTAGAGATACTTTACTGCCCTCTTTGCCCCGGATCAGATGCACGGCTTTGTCCACCGGCATATCAATGATGTCCACACTGGAGCCGTCTTCCTGTGCCACGGCGATGATTTTGTCACCGACTTTGAGTTTGCCGCTTTTGGCGGCGGGGCCGCCGGGGACGAGTGAAACTATTTTAACGAGACCGCCTTCGCTGGTGAGGGTGGCGCCGATACCGATCAGCGAAAGGCTCATATGGATATCAAAATCATCCCGGTCTGCGGGTGAAGTGTATCCCGAGTGAGGGCCGAAAACTTTTGCCGCGGTATCAAGATAGAGGGCGGTTATATCCAGAGTGCTGCGTTTGAGGATCAGATTGGTGATGTCGCGCAATTTGTTGAGCAGGCGTTTTTCCGGAGAGATTTTTTCAATGACTGCGGAGTTTTTCTGTCTGGCGAGGGAACGGTCAAGCAGGCGGTAATAGAGCAGATCGTTTTTGATTTTTTTACGCCACAGATCGAGCATTTCGTCCCGGTTGGCAGGGCGCGGAGAGTTGCGCCGGTCGATATCGAATTCTTCATCCACGGTGAAATCCACCGGATTTGCCAGCATATCGGCGGCAAATTTCTGAAATTCTTCGATCCGGGTGGTGTAAAGTTGATAGAGGTTAAAACCAAAAGAAGTATCGCCTATACGCAAATTCATAAAAAGGCGGTCGCGGCAGTGGAAAAAAGCTCTGTGATCCAGTTCGGTAAAATAGATATGTGCCGGATCAAGTTCATCAAAGAACTGATCGTAGAGCCGGTTTGAAAGAGTTTTCTGATCGTTGTCTTTGAGGTAATGACGGGATTCCATTTCCAACAGCATACGGTGTGAGATCATCCGCAGATCGCTGTCGCTGAAAAATACTTCCTGCTCCGCCAACAGGAGACTGGCGGCCATAAAAACTGCCGCTAATGATTTTTTGAGCAATGATTTTATAATATTTTCAAACATAATAACTTTCCTGCAAAACAAATACCGGCACAAATCAACAGTGCTGAATGCAAATATATCTTGCCGGAAGTCAAAAATCAAGTCGTAAAAGAGGTGCTGCCGGGAAAAATTCCCGACAGCAGGAGGAAAAATGCACGACAAATATCAGAGCAGTTTTGCGGCGATCGCCGCCAGATCACTGCGTTCGCTTTTGGCCAGAGTTATGTGACCGAAAAGTTTCTCACCTTTCATTCTTTCCACCGCATAACTCAACCCGTTGCTGGAAGCATCCAGATAAGGATTGTCAATTTGTGCCGGGTCTCCGGTCAGCACCATTTTGGTATCATCTCCGCAACGGCTGATAATGGTTTTTACTTCGTGCGGAGTCAGATTCTGGGCTTCATCGACGATGACAAACTGGCGGGAAATACTGCGGCCGCGGATGTATGTCAGAGCTTCCAGTTCCAATTTGTGGCTGTTGACGAGAGTTTCCACCGAAAAGCGGGAATTGTTTTTGACCTTTTTCCCTGAATCAGAACCGGTCAGGAAATCGAGATTGTCAAAAATCGGCTGCATCCAGCTGGAAAGTTTCGCATCCTTGCTGCCCGGCAGGAAACCGATGTCGTTGCCGAGCGGGATGATGGGGCGTGAAACCAGTATGCGATCATACATTTCCTCGTCAAGCACCATCTGCAACGCCGCCGCCAGAGCCAGCAGGGTTTTGCCGGTACCGGCTCCGCCGACCAGAGTGACCAGTCGGATTTCAGGATTGTGCAGGATATCCAGAGCCATCCGCTGTTCCAGATTGCGCGGGGAAACATTCCAGACGCTTTCTCTGAATTGTTCGACCAGGTGCAGTTTGCCGTCACTGCGGCGTCTGGTGATGGCAGTTTTTTTTGGATTGCTGCGGTCGGCGAGGACGGCAAATTCGTTGTTGAGCATATCGTCGTATTTGTCGGCGGCAGCTTCCCGGTCGCGGTAGATCGCATCGATTTCCGCACTCGAAGTGTTGACAGTCCGGAATCCGGTATAAAGTGAATTGCTGTCCACTTTGCCCCGTTCAAAATCCATGACTTGAATACCGAGAGCATCGGCTTTCAGGCGCAGATTTATATCTTTGCTGATAAAAACGACATTTCTGCCTTTGCTCTTGAGTTCGCAGGCGACCCGGAGAATGCGGTTATCTGGCGAGCCGAGATTCAATTCCGTGCCGAAAACCCGATCGACCTTTTTGGCGACCGCGGCATTTTCCAGCGAAGCACACAGCACATAAAGTTTGCCGCTTGCCAGACGGGAAACCAGATCAAGCGGTATGCCTTTGGCAAGCTGACCGGGTTTCCCCGTATCAACTGCCTGACGCAGCCGGTCGAGCAGGCGAATGACTTTGCGGGAATTTCTGCCGAGTTCGTCAGAATTCTTTTTGAACTTGTCAAGTTCCTCGATCACCGCCATCGGGATGACCACATCATTGTCCTTGAAAGATTCCACGCTTTGAGCGCTGTGCAGTAGCACATTGGTATCAAGGACAAAGGTCTTGATGGAGTCAGATTTTTTTTCAGGGTTCATTGTCGAAACTTTCTGCCGCCTGACGGATCGCCGCATCGCGGTTGCGGACTCCGGTACCGGAAGCCTGGATGGTTTCCCAGGTGAAAATCGGCAGAATGATGTGATCCGTGGTGGTGTTTATCTGGACATTGATCAGACGGGTGGCACCTTTGCTTTTGGCTTCTTTGGTCAGGACAAAAATCGCATGGTCGGCGGTGAGATTCTGACGGAAAGCACTCCAGCTGCCGTCACCTTTGATGCCGCCGACTACGATGGGCAGGCCGCAGAAAAAGAGTCCGGGGATCTCGACAAAACTCTGGCATACGGCTTTGTCGGTATCAGTACCGAGGGAAAGAGCGTTGAATTTCTGGGTTGACTGCACCGTGGTGCAACCGGCGAGAAGTACCGCAGAAGCGGCGGCGAGAATGGCTTTTTTCATTTGCACAGTACCTTGGTTATTCTTTTTTGTTTCATTGTTACGGCACAAACCGTCAACAGGTAATATACTGTTGAGTTTGCTAATTTCAAGATATCGCAAAGCGATGCGGCAAAAAAATCCGAATATTTTCTGTCTGCTGTCAAAAATCAAGGACAGCTCGGATATCAGCCGCGATCTGGGCTTTGAGTGCCGCCGGGCCGGTGAATTTTTTTTCCGGCCGGATCAGCCGGGTCAGTTTGACTTCAAGTTCGGTGCCGTAAAGGCTGCCGCTGAAACCGATAAGGTGGATCTCAACTCGCCTGCCGCGATCGCCGAAAGTGGGTGATGTACCGATATTCACAGCCGCTTTGTAAATGATGTTGTTGTATTCGACACTGCCGGCATAGACTCCGTTTGGAGGGATCACTCCGCAGGAAACTTCCAGATTGGCAGTGGGGGCCGCCAGCAGTTTTCCGGCTTCGCCGCACCCGGAAACCACCTTGCCGAAAAGTGCCGGATCGCGTCCGAGCATATTTTTTGCTGTTGTCAGGTCACCTGAAAATATGGCGTGGCGGATGGCGGTGGCGCTGATGATCGCCGAATGGTATTTTTTTTCCGGAGTGGGGGAAAAAATCACATTGGCATCGGCAAGCATTTTGCCGAGCAATTTACTGTCGCCTTTGCCTTTTCTGCCGAAACGCCAATGCTCACCCACGCAAAGTCCGGTGAGATTGAAGTTTTTGGAATCCAAGAGGTTGCGGATGAAATCCTCCGGCTCCATTTCGGCGATCTCAGGTGAAAAATTTATCACAGCAACTTCGTCAGCACCGGCACTCAACAGCAGTTCCCGGCGTTTGGCAGGCGGTATCAGCAATTCCGGAGATTTGCCGCAGATGATTTCCCGCGGATGGGGAAAAAAAGTCACCGCAGTCACCACAGAACCATTGCCGCGGGCGATTTCCACTGCCGCAGATATGATTTCCCGGTGGCCGCAATGCACGCCGTCGAAAACCCCCAGAGCCAGTACTGTATCCGGGCGTTTGTCAACAGGAAATGTTTTTTCAAATTCGATCATTTACCGCAAATCCGGTTTTGCAATTAGTGTTTTCCGACATTATAGTATATAAAATACACGAAAAAAACGAGTTAGTCAACAAAAAAAACATTAAATCCGGTATTGCAAAATGAAAACAGTTATTTATCCCGGTTCTTTTGACCCTTTTACCACCGGACACCTTGACCTTGTGCAACGTGCCTGCCGTCTTTTTGACAAGGTGATCGTCGCCGTAGCGGTAAATTCCGGCAAGAATCCGTTGTTTTCTCTGCAGGAACGCAAAACTCTGATCGAAAAAAGCTGCGAATCTCTTGCCGATCAGGTCATGGTCGTCACCACCGAAGGACTGATCGTGGATACCATTACAGAGTATGGAGCCAGTGCCCTGTTGCGGGGACTGCGGGCTTTTTCCGATTACGAATATGAATTGCAGATGGCTCTGATGAACCGGCGTCTGCTGCCGGGGTGTGAAACCATTTTTATGACTCCCACGCTGAAAAATTCCTTTGTTTCATCGACCCTCATCAAAGAAGTCGCCCATTTGGGCGGGGATTTTTCCATGTATGTCCCGCAGGTCGTTGCCGAAGCGATCAAAGCGAAACTGTGCAAAACAGATTCAGGCAAGGATGAAACGGCTGGTTTGAGCTGTTAATTCTGTCAACGCCCAGACCAGTGCATCCTGTTTGTTTTGGGATTTGCAACAGTAAAGAAATTAGCACGGAAATCTTTTTTGTCAACGGGTAAATAAAAAACCGGCCGCAAAAAGGGCCGGTCGTGAGTCAAACAGTAAATTATGGCTCAGTTTTCGGAAAATCTTTTCATCACTTCGCGGGTGACAGACTCGATATTCCGGAGCATCCTGCGGGAATGCTCATAACGGTAATGGATGTAACTGAAAAAGTCTTTTTCCTTTTGTGCATCTTCCGGAGTGGGCTTGTAGCCGGCGGTTTTCCTTATTTTGCAGATATGCTCAATATAGGCAATCACCCGGCTGTCGCAGTAGAATTTGACAAAAGTATCTTTCTGACCTTTGGCTTGCAGTTTTTCTAGCAGTTTTAATGTTTCCTCTTTTGCCGCATCCATAACGGCATCGGTATGGTCGGCGCGGGAAGATATTTCCGCATACTGCACGACAAATCCGGCAAAATTATCGACCGCCCGTCTCTGATTGGGGACGACGTGATATCCGGCAAAAGCGGCAGCAGCGGCAAGTACCAGCACCACAACGGTGATCATTACCGCCGTCAGGATGAAACGGCGGCTCAACCCGCGTTTTTTGGCATTGATGATGAAAACTTTGCCGCAAGCCGGGCAGGTGGTTTCACAGCCGATATCTTTGGCACCGACTTCAAAAGCAATGCCGCACTGCGGGCAGTTTGAAATGAATCCGGTACCGGCGGCTTCCTCCACCTCTATTTCCTGCTGTGCGGGAAATATAGTGAAGTCCGTGCCACAAAAAGGACATACGGTATCACTGCCGATGTCTTTTTCGCCGACGTCAAACATTTTGCCGCAATCCGGACATTCGCAGAGCATACCGCTGCCGGCGGCCTCCTCGATCAGAATTTCTTCTGTGACCTCGAATTCCTTACTGCACACCGGGCAGGTGCCGGTGCCGGCGTTTTCTCCGGTCACTTCGATTTCAGCGTGGCAAAAAGGGCATTCACTTTTCATAATCCCTCCGCAGGTTTATATCCGGTACAGGATTTCTGAACCGGAGAGTACGGCTTAGAAATAGCGTTTCAGCAGGCCTTCAAAACCTTTACCGTGACGGGCTTCGTCTTTGGCCATTTCGTGCACGGTGTCGTGGATGGCATCGTAGCCCAGTTCTTTGGCACGTTTAGCCAGTTCAAATTTGCCGCCGCAGGCGCCGCATTCGGCTTCGGCCCGCATCTGCAGATTGGTTTTGGTGGAAGAAGTGAGGACTTCTCCGAGCAGTTCGGCAAATTTGGCGGCGTGCTCTGCTTCTTCAAAAGCGTAGCGTTTGTAGGCTTCGGCGATTTCCGGATAACCTTCGCGTTCGGCCTGACGGCTCATCGCGAGGTACATACCGACTTCGCAGCATTCGCCGTTGAAATTAGCCCGCAGTCCTTCGACGACCATGGGGTCGATGCCGTCGGTGGAGGCGACAACGTGTTCACAGGCGTAATTGTTTTCTCCGGCAGCTGCATTGAATTTGGCTTTGGGGGCTTTGCACTGGGGGCAGAATTCAGGGGCTTCGTCACCATTGTGGACATAACCGCAGACAGAACATACGAATTTCATTTTGTAACTCCTTTGGATTAAAATTTCAGTTTTTTCTGTGATAATGTTTCATATCCGGAAATTAAAGTAGCACTGTTTCGGCTCTTTTCAAGTCATTTTTTTCAAACAATGCTTTGAAATCCGTCAGGAAAACTTTATATTCACTGGTAAAGCGCTTCTGTGGTCGCTGCAAAAAGAGGAGGATTTGCAATGTCTGAAATACGCAGAGTTTATGCCCGGGAGATCCTGGATGCCAGAGGCTTTCCCACAGTAGAGGCAGCGGTGGAAACAGTTTCCGGTATCCGCTGCGCCGCATCTGTCCCATCTCTTTTGCCGTTCGGATATACGTGCAAAGTACGAGTCAAGAGACGGAGAGCCTGGCCGCTATGAAGGATAGGGAGGGCAAAGCCTGCCGCAGTGTGGAAGATCTCATTTTACCTGCATTAAAAGGCGTGGATGTCAGCGATCAGCGTACTGTTGACAATATTATGCTGGCGGATGCTCCGCTGGCTTTCCGCGGGATCGGCATACACAGTGCCGGATTTGACACTTTTTCCGAATCGCTTGCTGCCGGGGCGGCGGTGTGGAGAGCATTGTCTGCTCTTGTCCGGGAGAAATCCATTGTATGCACTGCCGGGATAACCGGGGGACTGGCTCCGCATCTTGACAGTTTGGAAAAATACTTTGAACTGCTTGCCGCCGCAGTGGAAAGGGCAGGAATTGCCGCCGGAGATGAGATATTGTTTTTTCTGGATTGTGCCGCCGGGGATTTTCTGCGTGATTCGGTCTATGATTTTGGAGTGTATCGACCCGGCGGATTGCGGTTTTTGAGGGCGGAGCAGATGGATTATATTGTTTCGCTTGCCGGACGCTTTCCCATAGACCAGGTGACCGATCCGCTGGGGGAGGATGATTTTGACGATTTCGCTGTATTGCGGACAAGACTCTACGGCAGATGCCGGATCGCCGCCGGAAATCTTTTTGCCGGAGAGCGCGGACGGATATGCGGGGTATCTCCGCAGGAGCAATGGACAGTGTGATACTTAATCCGGCGGAGTGAGGTACTGTTTCGGAGTTTCTGGAAGCCGCTGAAACCTCCCAGGATGCAGGACTTGCAGTGACCGTCGCCTGCCGCGAAGCCGAATGCTGTGACGATTTCCCGGCAGATCTCGCTGTGGCGGTGAATGCCGCTGAAATAAAGTGCGGACGGTTGGCAGAGGTGAGCATAATGCAAAATACAACCGTCTGCTGGAATTGGAAAATCCGCATTGGTGATTTTTGCATCACAGTTTTTCCTGATTGATAAAATTTTCCAAAAAAGGTACGCAAAAACACAAAAAAACAGAGGTTTTTGTATTTACAAAAGCAAAAAACAGTGCTATATTATGTTTCAAATGCGGATTTTTTCTGCATAGTGTATTTTTAAAATGTGATTTTGATGTGTTTTCAACCAAATGGCGGAATCCCGCCGGAAAAACAAGGAAAAGAAAAATGATCAAACAACTCAATGCGGTGCCGACTACCAATGCGGCATTGATCAAGTGGGTCAACGAGTGGGCAGAGATCTGCCAGCCCGAAGGCATCTACTGGTGCGACGGAAGCAAAGCCGAATATGACCGTCTCTGCAATGAAATGGTCGAGAGCGGCCTTGCAGTGCGTCTGAATCCGGAAAAACGTCCGAACAGTCTGCTTTTCCGCTCAGATCCCTCCGACGTTGCCCGTGTCGAAGCCCGTACTTTCATCGCTTCCGAAAAACAGGGAGATGCCGGCCCGACCAACAACTGGATCGATCCCAAAGAGTTGAAAAAAACTATGCTTGACCTCTACACCGGCTGTATGAAAGGTCGTGTGATGTATGTCATTCCCTTCTCCATGGGGCCGGTCGGTTCCCCCATCGCCAAAATCGGTGTGGAAATCACTGACTCCGCCTACGTTGTGGTCAATATGGAGATCATGACCCGCGTCGGTACCAAAGTTCTGGAAGTCCTCGGTGACGGCGAATTCGTCCCCTGTGTCCATTCCGTCGGTAAACCCCTTGCCGAAGGCGAATCCGACAACGGTGTGTGGCCCTGCGCCCCCATCGACAAAAAATATATCGCTCATTTCCCCGAAACCCGTGAGATCTGGTCTTACGGTTCCGGTTACGGCGGCAACGCTCTGCTCGGCAAAAAATGTCTTGCCCTGCGTATCGCCACCGTCCAGGCCCGCGATGAAGGCTGGCTGGCTGAGCACATGCTCATCCTGAAACTTACCAATCCTGCCGGCGAAGTCAAATATGTCACCGGAGCCTTCCCCTCCGCCTGCGGCAAAACCAACCTTGCTATGCTCATCCCGACCATCAAAGGCTGGAAAGTCGAAACTGTCGGTGATGATATCGCCTGGATGAAGTTTGATGAAAAAGGTCAGCTCCGTGCCATCAACCCCGAAGCCGGTTTCTTCGGTGTTGCTCCCGGTACCAGCATGAAATCCAACAAAAACGCAATGCTTTCCTGCGCCAAAGATACTATTTTCACCAACGTCGCTCTCACTGATGACGGTGATGTCTGGTGGGAAGGTATCGGATACGACGCTCCCGATCATCTGATCGACTGGAAAGGCAATGACTGGAAACCCGGTCAGGTCGATGCCGACGGCAATCCGGTCAAAGCGGCCCATCCCAACGCCCGTTTCACCGCCTGTGCCAACAACTGCCCGGTGATCGCCAGTGAATGGGAAGATCCTGCCGGTGTGCCGATCAGTGCTTTCCTTTTCGGCGGCCGTCGTCCTTCCACTCTGCCGCTGGTCTATCAGTCTATGGATTGGGAACACGGTGTGTTCATCGGTTCCACCGTCGGCAGCGAAGTTACCGCCGCCGCTCTGGACGTGAAAGCCGGTACTGTCCGTCGCGATCCGTTTGCTATGCTGCCTTTCTGCGGCTATCACATGGGTGACTATTTTGCCCACTGGCTGAAAATCGGCAAAGCCGGCGAAGCCAAAGGCAATCTGCCCAAGATTTTCTGTGTCAACTGGTTCCGCAAGAGTGCCGAAGGCAAATTCATGTGGCCGGGCTTCGGCGACAACAGCCGCGTGCTTGCCTGGATCTTTGACCGCTGCAACGGCAAAGGTGAAGCAGTCGAAACCCAGATCGGTTTCATGCCCACTCCGGAAGCCATCGACCGCACCGGTATCGAAGATGAAGTTACCGATGCCGACATCAAAGAATTGCTGACTGTCGATGTCGAAGGCTGGAAAAAAGAACTGGCAATGATCGAAGAACACTATGCCAAATTCGGCGATCGTCTGCCGCAGGAACTGCGCAAACAGCTCGAAGCTCTGAAAGCCCGTTTCGCATAAGTTCTCCTGCTCTGAAAAGAGTTCAAATCTGCACGGTTTTCACGCCGTGCAGATTTTTTTTGCATCCCGGCACTTATTTATTTGTAAAAAGTGTGCGGGTATGCTATATTATTTGAAAGTATTTTGAGCAGTCAATTCAAATGTCAAGGTTGAGAAAATGAGTGAAAATATAAAAGAAGCGGCAGAAAGTATGGATTTTATCCGCGAAATCGTCGCCGCAGATCTTGCCGCAGGAAAAAATAACGGCAGTATCATTACCCGTTTTCCGCCTGAACCCAATGGATATTTGCATATCGGACACTCCAAAGCGATTTGTCTTGATTTCGGAATAGCTTCCGAATTCGGCGGCAAATGCAATTTGCGTTTTGACGATACCAATCCGACCAAAGAAGATACCGAATACGTCGAATCCATCATCAGCGATGTCCGCTGGCTAGGATGTGAGCCTGCCAATATTTTTTACGCCAGTGATTATTTTGACAAAATGTACGAGTGCGCTGTGGAATTGATCCGCCGCGGACTGGCTTATGTCTGTGATCTTACTTCCGAGGAGTGGGATGAATACCGGGGCAATTTGCAGACTCCGGGCAAAGAATCTCCTTACCGCAACCGCAGTGTGGCAGAAAACCTCGATTTGTTTGAGCGGATGAAAAATGGCGAATTCGAAGACGGTGCCAAAGTTCTGCGGGCAAAAATCGATATGGCATCCAGCAATATCAATATGCGTGATCCGGTGATTTACCGTATCCGCCGGGTCAGTCATTTCCGCCACGGTGACAAATGGTGCATTTATCCTATGTACGACTTTGCTCATCCGCTGGAAGATGCTTTTGAAAACATCACCCATTCGCTTTGTACTCTGGAATTTGAAATCCACCGTCCCCTCTACGACTGGGTGCTGGATTCGCTGGGCTATCAGGTCGGAAACCGTCCGCGCCAGATTGAATTTTCCCGCCTGAATCTTACTTATACTGTTATGAGCAAGCGGAAGCTGTTGCAGCTGGTCAAAGAGAATCATGTTTCCGGCTGGGATGATCCCCGTATGCCCACTGTTTGCGGTATGCGCCGCAGAGGTGTGCCGGCGGCGGCTCTGCACCGGCTCAATAAACTGGTTGGGATCACCAAGTTTGACGGCACTACAGATGTGGCACTTTTGGAATACTGCATCCGCGAGGAACTCAATGCAGTTGCTCCGCGCCGGATGGCGGTGCTGGATCCGCTGGAAGTGGAGATCATCAATTATCCCGCAGAGGGCATTGCTGATCTGGATGCCGTGAATAATCCCGAAGACCCCGCTTCCGGCAGCCGCAAACTGGCTTTCGGCAGAAAACTTTATATCGAAAAAAGCGATTTTATGCTTGAGCCGCCCAAAGGTTACTACCGGCTTTCTCCGGGCAAAGAGGTGCGTCTGCGTTACGGATATTTCCTCAAATGCGAAAAACCGGTCTATGATGACAACGGCGATCTGGTCAAACTTGAATGTACCATCGATCCGGAATCCAGAGGCGGTAATTCTCCCGACGGCCGCAAGGTCAAAGGCACGATCCACTGGGTGAATGCGGATACAGCTGTCAAAGCCGAAGTCCGTCTTTATGACCGGCTTTTTACGGTAGAGCAGCCGGGGGCTGACGGAGCTGATTTCCTGACCCAGCTCAATCCTGAGTCCAAAAAAATCGTCACTGCGCTGGTCGAACCTGCGGCGGCAGAAACTCCCGCCGGAGCGGCTGTGCAGTTTGAACGTATCGGTTATTTTGCCGCCGACAGCGACGGCAGTGTTGACAGTCCGGTATTCAACCGCACTGTGGGTTTGAAAGATTCCTGGAGCAAACAGCAGAAAAAATAAGTGTTGTCTGTGATGAAAAAAGTCTGGAATATTATAAAAAACTTTTGGAGGGTGCTTTTTTTGAGCGTCAAGTGCCACTCTGCAAACCAGAATAGTCAGCGTGCAGTCGCATTGACTTATTATACTCTTTTTGCAGTGGTGCCGGTGGCGGCTCTGCTTTTCGGTATCGCCAAAGGTTTCAATCTGGATGATAAACTGCGGACATCGCTCAACAATAACTTTTCCAATCACGGTGAAGTGCTGGAAAAGATCTACGGCTTTGCCGATACCACTCTGGCGAGAGCCAGCGGCGGTATTGTTGCGGGTATCGGTATCGTCGTGCTGCTTTGGACGGTGCTTTCACTGGCGGGAAATATTGAAAAAGCACTGAATTCCGCCTGGGGGCTTGCCTGCCGGAGGAATATTTTGCGCCGTTTCAGTGATTATCTGACGGTTATGCTGTTGACACCTATCGTACTGGTGATCGTCACGAGTGCCGATATGGTGATATCGCGCAGCCTGCATTATATTGCGGCGTCGGATCAGGGTTTGGATGTGATGCTGATGACGGGGTTTTCCATTGCCGGCAAGTTGTTTTCGGTGATATTGACCGGAGTTGTTTTCTTTTTGATATACTATCTGGCACCCAATACCAAAGTGCGGTTCAAACCGGCACTTATGGCGGCAGTGGTGGCGGCGATTTTTTACACCGGATTGCAGGATGGTTTTGTGCTGTTGCAGAAAACGATTTTCCGTTACAACCGGGTTTACGGCGGTTTTGCTGTATTGCCGTTGTTTCTGGTCTGGCTGCAGTTTGCGTGGCAGATCGTGCTTTACGGAGCAGAAATTAGTTATGTGGCACAGAATTTGAAAACCGGACTTTTTGACGACAGCAATTCCACTCCGGCGAGTATGCGTTTGCAGCGGGTGCAGCAGTTGACGATTGCCAAAATCATTTACGGTAATCTTGACATCAACAAAGGAGCGACTTCGTGGCAGGAATTGGAAGACCGTATGGGTATTTCAGCTGTGGAAATCGATCGAGGGCTGGATGTGTTGCTGGATGCGGGGATCATATCCCGTGTGGAGGAAGAAAATGGCGGCAGTTTTCTGCCGGCGCTTTCTCCGGAAAAGCTGACTGTGGCGGGGTGCGTTGCCCGGCTGGCATCATTTGGCCGCAACAATGTGCCGCCGGAATTGCATAATGAATCCTGCCGGATAGAGAATGCTCTGGAAGTTTTTGAAACTGTTTCAGATGAAAACGCGGTAAATCATCCGCTTTGTAAATTGTAAAAAGTGGCCCGATAGCTCAGTGGATAGAGCAACTGCCTTCTAAGCAGTGGGTCGTGGGTTCAATTCCCCCTCGGGCTACCATCTTTTTATAACACCGCAGAAATCTGCGGTGTTTTTTTGTTTTTGACTTGACAAGCGTATGAAATTATAGTAACTTACAACTGAAATACGATATTTTTTTTACCCCCTGTTGTTACAGGCGGCAGGGAATGTCGCAATTTTAATTCGCAGAGGTCTGATTATGGGAAAAATCGCATACAAAAACTGGGCTCTTTTTATTTTGTGGATCGCCTTTTTTCTGCAGCAGGGAACCCGGCAGATTTTCGGCGCAACCCTGCCGCTGATCCAAAATTCATTGTCAGTCACCAAAACCGAGATCGGTGTGGTCGCTACCGTTTTTACTCTGGTTTACGGCGTTTGTGTCCTCTTCGCCGGAGTTACAGCAGATGTTTTCAAACGCAAATGGATGGTGACGATCGGAGTGGCGATTTTCTGTGCCGGTATATTCTTTTCCGGATTCATCGCTTCGGTCGGAGCTCTGCTGGTTACTTACGGTATCCTCAATGGTTTCGGTCAGAGTTTCTATTATCCGAGTGCCACTTCTCTGCTCGGTCAGCTGCATAAAGAATCGCGCGCAACAGCTTTCGCCACTTTGCAGTACGGCATGTATGCCGGGATCGTCGGAGTGTCCGCCATCGCCGGATGGTGTGCCGATCAGGGTGAAAACGGCTGGCGTATGCCCTTTTGGATTTTCGGCGGAGCAGGTCTGCTCTGGGTGTTGGTGCTGATCTTTTCTCTCAAGGATACTCAGCCGGAAGCCAAAGCCGGCGCAGTCAAAAAAGCAACTGCCGGAGAAGCATTCAAGGTGCTTTTCGTCAAACCTACGGCGATTTGTATCGCTTTGGGACTGGTCATGCAGATTTATGTCGATGTCGGTTTCAAAACCTGGATGCCGACCTTTTTAAAAGAAAATTTCGGCTGTTCGATGGGGCAGGCGGCAATGCACGCAGTCTTGTGGCACTACGCCGGAGCCTTTTTCGGAGTAACTATCGGCTCCCGGATCGCAGACAGATTTGTGCAGTCCAGACACGGTATCCGGTTGGAAACCGGGATCGCAGGATTGTTTCTGGCGGTGCCTTTTATCGTCTTCATGGGGTACGCTCCGTCGCTGCTGCTTTGCTGTGCGGCAATGGCAGGATTCGGCTTTTTCCGTGGTGTTTACGACTCCAATCTCTTTGCCAGTTTGTTTGACGTGATCGAACCGCGTTATCACGCTTCCGCCACCGGATTGATGCTGGCTCTCTCTTTTGTTTTCGGAGCGGCGAGTTCGACCGTCATCGGGTGGATGTTTGAAAACTTATCCCAAAAAGTCGGTATTGCTTCTCTGGGAGTGTTTTTCCTCATCGGAGCGGCAGTGCTGGCTCTGGCAAGAATGGCGTTCCTGAAACGCGATTATTGTGCGTAAGCACCCGGCTGACCCGATCTCCCGAATCTTTTTACAGAAAAAAGCAAACAGATATACCGCAACTGCTTGCAAGTTTGCCTTTTGCGTGCTATATTAAAAGACAGTTGCTGACTTTTTTTGTGAAAGCAGCAGGAAAATAACCAAACCACAAAAGGCGTTTTGGAAAAAACTAAAGTAATAAAAACGCCGCAAAGAGAAAGGAATTTGCTATGGCAAAGATCACAATCAAAGATTTGCTGGAAGCCGGTTGTCATTTCGGTCACCAGACCCGTCGCTGGAACCCCAAAATGAAACCCTATGTCTATGGTGCGAAAAATGGTATTTCCATCATCGACCTGACCAAAACCATGTACCAGATCGCCGGTGCCTGCAATTTCCTGCAGCACGTTGTCGCTGACGGCGGCGATGTCCTCTTTGTCGGTACCAAACGCCAGTTGCGCGATACTATCAAAAATCTTGCCGACGAAACCGGTATGTACTATGTTTCCGAACGCTGGCTCGGCGGTACTCTGACCAACAACGTCACCATCCGCAAAAGCATTGCCAAAATGGCTGAAATCGACGCTGTGCTCAATTCCGATGCCGTCAACAGCATGAAGAAAAAAGAAATTTCCAGCCTCGCCCGCCGCGGTGAAAAACTCCATCGCGACCTCGACGGTATCGCCGGCATGAAAAAACTTCCCGCCGCCCTCGTCGTCGTCGATGTCTGCAATGAACTCAACGCTGTCCACGAAGCCAACAAACTCAATATTCCGATCGTGGCTATCGTCGATACCAATGGCGATCCCACTCTGGTCAAATATCCCGTCGCCGCCAACGATGATGCGGTGAAATCTGTGGAAATCATCACCGGACTTTTCCGCGAAGCGATCAAAGTTGCCAAAGAGATCCATCTGAAACGCGTGACCGAGCAGCGCGATGCCGCCGAAGCCGCCAAAAAGATCGCACAGGAAGAAGCCGAAGCCGCCGCCCAGGAAGAAAAACCGGCTAAAAAAACTGCCGCCAAAAAACCGGCTGCCAAAAAGGCCGTCGCTGACGGCGAAGCCAAAAAACCGGCCGCCAAGAAGCCCGCTGCCAAAAAACCGGCCGCCAAAAAAGCCGACGATGCAGAAAAAGCTGAATAATTACTCATCAGGAGAAATCAAATTATGATTACCGCTAAAATGGTTCAGGAACTCCGGGGCAAAACCGGAGCCGGTGTGATGGATTGCAAACGCGCTCTCGAAGAAGCCAATGGCGATATGGAGCTCGCAATCGAAAATCTGCGTAAATCCGGTATTGCCAAAGCCGAGAAAAAATCCGGCCGCAGCACCAATCAGGGTAAAGTCTGGACTGCTGTCGCTGACGGCAAAGCCGCCATCGTCGAAGTCCTCTGCGAAACTGACTTCGCCGCCAAAACCGAGAAATTTTCCGGTCTGGTGAAAACCGTCGCCGCTGATGCTCTGACAATTGCCGGTGATGGCGATATTACTCCCGCCCTTGTCGAAGCAGAAAAAGAAACTATGACTGCTCACATCGCTGTCATCAGTGAAAATATGCAGATCCGCCGTGCCGTCAAATGGGAAGGTAATTCCTATGGTTTCTATCATCACATGGATGGCCGTATCAGCGTGCTGGTCGAAGCCGAAGGCGTCGCTGATGCCGCTGTGCTGACTGATGTTTGTATGCACATCGCCGTTTTCAATCCGACCTATGTCTGCCCGGAAGAAATCCCCGCCGACGTGATCGCCAAAGAAAAAGAGATCGCCTGTGCTTCCGATCCGAAACTTGCCAACAAGCCTGCAGAAATGCTGGAAAAAATCCTTGCCGGCAAAATCAACCGCTTCTATTCCGAAGTTTGTCTGATGCAGCAGCCCTGGTTCAAAGATGACAAAACCACTCTTGCCAAACTGCAGCCCGGACTGAAAATCAAACGTTTTGTCCGCTGGGAAGTCGGCGAAGAACTTTGATCCGGTTTTAAAATCCGTCCAAAAGACACTGGGTTTCCAGTGTCTTTTTTTTGTCTGCCGGTGGACAGATCGGTGTTGTTGAGTTATATTATTGGTAAACAGCAATAAGCAGAGGATTCTGAATTTGAAAATAATACACTTTTCCGATCCCCACGCCGGAGGTCCGGCGGAAGACATTATGGCGTATTTTGACAAACGCTGGGTGGGCGTATTCAACTACCGTTTCCGGCGGCGTTTCCGTCACGATTTAAGTAAACTTGCCAAAGCAGTGGATTATATCCTTGCCACCCGTCCGGATGCGGCGGTATGCACCGGAGATCTGACCAGTTCCGGACAGCCGGGTGAATTTGCCAGCGTGCTTGAAGTTTTGCGTCCTCTGAAAGATTCCGGAATACCGTTTTTTTATCTGCCGGGCAATCACGACTGTTATGTCCGCAGGCAGAAATGTGTCGATGCTGTGCATAATGCTGTAAAGGAACTTTCCGGCGGCAGAGATGATTTTGCCGGATTTCCGCTAGTGCGGGATCTGGGCGGAGTGGAAATGATGCTGCTCAATACCAGCCGTCCATCCAATCTGCTATGCTCCTGGGGCTTTGTCAGCAAAGAGGATTCCCGGGCGGTGGAAAAATGGTGTGAAACACCTCATACCAAACCCAGGATACTGCTTTCTCATTATCCGATGACAGAGGAGCATCCGATACTGCGGGTGAGACACCGGCTTTTCGGGCAGCAAAAGATTCTGGAATTGATGGATAAAAAAGAAATCGACCTGATGTTGTGCGGTCACGTCCACCGTCCTTACCTAAAAATCGATGCTTCCGGCAGAGGGGAATGCTGTGCCGGTTCAGTGACCCGCAACAGTTGTATGACTGCTGTCGAATGGGATGCTCAAAACAACAGATTCTCCTTTGAAACGGTGGAATTATGACCATTCACACGATTTTTTGCACACCGCTACCGGCAGCAGGAAGTGAATTCATCCTGCCGGACAGGGAAAACACCCATTTATTTAAAGTATTCCGTGCTTCAGTCGGCGATACTGTGGAAATACTTGACGGCAAAGGCGGCAGAGGTGTGGCAGAAGTTCTGCCCGGCAAAAGACTTTTGCTGAAAGAATCCGTCATCACACCGGAACCGGAATTGAAACTGCATCTCTTTTGTGCATTGCCCCGGCGGGCGAGGCAGGATGAACTGCTCAAAGCCCTGGCGGAAATCGGTGTGTGGGAGATCCATCCGGTGATTTGTGAACGCTCCGTCGCCCTCTCGGAACCAACTTCACGCTGGGAAGTGCTGATGCAGGAAGCCTGCAAACAATCCAAAAATCCTTTTCTGCCGGAATTAAAATCCCCGCAGACATTGGCAGATGCTCTCAATGAAGTGAAAAGCAGAGGAATGAGTGCTTTTTTCGGCTCTGTGGCAGACGTCCAGCTGCCGGAAAATTTCCACAACAGTGAAGTCGCCTGGTTCGTCGGACCGGAAGGCGGATTTACTCCGCAGGAAACTGCTCTGATGCAAACTGCCGGAGTGCTGCCGCTCAATCTCGGCCCCTGGGTGTTGCGGCTGGAAACTGCTGCCGTCGCCGGTTTGGCTGTACTGCGCAAAATGTTCGGCTGTTTCCTGCTTATGTTTCTGCTTTGCAGTTGCGGCGATCAGGATATCCGCAAAAACCCGCTGATGCTCAAGGGGGATAAATACCGCAGAGAAGGCAATTGGGAACTGGCGGAAAAGTTCTATCACCGCTTGTTTCTGCAATATCCCGATGCTCCGCAGATCTGCCTGACGCTTGCTTCCATCAACGAGGAGGAACTCGGGCGTCCCCTGACGGCACTTTATTTTTACAATGAGTATCTGCGCCGGATCCCGGCAGCACATCCTGACCGGGAGTCCATTACCCGTTATCGTGACCGGCTGGCGTCCAGAATCTCATCTCCGGCCGGAGACAGTGAAAAACTCATCAGTGAAAACAAATCGCTCAAATTTCAACTTAACGGCCTGCGTAAACTGCTTGTCACCCAGAAAAAACGCATTGAAGAACTGGAAAAATCTCTGACTGACCGCAAAAATCCGCCGACGCAAATAAAAACAACTCCCGCCGTCAGTGCGGAATATACCGTTAAAAGCGGTGATTCGCTTTCCCGTATAGCCCGTCAGCACGGATGTTCGGTGGAGGCTTTGCGGCAGAAAAACCGTCTTGCCCCCGGAGCGGTGTTGCGGATAGGTCAGAAACTGCTTATACCGGGGAAATAAAAGGCTTGACAATCAGTGCTTTTTGCATTATATTCAGTCTTGCAGTAGGCAAGGAGTAAAAAGAGAAAATGAAAATATTCAGACTTGCGTTTGTTGCCGGATCTGCCGCAGTCATTGCACTTGGCGGCGGATGTTTGTTTCCCTCCGGAGCGAGTCCGGTAAGTGATTTTGACCTTGAGCCGGTTGCTGTTACCGGCAGCGTGCCTGTCAGGTGCGGGGTTTTCCGCAATCTTTCCGGCGGCGACCGCCGGTTTATGTCCCGTCGCGGCAGTGAAGTTTTTTTTGATGAAAACAACCGTTGGCTTTCCGGACCGGAGCAAACTCTGATGCGGGCGGTTTTCAGCGGTATCGGCAATGATGATTCTGCCGGGAATTGCCGGTTGGATGTTACGATTTACCGCTTTTGCCGCAACGGTGATAATGCTGAATTGGCAGTAGAGGCATCGCTTGTTTCCGGAGATGGAGCAAAGGTGTCATCCTGGTCACGGAGATATGTTTCCGCCATAGCCGGCAGTGATGCCGGTGCTTTTGTTGCCGCAATGGATCGCTGTACGGCGGAATTCGCCGCCGAAGCTGTTTCCCGCTGTCGTAAAATGATGCAGAAATGAGGTGTGTCGTGAAAATATTTTTTCAATCATTGGTACTTGTTTTTCTGGTTTGCGGCTGTGCTACCAGTACAATAAATGTTCATCCGGCGGCGGCAGGGCAGGTGAGTGCTTCCGGCAGAAATGTTGACCGCAATATTGAGGCATCCATCAACGGGGTCTATCTTTTTTATGCGATCCCCCTGTGGAGCGGGGCATATACCCGCCCCAATGAAAGAAGTTACCGTATTTTCCGCGATTTCGTTGCCCCAAAGTATATGCGTAATATGTTGGAGAGATACCGTAAACGGCACGATTTGACGGCAATCGAAAATTTGCAGATCAGTGAGAGTTCTTCCGGATGGTGGACTTTGGGCATAATCTGGCAGAAAAGCGTAAAAGCCAAAGCGGTCGGAATAAAAGAGATAAAAAAACAGCCGCTAAAATGATTTATTGGTTATAGCCGGCTTGAAAAAGAATTTTTTTTGCCACTTAAAGTAAAAAAAATCTTAAAGTATCTTGTAAAATTTGTATTGGTGTGCTATGGTATAAAACCGGAGTGTTTTTTGCCGGTCCCATACTTATAGTATAATTGTTTATATACAGGAAGAAAAAAATGAGTCGTAAAATTGTTGTTGCCGGAAATTGGAAAATGAATAAAACCGCCGCCGAAGGTAAAGCTCTGGTGGAGGCCCTCAAAGCTGAATTGGCTGATCTGCCCGCAGACAGTGTTGAAGTCGCCGTCTGTCCTCCCTTTACCTCGATTTCCAGTGCGGTTGAAGCTGCTGAAAACAGCATTATCGGTGTCGGTGCCCAGAATATCCATTGGGCGGCAAGCGGTGCTTTTACCGGCGAGATCTCTGCTGAAATGCTGAAAACTTCCGGTGTCAAATATGTTATCATCGGTCACAGCGAACGCCGTCAGTATTTCGGCGAAACTGATGCCACTGTCAATTCCCGCCTCAAAGCCGCCCTCGATGCGGATTTGATCCCGATCGTTTGCGTCGGTGAAACCCTCGAAGAAAGAGAAAGCAACCGTACCGAGGAAGTTCTCGCCCGTCAGATCCGCGAAGGTTTCGCTGACATCTGCCCCTGCTGCGGCGAAAAGATCATTGTCGCTTACGAACCGGTCTGGGCTATCGGTACCGGCAAAACTGCCACTCCGGATATTGCCCAGGCTGCACACAGTTTCATCCGCAGTGAACTTGCCGGAGTTTTCGGAACTGCTGTTGCTGAAAAAATGCGTATCCAGTACGGCGGCAGTATGAAACCTGAAAATGCCCGCGAACTGGTTTCCCAGCCGGATATCGACGGCGGACTTATCGGCGGCGCGGCTCTCAAAGCCGACAGCTTTGCCAAATTGATTAAAGAAGCCCTCGCCGGCAGTATGGAATGAGGTAAATATGTCGGTGCTTCTGGTTTTTCTCTATGCATTGGTAGTATTGGTATCGGTACTGCTGATCGGCATAATCCTGATCCAACCGTCTAAATCCGGTGGTATGGGTTCTGCTTTCGGCGGTATCGGTGAATCGGTTTTCGGCGGCAAGACCGGCAGTCATCTCAGCCGGGCAACGGTGTGGATGATTGCGGCTTTTCTGGTACTGACACTGCTTTTGGCGGTGCTTATCGGTCACGGTCTGCGCAGTTCCGATGAAGTTTCTATTATGGATAAGATGAGTAATCCTCCGGTTGAAACCCAAACAGAGAAATAATAATTATGAAAATCCGATTGGCAGTTCTTTTTGTGTTTCTGGCTTTTGCCGGATTTGCCGCACCCAATGACGTTGAAGTTTTCAGCGGGGTGACCGTGTCTTTGCGGCTGGAAAGAACTCCCGAATTGGAGTATAAATATATCGGAAGCAACTCTTACGGCAGCAAAGGAAAACTCCAGAATCGCAACTGGGCGGTGATCATAGTGGAATTCACTCCCGGATATCTGCCGGCAAAAAAGAAAAACACCAATGCCGTTGCCAAAGGTTATCCCGGCAGTTGGCTTGATGACGTGACTCTCGATGTCGCTGTGGAGATCCCCTGGGATAAAAACCAGACCGGTATGATGACCGGTGAATGCAAATTCATCTCTATTCCGATGGATGGCGAGAAACACGTCGCTTTGATGCTCATCCCGCCGCGTATGCTTGAACGTTATATGCCTATGAAAGGCAAAAAAGAATATGTCGCCAAAAATTCTGATTTCAAAGTTCAGGCAATTTTCCGCAAGGGCGGCAAGGAACTCGGCAGCGGTTACTTCAATATGAAAAGCAAAAACGCTGACGACAATGCGGAATACTTCGACCGGCTTGCCACCAAGGGCAATGTGGTGAAAAATGCAGTTCTGCCCCGCAATAAAACTCCGTGGCATCTGCACATGTACGATAATTATGATTTGTTGGCAGAATAACAATCATCAACCGGATAGACAGAAATGGTAAAGACAAACAGCATTTTGACGATTGATGTTGGTGCGGACAGCCTCAAGCTGGCGGAATTTTCCGTTGACGCGGCAGGCGGGCTCGTGCTGGATGCTTTCGCATTCCGCAAGCTGGAAGATTCCGTAGGCCGTGATAATGATTTTTCCGGTCCGTCGAGTGACCGGTTCAAGGCGGAAGTTTTCCGTCAGGCGCTTGTTTCGGCAATGAACGAGGGCAATTTTCAATCAAAGAGTGTTCGCCTTTCGCTGTCCGCCGGATCAGCATTTTTGCGTCTTAACAAACTGCCGGAGATACTCGGCAACCGCGAAACGATTTCCAAAGTCGTGGAGTATGAGGCCCAGCAGGCTGTCCCCTGTGCTATGAGCGAAGTGGAATGGGACTATCAGCTTGTCCACCACGAATGGCAGGAAACTGTCGAAGAAACCGGCGAGGACGGCAAAGTCGAAGAAGTCAAAGTCGATCGCGATGAGTACGAAGCACTTTTTGTTGCTATCAAACACGATCAGATTTCTCTTTATACAAATATCATAGAAGAAGCCGGTCTGGAAGTCCTCTCGGTAACGGTCGCTCCTGTGGCGCTTTTCAATGCCGCCAGAGTTACTCAGCTTGCCGAAGATAACGGTTGCACTATTATGTTGAATATCGGCGGTGCCTGCAGTACTCTTGTTATTTCTGACGGCAACCGTGTTTTCCTCCGCAGTATCCCCACTGCCGGTAATGTCGTGACTGCCCAGATCGCCAAAGAATTCGGTGTTACCAACGAGGAAGCAGAAGAACTCAAACGCCGCCACGGCTTTGTTTCGCTCGGCGGTGCTTACGATGAGCCCGAGTCGGAAATGGCTGGAACCGTTTCCAAGATCGTCCGCAATGTGATGACCCGTCTGCACGGTGAAGTCAGCCGCTCCATCAATGTCTGGCGCTCCCAGTACGGCGGCAATCAGCCGGTAAGGATCATGCTTTCCGGCGGTGCATCGGTGATGCCGGGTGTAACTGAATTTTTCCAGGAAAAACTCCGGATGCCGGTGGAATACCTCAATACTTTCGGTGCGATTTCAGTAGGTGAAAATGTTGACAAGGCAAGCTTGCAGAGTGCCGCATCTTCTTTCCAGGAATTGATCGGTCTTGCTCTGGAAGATATCATTGATTGCCCGGTGAAAATCAGTCTTCTGCCGCGAGAGATCCGCAAACAAATGCAGTTTGAAAGACAGAAGCCTTATTTCCTGATCGCGGCGTGTGTGTTGATCCTCTGTTTTGCTATTTTCGGTTTCGGTATGGCCCGTCTGGCTGATTACAGCCGTGCCAAAGTCAAAGGTGTAGAAAAAAGTTTGAAAATTGCTGAACGCGTGCAGAGACAGGTTTCCGGACTGATGGATGAATGTGATAAGTACAAAGGCGGTTACGAACAGGCTGTCAAAGTACTTGAATCCCGTTCCGCCTGGACAGATATCCTCAATGATTTGCAGAATATGGCTCCGGATATGATGTGGTTTTCTGCCATCGAAGGTGTTTCGCTTGACGACAACGGTGACGACAGCCAGAAAATCGACAGCGTTGCCAAAGAAAAACGCCTTGAAAGCATCGCGGCGGTGCGTGAAATCAACGCGATCAAAATCACCGGCTACACCGTTATACACAAGAAAAACGGTTACGGATACAGTGATTTTCAGAAAAAACTGGAAAACTGCGGACGTTTTTCAGAGGTCAAAAGCGTTGAAAACTTCAATGCCAGCGAACTCGGTGGAGTCAATATGACAAAGTTTGTCTGTGTCGCCAAACTTAAAGAACCAATGAAAAAGTAACAGGGGGCGATCGTGAACCGTTTTGTAAAACGTAATTTTAAATTTGTTGCTGCACTCGGTGTCGCCGGCGGTATCGCTTTGATACTGCTCGTAATCGCGATGTGGCAGTATTTTCAGGTTTCACAGGCCAATAGTGAAGCCAATGACTACCGTGCAAAAATCGCCCGTCTCGGACGGCGCAGACCTGCTCCGATCCGGGAAAATATCCCCGCTGTTGAGCAGGATATCGTAACTTACACCAAAGTTGCCGGTGATATGTGGCTCAAATTCGGTCACCCGTACCGCGATGCCGCCAACCGTTTTCTGTCTGTACTGCTCGAACTCAAAGAGGGCGATGGCGTTCTGGAAGAAGCAAGAAAAAAATTCGTTGCTTCTTACAGAGAAAAAGTCAGCGAAAGCA
>JAZONW010000071.1:0-2218 GCA_045654745.1 Victivallaceae bacterium | reverse complement strand
CGGCAGGATGTTTCAAAGTTCACTTATTTTGTATGGGGTGTGTTGATGTTTCTGGCGGTTGCAACATCTGTTTTCATCCCCGTGTGCTGGATCACAGTAATCATCATCGGATTTGTGGTCTATTCGCTGTACACTCCACGGATGACCGTATTTCATTTTCAGGAGAAATAGTTTTTTTGCTGTAAACATTTCAGCCCGGAAAAAGCAGAAAAAATGAAAGCACTTTCTTTTGACAAAGTTGATCACTTGTGCTGTAATACATTATTTCACGGAAACAAAGGGCAATTCATCGGCGTATTTGCGGTGACCCACGATGGATATAAGTTACCTCTGTTTAAGGTTACAAGGAAACGCCTTGATCTGCTCTTTGAACTGCTGCCGGAACTTGCAGAAAAAATGGGACACCTTCCCATCACTTACTGACAATTCTCTCTTTTCGCACTTGCAAACGCCTGCGGGAGATGGTATATTACCAATAGAGGTATATATGGAAATCACATACAGAATATTTACTTGGCTTATAAGTGGAACCGGCTGTCTTTTGCTGATGCTTATTTTTGCACCTTTTATTATCGTCCTTTCTCCGGTTGGGAGTTGGATAATCCTGCCATTGATTTACGCCGGATTACTTTTTTACAATTGGAAACGCCAGATAAAAAAAGATACTCTTTCTGAACCGGCAGGCTTTTCCAGGAAACAAAGTGCTTTGATTTGGAGCGGGATCGTATTGATCATATTTTCGGCTTTGAGGTTGATCTCTTTTTGGGTTGGTAAATCCTGCTATTTTCTCGGGATCAATGTAAAGTATTATTTTATTCCGTTGTTTTTGATACCAGCTGCTGCAATATATTTCCGTCCTTTCAAAAAACATGAAAAAGGAGACTCCTTCGGAATTATCGGCATCATTGCCGGCGTGCTGTTATTTTTTATTTCTATGATCCATGAGGTTACTGATTACGCTTTTACCGGTAACAAACTGCCGATCGGCTACGAGATGCCAAGTTTCATGCAGGAGAGATTTTTCCCTGCCGGAGCTTATAATTTTGAAATCAAAGGCGCAAGTGGTTTTTTAACGAACTATGCGGAATGGAGCTGTAATGTTTCAAAGGAGGATTTTGAAACATTCCGCAAAAAGCACGGATATAACTTTGTTTTGAACCGGACAGATGTCAACGAAGACAAGGAGAGCGGCCCCTCGCACTATTCTGACTATGGCTGGCCAAAGCCCTATTATTTCTACAATAACCGCCATGCCAACGGTGGCGGCTTGACCATGCGTTATTCCGTCCCGGAACAGAAATTGTACGGGCACTATGCCAATCGCTGACAACAAAATAATATTCTTTTTTGACAGCAATTTCAAATTGCAAACCTCTGAAGCAGATGCTATATTAAATGTAAAGCGATTGATTTGATCATGGAGGCATTGATGATGAAAAATTTTTGGATCGGCAATCTGTGTTGTTTTCTGCTTCTCGTGCTTCTCGCCGGATGCAGACAAAATCCGGAAAAATCTCCTTATCCTGATTACCCGAAAAACTTTCATAAGGTCAACGAAAATATTTACCGTTCCGGTCAACCCGATGAGAATGAATTTAAATCACTCTATATTTTTAACGATATTCGCAGCGTGCTGAATTTGCGGGAAAACAACAGCGATAAAGACGAAATCAATGCCGTCAACCGCAATTGGAACAATGCCGTTACTCTCTATGAAATTCCCCTCGATACCGGAAATATTTCTGAAGCTGATCTCTATAAAATTTTGACCGTTATCCGTGATGCTCCCAAACCCTTATTGATCCACTGCTGGCACGGCAGCGACCGCACCGGATGTGCTGTTGCGGCAAGCCGCATCGTCTTTGAAAACTGGAGCGTTGAAGATGCCATTTCCGAACTGATGCAGCCTCAATACGGTCATCACAAATACATCTACACCAACATCCCCGCCCTGCTCCGCAAAGCTGATTGGCAGAAAATCAAGGCAACTATTTTAAACGGTAAAAAATAAAAAATGGGTGTTGTCTCATTTTTTGTGAAAAATATAACCAACGGTGGCGCATTGTGCGCAATCTCTTGGCAAATCGGCGGACTTCCGGCTTCGTTCCACTACGCCGCGACAAGCATCTGCAAGCACAAATACACCTTGCCACGGCGGAGCTTCAGCGGAGACGGGTCCCTCACCATCGCCTTGATTTGCCGTCGACCTTGCATCACA
>JAZONW010000070.1:0-36498 GCA_045654745.1 Victivallaceae bacterium | reverse complement strand
ATTACGATTGCACGTTTTGAGTCTCCGGGAGGAACGATACGATTTAATTTAATAATTGAGCCGACAGCGGTGTTAATAGCACGTGAAATATCTGTTTCACTAAATCCAGCAACTACTTGCGCGGAATTGTCATCGATGTATGCTGTTTTAGTCGCACAGCCGGTTATGAACATAGCAAGCATCATGGATGCTGTACCGACAGAGAGGAGAGATTTTTTCATTTTTGTTCTTCTTTCCTTGTTATTGTTTGTCTCTCCACCTGGAGAGGGTTAAAACACAAAAAAGCCGCAATAATCCATTGCTGGACTTCGCGGCTGTAAAATTGGATTGATACAGTTTTTCAAGGCACAAAAAGTCTACGCCTTGAAAATCAGAAAAAGAGTGGAGTTGGTGACCGGAAAGACTTCGGTCGGGTAGAAGCAAGCCTTTATTTATAAATAAAGGCTTGCTTGCTTGCTTGCTTGCTTGCTTGCTTGCTTGCTTGCTTGCTTGCTTGCTTGCTTGCTTGCTTGCTTGCTTGCTTGCTTGCTTGCTTGCTTGCTTGCTTGCTTGCTTGCTTATCTGGTTAGTTGAAAAAGAAAATGGCTTTGATACGGATGACCCTGCAAACGGTGTCTGCATAAAAAAGTTTTGAGTTGTCAAAGCTGTTGCCATTTCTATTCCCTGATTGTTGGATTGACTAGTGTATAATATATTCCCATTTTCTGATTAATTCAATCGGAATTAAAAAAAAACAGTTGCAGCAGCGTGTGAAAAATTCTTTTCTGCCATTAGAGGTGTTGATATAACAGCAAAAGAGTGTTATATTATGAGTATTATGAAAAAGATAGTGTTGAATATTGAAAATACTCGTTCCGGTGTGCCGTTTTTTCAGTGCCCGGAGTGTGGAGAAAACCTTTTCCCGGAGGATTTGGAAGTTTTCTCCCGCTGCCCCTATTGTGACTTTGATTTCAGCGATCGCGACGCCGAAATCAAAGATTTTCTGGCTGTCGCCGCAGAACGTCTCCAAAACCGGAAAAATCACAGTGTCTCCTCCCGGCACTGAAAAAGTTCAACCACCGTCACCAGTGGTTGAATGAGCATACTTCATCAAATGGTTTGCGGATTTTATTTATTCCGCTGTCTCCGGCACTGTACCCCAGCGCAAGCACCAGGCGGACTTCGTCGCCGTGAGGAATGCCAAAGTATTTTTCCATTTTGTCCTGATCATTCATGCCGATAATGCAATTTGCAATACCGAGAGAATCCGCCTCGTGGCACATATTCATACACGCCGCACCGATATCCCCCTGGGCAAATCGCTGGGAATCCTGATAATGCTCCAATACCGAAGGCATCACATTGGCTTTTTGCTCCACCAATATAATAAAAGCAGATACCTGATGCCGCCACGGCGCACCTGTCATACCGTTTTTGACGACAACTGCATCGCAGAGTTTTTCTTTGGCTTCAGCGGAGTCAACGACAATGAATTTCCACGGTTGGGAATTGCAGGCACTGGGAGTGAGCCGTCCTGCTTCGACTATTTTGATCAAAATTTCTCTTGAAACAGTTTTGCCGGGAATATAAGAACGACAGCTTTTTCTATTTTGCATCACATCAAGAAAATCCATATCAAACCTCTCTTTTGCGGAATATTTCAAGTAACTGATATTATTATAGCATTTACTGCAAAAAAAATCAAAATTCATTTTGCAGATTTCTTGAAAATAGTCTTTTATACAGTTAAATTAATGTAATCTCTGAAAAAGCAGATCATAAGGAAATTTTGCTGTGTTAAAAAAGATTTTATTTTGCACAATGCTGTTTGCATTGTCATTGACCGCCAAAGAGTATGAAGTCAATTGCGGAAGTTTTTTCAACAGAATGTTTTTCAGCAAAACATCTGCGGAAAAAGCTGAATTTTTGAATCGTACACAAATTGTTTCGTCTCTGCCGGATAATATCAAAATCTACAGTTCGATGGAAGCGATAAACGAATTGTTTTTTTACAAAGCCATGCTTGAAAAAGCCCAGCTTCTCTCGGCATCACTGCTCCGCACATCGCTTGGACAGGTCGAAAACGCACAGCAAAAAGGCTACAAAGTTTGCCTGATGACTGCAAAAAATATCGACGATGTCGTTTCTGCTCTGCTGGAAAAACCCGATTATATTTTGTGTGATCCCAAACTTGATATTGCCAGAATCAAAAAAATCCTGAGCGAAGACAGGTCTGCCACCGTCAAGCCGTTGTATTCCGGCGTTGATCTCAATAACCCCAAAGGCTGTGTTTTGAATTACCAAACTGCTGTAAGCAGGAGCAACGGCACGCTGTTGCGGGTGATGAGTTTCAATATTCTGGCACAGATTTTCGGCGAAAGACGGCTTGCGCTTTTCCGTACTGACAAAGTGGTGGAAGTCATTAAAAATTTCGATCCGGATGTCGCCGGTTTACAGGAAGTTGATCTGCACTGGTATGCCCGGCTGGACACCGGGGTGCTGAAACCGTTGAAACTGGTCTATCCACCGGTTTATCCATATCCTCCGGCGATCGCGATCGTTTACAATTCGGAAAGATTCCGGCTGATCGATAATGGCTTTTTCCCGTTTACCGACCAATGGCAGAAAGCCTTGAACTGGGTACTGCTGGAAGATATTTCCAATGGCAAACGGTTTATTTTCACCAATACCCACTGGCATCCGCACTCTGTTTCAGAAAGAGTCAAAAATGCCGAAATGATGGTCGATTCACTCAAAAAAATAAAAGGGAAATACAATTATCCGGTAATCAGCGTCGGGGATTTCAATTCCCGTTTCAATTCCAAAGAATATATGACTTTTATTTCCGGCTCCGGAATGCACGATGCAGTTGAAACAAGTGCTTGCGTAGAAAATAAAAATATCTCAAGCTGGACATATTGCAAATATATGCACACGCCGCTTCTGGGCGAAAGTCACATCGACCATGTCGCTTATTCCGATGGTCTTACTCCGATTTCAGCCAGATTGATATTGGATAAAAAAGTCCTTGAGGCATCTGACCACCTGCCGCTGGTGGTCGATTTCAAGTACTGAAAAAAGAGGAACGGTTTTGATGCCGTTCCTTTTTTTTGAGCAAGTATCAAATATCAGCTCTTATTTCATTCAGCAGTTTTTCAAACCGCCTGCCGTATTCGATATAACTTGAATACGCTTTGTCAGCATTGGTTGCTGAATCTTTTTCGTGAAAGACCGCTGCAATGTGCGGTTCAATGGCAAATCCGCCGTCGTAACCGCTTTTGAGCAGATCTTTTATTATCGCCCGCACATCAGCACAGCCGTCTCCCGCAAAACAATATTCGCAATCCGGATTTTCGCCGCAGTTTTCCTGCGGCAGTGCCGTGCCGTCTTTGATATGGACGTGGGTGATGAATTCTCTGACATTTTTATAAAACTCCCATGCCGACTGCAAGGGGTACGGTGCGGTACCGATCCGGCGGTAGTTGAAAACCGGATTGCCGGTGTCAAAAATCAGCGTGAAAGCCGGACTTTTGATATTCTCAAGCAGTTTCAAGGTATGCAAATGCGACAAACCACCGTAATTCATGCAGTTTTCGTGGCCGTAAACAATGCCGTTGTCTTCGCAGATTTTGACCAGTTCATTGAGCTTGCCGAAAATAATTTTTTCCAGTTCAGGACTGTCAGGAGCCTGATCTTTGGCTCTGGCGAAACTCATGCCCCGGAGCATTTTTATACCGAGGGTATGCATACGGGGGATCGCCGCACAGAGCAATTTTTTGCAGTTGTCAAAATCTTCGTCACTGGTGGCAGACATTGCCCAGTTGGCGATTGTGCTGCCGTAACAGTTGAAAGAAATATCCGCCTCAGTAAGTTTGCAGCAAATTTCATCAAATTCCGCATCGGTCAGCGTTGACAGATTTTTTTCACCGATGGCACGGGTTTCGATGTATTTCCAGCCCAATTCACGGGTGGCTTTGAGCTGAATGTCAAAATCCTTGCCCGCTTCATCAGCAAATCCGGTTAAAAACATTTTTCTCTCCGTTGGTGATTGTTAAAAAATGCTCTTTATTCGGTAAAATTGGCTACGAGATAGTCGTAACTGTCTTTGAGAGATTCAAATTGATCTTTCTGGCAGGAATCCTGCTCAATGATGAACCATTCAACACCGCTCTGCTTTGCTGCGGGCAGTATTTCGTGCCATTTGAGGTTTCCTGTGCCGACCGGGACCATGATGGAAGTACGGGGATAGATCACGCCGAAATCTTTGAGATGAAATATATCCTGACGACCGGCATATTTTTTGATATATTCGGTCGGGTCGCAACCGCCCATCTGAACCCAGTAAGTGTCGATTTCAAGTTTCAGGTGGGGGGCATTCGCACAGAGAATATCAAGGATGTACTCGTTATTCAATTTGCGGAATTCGATGTTGTGGTTGTGGTAACTCAAAGTTTTACCGGCTTCGGCAAGTTTTACTGCGGATGCTTCGAGTCCCTGTGCCAGTTCGATGACAGCATCATAATTGACGACCTGCCAGTCGGCAGGGCAGGGGAAAGCGGTGTGTTTGCAGTTGTACAACTCAAGTTTTTCGATGACAGCATCGGGATTGCCGAGGATGTTGTCGGCGCTTTCGTGAGTGGCAACTATCTGTAAACCATTGAGGTCGGCATATTTTTTGATTTCAGCGGGAGCGACACCGGTACCGGAAATCTGTACCGCTTCAAAACCGATTTGACGGACTTTGGCAAAGGCGCGGTCAACGCTTGCGGGGGTGTGCATATGTTCACGCAGGGTGTAGCACTGGGCGGCGATTTGACTTTTTTTCATAACAGATTTCCTTTATTTATTGTAAAACGGGGACTGGGATTTGACGATTTCACAGATTTTGACGACTTCGAGGGCCTGTTCTACGGTCACCGGATATTCTTTGCCGTCAACAATGCTTTCGGCGACATAGCGGTAGCAGGACGTAAGATCAACTTTAAGTGCAGGAGCAACTTCGAGTGTTTCAGTTTTCCACGGCAGTTCGGCATTGTCGGCGAATTTGAAGCCGTCGGGATGTCCGGTGTTGACGGGGTAGGGTTTTAATTCGTAGTCAGGATCGATGTATTTCAGTTTGAGTTCTTTGCTGCTGGGAGCCTGCAATGCCCCCCGGGAACCGTAAACGCCGTAAATATTGTCTGCCATAGCATTGCCGCCGTAGATTTCAATATCCACAGTGAGTCCGTTTTTGCCGCGCATAATGATTTTAACACTGTCCTCGGCATCACCCTGCGCCGCCAGCAGTTTGAGGTCACTCCAAACTGAATCGACTTCGTAATTGAGGAATTGCAGGGCGTGGTCGATCAGGTGCGGCCCCCAGTTGTTGAGTTGTCCGCCATCCATACTCAACAACGTCTGCCAATCGTTGCGGCGTGAAAAGCTGTTGCGGCAGAGTTTGATAGTGTGGATTTTACCGAGAATACCGCTGGCAATGATTTCACGCACGTGCTGAAATGTCGGTTCAAAGCGGCGGTTCTGGCGGATATAGATTTTGCCGGGATACTTTTTGTTGAGTTCGGCTATTTCATCAGCCTGGGCCTGACTGGTGGCAATGGGTTTTTCCATAAAGACATAGAAACCGGCTTCAAGGGCAAGACGGGAGTGCGCTGTGTGGTCGGCAGAAAAAGTGGCGACCGAAACCATATCCATATTTTTATCTTTGAGAAAATCATTGATATCAGTGTAGTAAGCAACGCCGAGCTTTTCGCCGACTTCTTTTGCGCGTCCGGCATCGATGTCGCAAACGGCAACGATCTCGATTTTGTCGCTGTTGGCTTTGATTTCTCCGGTGTGCATACCAGCTCCGGCACGTCCGAGACCAAGGATACCAACTTTAAGTTTTCTGCTCATGATGACAACTCCTTTTGTTTTACAACTGGATTTTTTGTTTTTTGTCATTTGACATTGTGTTAAACTTGAACTACTTTATAATATACTTAAAAAGTTGAAAAGTCAAATAGAGTATTTGTGCAAAATAATGGATAATTTGAGCATTGATTATTTTTCTGATTTGAATTTTATCAGTTTCGGCAGGGTGAAAAAATCGCAGGAAATCATTTTTCGTGAAGATTTCACCTACTGGGGATTGCAGTTCTGCCGGCGAGGTAAGTTTTATTTGAAAATCGGCAACAGCAAGCCGGAAATTGCCGAGGACGGGTGTGTGTTTGTGACTTTTCCGGGAGAAAAATTCCGCTATGGGGCGGCATCGCCCGGCGAAGGTATTGAAAACAAAATGTTTCTGTGTTTTTCCGGCGAAAGGGTAAAACGTTATCTGGCGGGGAATATGCTGGTCGAACGCAAAAAGAATGCTCTTTTGCCGCTGGCGGATCCGGATCATTTTATGCAGAAAATGTGGTCAATAATCACGCTTTTGCAGTTGCCGAAATCAGAGATGAATCACGCCAAAGCAGTGCTGCAGCTGGAAGAACTTCTGCTGGAAATGCAAAAACCTGCTGTTTCAGTAAACCATCACGAAAATATCCACTTGCAGGCATTTTCAACATTGGTGGAAAAAATCGTTTCCACGCCGGAATATGCGTGGGATTTTGAAAAAGAAGCCCGCAAAATTTCAATAAGTTACGCTCATTTCCGCCGTCTTTTTGTTAAAATCTATAAAGTCCCGCCGTGGACATTTGTCACTTCCGCCCGGTTGGAAAAAGCGGCATCGCTCTTAAGTGCGACTGATTTACAGATCAATGAAATCGCCAATGAATGCGGATTTGAGGATGAATTTTATTTTTCCCGCCTTTTTAAAAAGAATTATCAGTTGTCTCCCAAAGCACACCGGGAAAGATTCAAGTAAGATGAGCCGTGTAAAAAAAAGCGGAACTGATTTGGAAATCAGTTCCGCCTGATTTACGGGTGCTTTTCTTTGCAGATTATTTTTTGTCGCCGATGAAAAAGTTGCGGATGTCAATGTCATCCATTTTGAGCAGTTCATCCAGATTGCTGATGCTTGAAAGCACTCCGGCGATGTGAGCGACAAAACGCAGATAGGGTTCAGCCGCATCTTTGGGACAGAGGCTCAAGACGAAAAGTTTTGTCGGCATCTGGTCCTGGGCATCACTGGCAATGCCTTCCTTGGAAATACCGATCGCGGCGATAAGTTTGCTGGCACCGTCACTGCGACCGTGGGGCAAGGCAAATCCGCCCGGCATACAGGTAGTCACTGTCTTTTCGCGGTCAATGACATCACGCAGACAGCACTCGCTGTCTTTGAGTAAGCCGGCAGAAGACAGTTTGCTGACCATTTCCACAATGGCTTCTTCTTTGGTTTTGGCTTCCAGACGGACAATGGAGTGTTCATCAATGATCCTGCCGAGACGTATAGTTTTATCCAGCGGATTTTCATCGGACTCACCGGTACCGGAAAGCAGCTGGCTCATATCGCCGGGAGTGGCAATGCTTTTGAGCTGGGTGAAATTCTGATGCAGTTCGATCAAAGTTTCGTACATCACTGTACGGATCAGGACGATCTCACTGTGATTGGATTCAAAAGAAAAAGTGTTTCCCTCGATACTCAATGTGAAAGTCATCGCTTCGCGGCGGAAGTTGATGATGTTGTTGCCTTTGGCGTAATTGGAGTGACGGAAACCTTCCTGACGGAAATTGTCAACTACATCACGCAAGACGAAATCGCGGATCATTTCAGAGGGGAATTCGTATTCGGTTATCACTGTGGAAGTATCTTCTTTTTCCACAATCACCCCTTTTTTGCGGATAGACAGCACTGCTGTCAACAGAGGCGGAGCAACGAGGGTGGTCACCAGTGTCATAATGATGGCAACGCCGAAAAGTTCTTTGCCGATGACCGGGCAATCAGCACCATTGATTTTCATCATGGTTGTGGCACCGATACCGGCGATGATGAGGGCTACTTCGCCGCGGGGGATCATACCTATACCGATACGCAGAGCACCGAGAGAGTTGAAATTCATAAAGCGGGCAGGCAGGGCGCAGCCGATAACTTTGGCGGTAACCGCCAACGCGGCGTAAATCATACCGATACCCAGAACTTTGGGATTGGTCAGCACGCGGACATCCACCAGCATACCCATCACTACAAAGAATACCGGCACGAGAAAGCTGTAAACCGGCATCAGCGGACGCTGGATGGAAAAGGAAATATCGGTTTTGGAAAGGCACAAACCCATCACGTATGCACCGACGATCATGGCAAGACCGGCCTGTTCAAACAAACCTGCAAGCAGCAGAGCAAGACCGAGAGCCATAATGGCAAAAACGGTGCTGTCTTTGAAAAATTTCAAGCCGGAAGCGATTTTGTGTGCGATAAGCAGTCCGACAGCGGTAACTCCGAGCCAGATACCGAAACTTTTTGCGGCGATGATGCCGATTTTACTCCAGGCGATATCACTGCTGCCGCTGGCGGCAACAATACCCATAACCACAGCAAGACAGATAATGCCCAGCACGTCGTCGATCACTGCCGCTGCCATAATGGTAGTACCTTCGGGGGTGTCGATGCTGCGTTTTTCAGAGAGGATACGGGCAGTGATGCCGACACTTGTCGCGGTGCAGAGGATACCGAGGAAAAGAGAGCGGGGATCCATCCAAGCCCAGCCAAATGCGACGGCACCGAGTCCGGCACCGAAAACAAAAGAAAAGATCACGCCGCCGAGACCGACAATGGTTCCGACCACTGAGTAACGGAAAAACATCCGCAAATCAGTTTCAAGTCCGGACATAAAAAGCAGGATGATCGAGCCGAGAGTGGCAATGCCGTACAACGGTACAGATACGGGAATGGAACTGCCTTCGGTCAGCGGGAAAAGACCATGTTCAAATCCGTGCAGGGGGATGCCGATTTGTCCGAGGACATAAGGTCCGATGATGATACCGGCTATAAGTTCTCCGAGTACCGACGGTACTTTGAATTTTTCTGCCGCTATGCCGCACAATCTTGCGGCAAACAGAATGACCCCCAGCTGTATCGCTAAAATAGCGATCTGGGCAACGACAGGCAGTCCCTCTTGCATAATACAACTCCTTTTATTATAATTTTATGTTATTGATTTGATTTTTTATCCAGAGCCGAAACAAGTCGGATAAAATTTGCTTAATATATACCGCGAACAGTGATTTTTCAATGTTAAAACGAAATAAAGCCGGTAAACAGCAGTTGACGATGTTGACTTATGTGTTGTCAGGGTGATATATTATAAAAGCATAAAAATATGCAGGAGTAACAATGTATGGAAAATATGCCTGAAATCTTTGTTTTGGGGCATAAAAGCCCGGATATAGACAGTCTTGCCGCCGCTGCCGCTCTGGCGGAATTACGGCGTCGGCAGGGAGTTAAAAACATATATGCCGTCTGTCCGGGGGTAATGCCGGAAAGAGCCAGATACCTTTTTGAAAAATTCAAATACCCTCACCCGGAAAACCGCAACGATCTTTATGTCAGGATCAGCGATGTTATGGGATTTTCCGGCCTCACTATAAACAGCGGGACTTCTTTGTTTAATGCAGTTTCCCAGCTGAAATCTTCCGGATTGCCCCGTTTGCCGGTTATTGATGACGACGGCAGGTTTTGCGGTATGCTCAGCCCGCTGGTGCTTTTGTCGCAGCTGCTCAATGTCGGTACTGCCGGCGGACTGGCGGGCCGGGAGGTTTATACCTCATTGAAACTTATCGCCGAAGTTATTTCCGCCCGTCTGCCGGGAAATATCCGCAATGTCGATGCGAAACATCCATTCAAAGTTTATGTCGGCGCTATGGGGGCTGAAAGTTTCGATGCCCATCTGCCTGCCGGAGATAATCTGGCTGTGATCGTGGGCGACCGTCCGGAAATCCACTTGCGGGCATTGCAGCGTAAAATCAAACTTTTGATAGTCACCGGTGACAAATCGGTCGAACCTCTGATTCTCAAAGAGGCAGAAAGACAGAATGTTGCGATTTTGCAGACATCCTATGATTCGGCAACGGTCATCCGCCGTTTGAAATTCAGTTCTCCGGTCGGTAATTTTGTTTCCGGCGGAGAGTGTTTCAAGGTTTCACCGCATCAGCGGTTGCGGAGTGTCGCCACCCAGGTCGTCAACCAGCCGGAAGATGTCATTCCGGTGGTCGATGATGATGGTAAAGTGGCAGGGATATTGCTGAAACGGCATATCAGCGAGCCGCCGCCGTTTCAAGTTATACTGGTCGATCATAATGAAATCAGTCAGAGCCTGCCCGGGGTGGAAGATTTGCCGGTAATAGAGGTGGTCGATCATCACCGCATCGGTATGCCGCCGACTGCCAATCCCATCCGGTTTACCGGTGATGTGGTCGGGAGTACCTGTACGCTGGTGGCATCTATGTTTAAAAGTTCCGGCGAAAGTCTGACTCCGGAACTTGCCGGTATTCTGCTTGGCGGTATCGTTTCAGATACTTTGAATTTGGCATCGCCAACGACTTCCACGCTTGACCGCAGGATGTTGGAATGGCTGGAAAAACTTGCCGGAGTCAAAGGTGCTGCTCTGATGGAGGAATTGAGTCGTATCGCATCTCCGCTTGTTGCTCAAAGTGCCGCCGAAGTTATCGATTGCGACCGCAAAAATTATACCGATGGCAAGTTTTCTTTTTCCATTTCGCAGATCGAGGAAAACGATTTGGAATTGCTGGAACAGCGCAGTGGAGAACTTTCTGCCAGACTGCAGGAAATCATTGCCGGAGAAAATCTTTCTTTTGCCGCATTGATGGTCACAGATGCTGTCAGAGGTAATTCCCGTATGATCATCCGGGGCGATGAAACGGTGATCGAGGCACTGCCTTGTGACCGCAACCGTGATGGTTCTTTTGAATTGCAGGGGGTCGTCAGCCGCAAAAAACAGTTGCTGCCGCAAATACTGGCGGTGACATCTGCGTTGAACCGCATATGATTTTTTGCCGGCTATGAGCAGGGAAAGCCTGTGAAAACGCTTGAAAAAGAGCGTTTCAGGCATTATATTTAACTGTACAGTATTTCTGCTCCGGGAGAATGAATTTCTGCCGGAAAAGAAAAATAAAAAGTTTGATCTTGAACCGGAAGGTGCTTTCATCCTGACGGTAAAGGGAAAGCAGTTTATCAGTGTTGCTCTTGGCGGCACATTCTTTCTTTTTACCTGAAAAGTGAGAGTGTGCCGTTTCGTTTTTCAACCAAAAGGAGTTTCAGCATGGCAGACAGGCGAATTGCTGTGATCGGGATCATTGTGGAAAATATCGGTATGGCTGAAAAAGTCAACAGCATACTTCACGATTTTTCCGGGTATATCATCGGCAGAATGGGAATACCTTATAAAAAAGAGGAAATCGGTATCATCAGTGTCGTGCTGGATGCTCCGCCGGATGTCATCAGTACTGTTTCCGGCAAACTCGGCATGATACCTGATGTCAGTGTTAAATCTCTGCAATCCAAAGTGTTGCAGAATAAATGATTTTTTACAGAGGAGAAAATGTTATGTACGACCCAAAATCCGCCGCCGCCGCCGATTTTATAAATGATGATGAAATCATGGCAAGTCTGGCTTTCGCCGATGCCAACAAAAACAATCGCGAAATGATCGAAAGCATCATTCGCAAAGCAGAAGAATGCAAAGGACTTTCGCACCGCGAAGCCCTGCTGCTGCTCGACTGCTCTCTGCCGGATCTGAATGAACGCATTTTTGCTCTGGCAAAAAATATCAAAGAAAAGTTCTACGGCCGCCGTATCGTGATGTTTGCACCGCTGTATCTTTCCAACTACTGTGTCAACAGTTGCGTGTACTGCCCCTATCACGTCAAAAATAAAAATATCCGCCGCTGCAAGTTGACCCAGGAGGAAATCAAAAGAGAGGTCATTGCCCTGCAGGATATGGGGCATAAGCGTCTGGCGATCGAACTGGGTGAGCATCCGGTGTATAATCCGATCGAATATGTGCTTGAAAGTATCAATACGATCTATTCCATCAAGCACAAAAACGGTGCAATCAGGCGGGTCAATGTCAATATCGCCGCCACAACGGTGGAAAATTACCGCAAATTAAAAGATGCCGGTATCGGTACATATATTCTCTTTCAGGAAACCTATAACAAAGCTGAGTATGAAAAACTCCATCCGGCTGGCCCCAAAAGCGACTACGCCTATCATACCGAAGCGATGGACAGAGCTATGGAGGGCGGTATTGATGATGTCGGTATCGGTGTGCTTTTCGGCTTGAGTCTGTACCGGTATGATTTCACCGGTCTGCTGATGCACGCTGAGCATCTCGAAGCCGCCAAAGGTGTCGGTCCGCATACGATCAGTGTGCCCCGTATACGTCCTGCCGATGACATCGACCCTGAAACATTCAGCAACGGCGTGCCGGATGAGATATTTATGAAAATCGTGGCAGTACTGCGAATAGCAGTACCTTATACCGGGATCATTATTTCCACCCGTGAAAGCAAAGCGGCAAGGGAGAGAGCCCTGGAACTCGGAGTTTCGCAGATCAGCGGCGGCTCCCGCACCAGCGTCGGCGGATATGCCGAAGAGGAGAGCGAAGAGGAAAATTCCGCCCAGTTTGAAATCGAAGACCGCAGAACTCTGGAGCAAATAGTGAACTGGCTGCTCAAACTCGGATACATACCGAGTTTCTGCACCGCCTGTTATCGCGAGGGACGCACCGGAGACCGGTTTATGAAACTGGTCAAATCGGGTCAGATCGCCAACTGCTGTCAGCCTAATGCTTTGATGACACTCAAAGAATATCTTGAAGATTATGCCGCGGATGATACCAGGTCGGCAGGTGAAAAAGTCATCGCCGGGGAATTGGAGCGCATACCCAACGAAAAAGTTCGTGCGATTGCCTCTGAATATTTGAAAGAATTGCACGACGGCAAAAGGGATTTCCGTTTTTGAAAAATGCAGTATTGAAAAAAACACTACTCTGCACTATATTAAACACTTGTTTAATATGAAAAGCATTAAAAATTATTCTGGAGTATAAAATGAGCGACATCAAATCTCTGCCGCGCGCTTATGAACCGGCAGATGTGGAAAAGAAATGGTTTCCCATCTGGGAAAAAAACAACTGTTTTCACGGAGATCCTGAATCCGGTAAACCGGCATATTCAATCGTGATCCCGCCGCCCAACGTTACCGGTATCCTGACTCTCGGTCACGTACTTAACAATACTTTGCAGGATATCCTCTGCCGCCGGGCAAGGATGAAAGGCTTTGAAGTCGCGTGGTTCCCCGGTACCGATCACGCCGGTATCGCCACCGAAGCAAGAGTGGTTAAATTCCTCAAAGAGACCGAAAACCTCAACCGTGATGAACTGGGCAGAGATGAATTTATCCGCCGGGTCTGGCAGTGGCGTGATGAATTCGGCGGCAAAATCATCCGTCAGTTGCGCACTCTCGGCTGTTCCTGCGACTGGGAAAGAGAGCGTTTTACTATGGATGAGGGCCTCTCTGATGCAGTTAAAAAGGTTTTTGTCGCTCTCTATGAAAAAGGCTATATTTACCGCGGTCAGCGGATGATCAACTGGTGTCCAGCCGCCAAGAGTGCCCTTTCGGATGAAGAAGTTATCTATCGTGATGTCCCCGGCAAGTTTTATTACTTCCGTTACCCGCTTGCCGATGGCAGTCGTACACTGATCGTTGCGACTACCCGTCCTGAAACTATGTTCGGCGATACTGCAGTTGCAGTACATCCGGAAGATCCGCGTTACAAAGATCTGATCGGCAAAATGGTCAAACTTCCTCTGACCGATCGCGAAATCCCCATTGTCGGTGACCTGCACGCTGATCCGGAAAAAGGTACCGGTTGTGTAAAAATCACTCCGGGACACGACCCCAACGACTTTGAAGTCGGCCGCCGTCACAACCTTGAAATCATCAATATGATGAATCCCGACGGTACACTCAACGATAAATGCCCGGCTCAATTTGCCGGACTTGACCGCTTTGAAGCAAGAGAGCTCTGCGTCAAAAAGATGGAAGCCGCAGGTCTGCTGGAAAAAATCGAAGACATCACCCACTCCGTCGGTTATTCCGAACGCGGCGGTGTGCCGATCGAAACTCTGGTCAGCAGTCAGTGGTTCTGCAAAATGGGTGAACTTGCCAAACCGGCGATCGAAGCCGTCAAATCCGGAGCGATCAAGTTTTATCCGGAAAGATGGAGCAAAACCTATTTCCACTGGATGGAAAATATTCAGGATTGGTGTATTTCCCGTCAGCTCTGGTGGGGACACCGCATTCCGGCGTATTACAACGATGACAACGGAGAAATCTATGTCGGAGAGAATCCGCCGACAGCTCCCGGCAACTGGCGTCAGGAAGAAGATGTGCTGGATACCTGGTTCAGCAGCTGGTTGTGGCCGTTTTCCATTATGGGCTGGCCGGAAAATACCGAAGAACTCAAAAAGTTTTATCCGACCAACGATCTGGTCACCGGACCTGATATCATCTTTTTCTGGGTCGCCCGTATGATTATGGCCGGTTGTGAATTCCAGAAAGAAATACCTTTCAAAAATGTTTACTTCACCAGTATCATTCGTGATGATATCGGCAGAAAACTTTCCAAAAGTCTGGGCAACTCCCCCGATCCGCTGGATGTGATCGCGACTTACGGTGCCGATGCGTTGCGTTTTTCCATCGTCTATATCGCTCCTATGGGTATGGACATCCGTTACAGCAATGAAAAATGCGAAATCGGCAGAAACTTTGCCAACAAACTCTGGAATGCCTGCCGTTTCCGTCAGATGCAGGGCGGAGTTTCGGCGGACTGCCGCAACTTGCCGGCAGGGGAACTTTCCGGCGATGAAGCCTGGATGGTCGCCAAACTCAACAAAGCGATCGTTGATATCGAAAACGAACTTGCCAAATACAGTTTCCACGGTGCTGCCCACGCACTTTACGAATTGGTCTGGTCGGATTTCTGCGACTGGTTTATTGAGGCGGAAAAACTGCCGATGCGTGAAGGCGGAGCGGCAAAAGAGAGGGCCTTGCAGGTATTGGATTGGGCGCTCTTTAACATTTTGAAACTGCTGCATCCGTTTATGCCCTTTATCACCGAAGAACTTGCCCATTGTATGGGGTTTGTCGGCGATGATGAAATGCTGGATTTTGAAGCGTGGCCAACAGCGGCAGATGTCAAAGTCTGCGATAATCTGATCAGCAATGTTGACGGTAAATTTGAGTTGGTGAGGGCAGGGCGCTTCCTCCGCTCCAGTTATAATATTGCTGACGGCAAAAAACTGGATTACCATATTCAGGTGCAGGATGAAAAAGCTATGGAGTTCCTCAAAGCAGAGGAAGCTTCTCTCAAAGCTCTGCTCAATGCGGCAAATATTGTTTTGAGTTGTGAAGACAGCACTGCTGATACCGGTGCGGCACCTTCCAAGCTCTGTGCATTGGGAACTATCCGCCTGCCGCTTGCCGGCTTGATCGATGTGGCATCAGAAGTTGCCAAACTGGAAAAACAACGCGGCGAATTGGTGAAGTGGATCAAATCCACTGAAGCCCGTCTTGCCAACGAAAAGTTTGTCAACAGCGCTCCGGCGCAAGTTGTTGCGGACAGCCGCAGTAAACTTGCTGAAATGCAGGAAAAACTCGTCCGCACCGACGAACTTCTTGCCAGTTTGAAATAACTACCAACAAAAAAGCACCGCTTCCCGCGGTGCTTTTTTTTATTTCTTTTGGTCGTCTGCCGGCTTTTCATCTTTGTCGATGGCAGAGCCGCACGACAGGAGATAGTAGTCGCTGTGGTTGTTGTGAGGGATGTCCAGCCACGAATGATCGTTTGCCGCAGGTTGAAACGATACGCTCAATGTCGCATCCAGTTCGTTGAACACAATGAAATCATCGGCAATGTGCATTACATCACTGTAAGCAGGAGTCAGTTTATTGTTGCTGAATATAAATAATCTCGCATTTATATTTCCTGAATCGTAATTCTGTGTGAGTGCCCACGCATAATCGCACCGGCATTTATAAGCCGTCGTCAACTTGTCGTTGATATTGTTTATCAAATCGTGCATCAATTTGCTGTGAATACCTTTTTGGCCGGTCTTTACGATATTGATGCCAACGCACAGAATTCGGACTCCGCCATAGAGAGTTTCGTATTTGCCAATACTGTTTTCTGTCGCGTATTCAATGAAAATCCGTCTGTTTTCAGCACAGATATTTTCCAACTGCATCAGCTTATCCAGGGCATAAGTTTCTTTTGCCAACTCTCTGCAAAACTCCGGCGAGTCAAAAAACACCAACATAGGATTCCTGTTGTTTGTTAATCTATTTCTTAATTTTCTTTACAAAAGTTAATATAATTATTCTTTTATATAAAGTCAAGTGTTCTTTGGATAAAAAACGCAAAAAACCTGACAGAGCAAAGCAAGAAAAAATTTTTTAAAAATTAGGCAAAACTAATTGATTTTTTTTCAACCCCGTGTTATATTATAACAAATTCAGCAAAAAAAGTCGTTGAGGATGCATTTTATCAATAAAATTAGGCTTGTCTAATTTATATAAGATTTTATTTCAGGAGGAAATATAAAAATGGAAGAAAAATGTTGTTGTAAAGAGTGTTCTTCCGGCAGGATTTCGCTTGCGGAATTGCCAATCGGCACCAAAGCGACTATCGTCGGAATCACTCCGCAGGCACGCGGACGCAAAAAGTTTGCCGATGTGGGCATCGTCCCCGGTACGGAACTGCTGATCGAGGCACACGCCCCATTTGGAGGATTGATACGGGTGAAAGTTATGGAAACCAGTATGGCACTTCACAAAGATGATGCCGCTGCTATTATGATAGAAAAGCAGGAGAGTGCAAATGAATAAAAAATTCCGTATCGTGCTTGCCGGAAATCCGAATTGCGGCAAGACCTGTATTTTTAATGCTTTGACCGGTGCCAGACAGCACGTGGGCAATTATCCCGGCGTAACTGTCGAAAGCAAAAAGGGTTCCTTTACTCTGGATGGCATGGATATTGAACTGATCGATCTGCCGGGGGTTTATTCGCTTTCAAGTTCATCTCCTGAAGAAAGTGTCGTTTTTGAAGAACTTACCCGCAAAGGCATTGATCTTATTGTAAATGTGGTGGATTCAACCATTTTGCAGCGGAGCCTTTATTTGACGACCCAGCTTGCTGAACTGCATATTCCTATGCTTTTGGCGTTTAATATGAGTGATGATGCCCGTAAAAAAGGGTTGAAATTTGACATTGCCAAGTTGGAAAAATACTTTGGAGCCCCCATTGCCCAGACCGTCGGCAATACTTCCCGCGGCATACAGACACTCAAGGAAAAACTGGTTGATGCTCTGGCCGCGCTTGACGATCACGGCGTCCCGATGCTCTCTTACGGCAGTGATTTTGATGATGCGATCAACGCCATCGTCACCAAAATAGACGAACTGGATATAAAAGAATACGGACATATCCCCGCACGCTTCTTTGCTATCAAACTGCTGGAAAAAGATTCCAGTGTTATGCAGATTGAATCTCTGAAACAGGTGTGGGATGAAGTCGATGCCCAAATCCTGCATTTGAAAAACAAACATGCCATTGAGGCAGATACTTTTATGGCAGACCGCCGTTATGCGATGCTCGCCGGTGCTTGTCGGGATGCGATTTCTTTCAGTCAGGAAAAACGCCGTGAAATCTCTGACAAGATTGACAAAGTGATGACCAATAAATTTCTGGGATTCCCCTTGTTTTTGGCGATTATGTATGCAACTTTCTGGTTCACCTTTATCTGTGCGGATCCGCTTATGGGGTACATCGAAAATTTCTTCGGTTGGTTCGGCGATGCCGTGGGAAGTATCTGGAATCCGGAAACACTACCCTTTTTTCGCAGTCTGGTCATCGACGGTATCATTGCCGGCGTCGGCGGAGTTATCGTATTTCTGCCCAACATTCTTTTCCTCTTTTTTGCCATTGCAATTCTGGAAGAATCCGGTTATATGTCCAGGGCCGCTTTTGTTATGGATGGTGTTATGCGTAAATTCGGTCTGCAGGGCAAATCGTTTGTCCCGCTGGTGCTCGGTTTCGGATGTACTGTCCCGGCGATCATGGCGACCCGGACTATCGAATCTGAACGCGACCGTAAAATAACAATAATGGTTTTGCCGTTTATGAGCTGTGGCGCACGACTGCCGATTTACGCACTCATTATCCCTGCATTTTTTGCCGCCAAGTATCAGGCATTTACTATGTGGGCTATCTACATCATCGGTGTATTGGTGGCTCTGATCGCGGCAAGGATCATGAAATCCACGCTTTTCAAGGGCGACGGCGAAGTTTATCTGATGGAATTGCCGCCTTACCGTATGCCGAGCCTGAAAAGTCTCCTGCTCCATATGTGGGACCGCGGCAGAATGTATCTGCACAAAGCCGGTACTATCATTCTTCTGACCAGTATTATTCTTTATATCTGCAATACTTATCCCGAGAAAAAAGAATTTTCCGTTGATTACGAAAGCAAAATAGCCGAAGTTCAAAAAGCCGGCGGAGATACTGCCGAACTGGAAAATGCCCAGCTTTCGGAACAGTTGGAATATACTGTTTCCGGCAGAGTCGGCAAAGCCCTTGAACCGGTTTTTGCTCCCCTCGGCTTTGATTGGAAAATCACGACTGCCACTATCGGTGCACTGGCGGCAAAAGAGGTTTTTGTCGCGCAGATGGGTATCCTTTATTCCGAGGGAGAAGCCGATGAAGAATCCGAAGGTTTGCGGGATAAACTGGTGAAAAATTATACTCCGCTGCAGGCATTTTGCATTATGCTCTTTTGTCTGCTCTCCATTCCCTGTCTGGCAACTTTGGCGATCATTAAACGCGAATTGAATTCGTGGAAAATGGCATTGATCGAAGCCGGTGCGTTGTTTATGCTGGCATATGTCGTGACGATGCTCGTGTACCAGTTGGGTAAAGCATTCGAAATCGGTAATAAATTACTTTAAACAGGATCGTATGGGTGTGTTTATGAATTGGCTTATTGATTATTTGTGCCATTTCTGGAATATTTTTTCTGCGATGGCCCCATGGTTGCTTTTCGGTTACTTTGCTGCTGGAGTGATTGCCTTTTTTCTTAAGCCGGAGCAGGTCAAAAAGCATCTCGGCGGTAACGGGATTTCTGCAGTGTTGAAAGCCGTCCTGATCGGGATCCCTCTGCCGGTTTGCTCCTGCGGAGTTATTCCCATTGCGACGGCTTTGCGGAATGAAGGTGCCGGCAAAGGTGCCACCGGTGCATTCTTTATTTCAACGCCGCCGATCGGTGTTGACAGTGCTATCGTAACCGCGAGTATGCTGGGATGGGTGGCGGCTGTTATCCGGGCGGTGACGGCATTTGTTTCCGGATTTACCGGCGGGGTGCTTATTTCAAAACTTTGCCCCGCCCAAGCTCCGGCTGCCGTGGAAAAAAAGAAATCGTGCTGCTGTTGCTGTCATGCCAATGCCGCCAAAGAGGAAAAAAGTGCAGTCCCGGCGTGGCGTTTTATCCTTTCCTACGGCTTTTTGCGGATGATGAAAAGCACTACGCCGTCACTGCTTGCCGGTATGGTCATTGCCGCTTTGATCCAGCAGCTTGTGCCGGAAAATTTCGGAGCGGAGTATCTTTGCGGCAATCTTTTTTTGGAATTTGCGGTGGTACTGATTTTTTCGATTCCGCTTTATATTTGTTCAAGTGCATCTGTACCCGTGGCACTGACCCTGATGCTGAAAGGTTTTTCTCCGGGTGCCGCGCTGTTGTTTCTTATCGCCGGCCCCACGATACACAGTGTTTCCATTACCTCTATGCGTCAGATCATCGGCACTAAAGCGATGCTGGTGGCGGTGGCAACGATTGCATTCTGGGCAGTCCTGGCGGGGGTGACGGTAAATCTTTTTGATATACCGATCAAGGCCGCAACTTCATTTTTGGATCCGACCGGTCATAATGCAACTTTGAAACTGGTTTGCGGTATCATTCTGGCGTGTCTTGTGTGCCGGGCCCTGATCGCAAGATATCGTGAGCAGCGTATGAAACAAGTTTAAACCAAAGAGGATAAATACAAACATTCTCTTTTGACGGGGCTTGTGAGTAACAAGCAGCCCGCTTACAGGTCCAGTCTTTTTTTATCAAATACAATTGGCCGGAGCCGATTTTTCAATAAATACAGGAGGTGAAACGGAATATTTTACGGTAACGTCGCCGCTCTGTGGAGCAAAATACAACCAAACAAAAACCAACAGGAAAAAATTATGAATTTAAGATTCCATACATATGCTGTAATTCTGGCGGCAGGTGTGATCGGACTGCCTTTTATGGCAAAATGCGAAGAAAAAGTGCAGAAGATCACTTTTATAGAAGATGATGCACAAAAAAATATGGCATCAAAAATATATGTCCTTAAACATACAAAAGCAGCGGATGTCGCTCCTTTTATCCGTAGTGCGGTAGTGCGTTACTGTGATGAATCCAATGTTTCAACAGTGCAGGATGGCGAACGCAACCGCCAGATGCTCATTGTTTCCACCGGGATCAATATGATTGAATATGTGGATAAACTTGTAACTGCACTCGACCGTCCAGTAAAGGTTGACAAGGCTTCCAACATCACCGGTGACGGAATCGCTTACGGGGTCTACCAGCCGCAGTTCCGTGCAACCAAGAGTATGCTTGATATCATTATCAAGGGAGGCGTTTCCAGCGGAGAAATCGACAGCGATGTCCGTCTTGATACCAAACGTAATATGTTCTATTTCAAAGATACTCCCGCTACCGTCGAGGATATCAAAGTGAAACTCGGCTGGCTGGATAAACCGATCCCGCAGGTGAGACTTGAAATGAAAGTCTATCAGGTCAGAGACAGCGACCTCAAAGATGTCGGTATTGATTATCTGGCGTGGAAAAACGGTCCGGGCCTCGACCTTTTCAGTGCCGGTTACAATGCTCTTAATCTGCGTACCGCCGAAAAACTGGTCGAACTGCTTGGCAAAGGTGCTGATATCGCCGGAAATGCCACCTGGGGGTTCGGCGGATTTTACACCGCGCCTGCTTTTGATTTGAGTTTCCTGCGGATATTGCAGCAAAATGGCAAAGCCACGATCTGCAGTACAGCAAGTGTCCTTGTTACCAACAACCGGGAACGCGAGTTCAAGGTAAGTTTCGCTCCTGAATATCAAAACCTCACCAAAGACGAATACCACGCTTCGGCAGTTGCCGTCGGCGGAGATTCATCGCTGCTTGCATCCATCACTGATCCCGTTATTACTGCCGGAGAAAATGGCTGTGTAAATTTTGCGTGCAATATCAGCAACAACAATGTTGTCGAAAGAAATAATTTCGGCGTTGAATTGGTCGAAACCGAAAACATTTCAGCCCAGACGATCCTTGATTTCAATAAAGAGCAAATTCTTGCAGCGTGGGATCGCTCCAGCATAGTCGAACAGACTGTCGGTGTACCTTTTCTCTGCGAAATTCCGGTGTTGAAATATATTTTCGGTACTACCGCCAACAATACTGAAATCAACCGTTTCTTTGTGACTGTCCGCGCCGTACCGGTGGTTTACAACGAAAATATGGCACCCGGAACTGTTGCCGAATTCGATAAACTTGCAAACAAATAAGAGAAAGAAAAGTTGTGATGATTACAAAATATTATTCCAAATGTATTCTGGCAGCAACTGCATTGACCGGTTTTTGTGCCCTGGGCGGTGATCCGGCAGCACCTTATGCCGACAGCCGCATTGATGCCAGACTCAATGTCGCAGTCAAAGAAGATACCGATGTAGTCCATTTTGTCCGCGACAACGCCGACCCCAATGTCGTAACCAAAGCGTATGAAATCAAACACATTGATCCGTACGAATTGCGTTCTTATATCCGGGGGATCGTGCAGACCCGCAAAGTCGATGACTGCAACACCAATGTCGAAGCGGTAAAGTATGCCGACGGCAGTGCATTGCTGCTTATTTCTGCCGAAGACTACCGTTTTGATGATACTCCCAGAGCGCAGGGTTTTGATTCTATCGTCAAAGAATTGGATAAACCCAAACTGACATCCAGTTCCGGCCGTCTTACCTATGTCTATTCCCCAAAACACCGTGCGTCTGCTGATTTGATGGAAATGGTGCAAAATGTCGGTGCCTACAGCCACAACGATGTGATGAATAATGTCGGCGGCAATGATGTACTTGTGGAAGATCCGGAACTCAATTTGATTTTCTTCAAGACCGCTCCGTTTTCCAAACAGAATATTATGGATGTTTTGCAGAAATACGACAAAGCAGAACCGAGCGTCCGGGCAAAAGTTACAGTCTATGAACTCTATGCCGAAAATGACACCAAACTGGGACTGGATTTTCAGGCTTGGAAAAATAATGAGGGCATTGATCTTTTCGGCGCCGGCGGCAGATTTGCTCAAAACCACAACGGTATTGACCTTGTCCGCGGCAGCGGCTGGAATAAAACCACTTATTTCCAGTTCAATCCCAAATGGAATACCAAATATATCGATTTCCTGACCAGCAAAGGTAAAGCAAAAGTTTTGCATTCGTCTGAAATCACCATCGCCAACAATACCGAGGGCAATATCGAGAAATTCACCCAGTGCTTTGTCGCCAAATCTACGCCCGTCGCTGACAAAGAATACACTGTTGCAGGTAATCTTGTTAATGTAAATGCCGGTGATGTCATCGGTGTGACCAGAGACAACCGGGAAGTTTCCGTATCCGCTGAAACAGAAGTGAGCATCTGCAAACTCGGCGAAGGCAGCAACAATAAATACACTTTGAAAATTGCGGCAGATTCGGCGGCAGTATTCACTGTCGGCGGTGCAAATTCCGGCAAAAGAGTCCACGTGGCAATGCTTGAAGATGCTTACGAAAATGAACTCGCAGGAAAAAATATTGCCGCCAAACGCGGAAATACAGTCGATCTTGAACCTACAGACAGATACGGTTTCTCAATCAAAATGACTCCGACGATCAACACTGCGTCAACCAAACTTAGTGTGGAAATAAACAATTCCTCGTTGATCGGTTACACTTCTGACGGCGCTCCCAGAATCCAGCAGGGGGCGGGGATCGATACCGAATTTATGATTTCCAATACCGGAACCAAACTGGTCATCGGCGGTATCGAAAAACGCAGTGTGATGCGGGTTTCCGGAGGGATCCCGATCCTGAAAGATCTTCCGCTGCTGGGATGGATTTTCTCTACTGAAACCGAAGCGACCAAACGTTCCCAGCTGCTTGCTGTTGTCGAAGTTATGCCGGCTGACAAAACTGACAACAACTCCGGTATGATCAGCAAAGTCAATGAAGAGCTGACCGCCGCCGGAAACAGCAATTCCTACGGCTACCGTCAATACCTTATTGATGAAAATCGCTGAAAAAGAGATTCCCCCCGGTCTCTTTTATCATCACGGCGGCACCAAACAGGTGCCGCCGCCTTTTTATTGCGAGTTCAGGATTTGGGATACAAGAGAGTTTAATGCCAAAAGACTGAGTTTTTTTGTTGATGTTTTATATAAAGTCTAAAAAGATGATTATTCCGTGATATAATATGGCGTAAGCGAAAATATTGCAAAAGCAAAATGTCAATACAGTATATTGATGTTTTTTGTATAGAGGAAACAATATGAAAAAATTATTACTGATGTTTTTTGCAACTGTTGTCTGCGCTGTTATGCATGGTAAAGATTATGTTGACATATCTTATTATACCGGAGATGCTCCTGCAGTAGGGAATATTGCTTACAGGAATGAACGTTGCAAACTTGATTTGCGAATTCCGGATGGGAAGAAAAATTTTCCGACATTGGTTTGGTTTCACGGAGGCGGATTGACTTCTGGCAAAAAATATTATCCGCCATGTATTGATACAACACAAATTGCGATAGCAAGTGTTGAATACCGTCTTTCCGGAGAAAAAGCAAAATGTCCGGATTATCTGTATGATGCCGCGGCGGCGACAGTGTGGGTGCTGAAAAATATTGAAAAGTATGGCGGCAGTAAAGATCATATTTATGTTTCCGGTAACTCTGCCGGAGGATATTTGACAGCTATGCTGGCGTTGGATAAAAAATATCTGCAAGCATTTGGCTCAACTCCATTTCAGATGGCAGGTTTTTTCCCTATAACCGGACAGATGAGTACTCATTTTCAGATTCTTGCAGAGCGGAAAGCAACAGAACCGGAAACCAGAGATTTCCTGATTGATGAATATGCACCGATCTATTATGCCGCAAAGAAAACTCCGGAAATGGTATTTTATTGCGGAGATGCTCTTTTGGATTGGCCTGCCAGAGCAGAAGAAAATCAACTGATCGTTATGCGGATGAAACGGGTTTACGGAAATCAGCATGTTAAATTTTTCTCTATCTCCGGGACTGATCACGGGACTTGCACTGCACCAAGTCTGGCAATGATAAATAATGAGCTTATCCGCATTTGTAAGCAGCTCGCAAAGCAGAACAAAAAATAATTTTGTACTTCAGGTCAAAACAGTACAGAGAAAAGGGACATATCCGGAAAAGTATTAAATTATGGAATTTACCGGTGCAAGATTGGTGTGAATAAATTCTTTAACGATTTCGCAGCCGCGTTTCAACTGACCGCAACTTTCCGGCGAAGAAACGGCTATCCGCATAAAACTTTGCGTGGTGTGCATCACTGTAAAACGGTAGCCGCAATAAACATTGACCCCCAACTGCAGTAAACTGCGCTCTGTTTCCATTTCATCGGTCAACAGTTTCGGTATCGGCAGCCAGCGGAAAAATGTTGCCGGATTGCCGGGGCAGGGGGCATCGGGGAAAATCTGATCAAAAATCAAATTTCTTTCTTTTGCCAGTTCTGCTTTTTGTTCAAGGATTTTTGCCGCTTTACCACTCAAAATCAATTCAGTCATGATTTCAGCATCCAGAGATGAAGTTTTTATGCTCAAGTGAAACAGAGCATTCAGTAGTGTCATACGGAATTTTTCCGGAAATGCGGCAAAAGCCACCCGCAGACCATTGCACAATGCCATAGTGGAATTGCAGATATAAATAGTCTGATCCGGCAGACGGCTGTGCATGGAATGGTAATTTTGGCCTGAAACGACCGGTATCCCGGTATTGTCATCTTCGATAAGGATCAAGTTGCAGCTGGCGATGACGGCGGTTAATTCATCTTTGCGTTTTTCCGGGATGGTGCAGGTGGTCGGATTGGCACAATTCGGCATCAGAAATACCCCGCTGATATTTTCTTTTTTGCACGCCTTTTCCAATTCGTCCGGGAGCATACCGTATTGATCACCTTTGACCGGGATCAGCCGGATATGCGACAATCTTGCTGTACCGATCAGGTTTGAGTAGGTAAATTCATCGACAGCGATTTTATCACCGAGCTTGAAAAGCGAAAGCAGTGCCGCACTGATGATATTCTGGGCGCCGGGAAATATTGCGGTGTGTTCGCTGTCGGTGTGAACATCCATTTGCTTCATCCAGTGTGCCCCGGCTGCCCGCTGGTGCAGGTGTCCGGCGGGTTCGGTGTATGAATAGAGTTCCTCGATATATCCTTTTTGCAAAACGCTTTTGCTTGCTTCGATCACCGGTGTTTTTATCTGATCAAAACCTTTGACCAGTCCCAGTTCGATAATGTCGGGTGATTTACCGGTTTCGGGTAGAAACTGTTTCCCCGGCAGCGGCGAAACAAACGTACCTTTACCGGTGATGCCGTAAATAAGTTTTCTTTCCCGGCACAAATTATAGGATTGGGTGATTGTGGTGAAATTCATATCCAGATAATCTGCCAGTTCCCGTTGCGGCGGAAGTTTGGTTCCGGCGGCAAGTTTCCCCGAAACGATATCGGCTTCCAGTAAGTTCGCCAATGTCAGATACCACGGACGTTTAAGTTTAGTTTTGTCCGGTATCCAGCTGAGATGAAAATGATTGAAAGAATTTACAGGCATTTTATTGTAATCCATACAATTTTACAGTTTGTATTGAATATAGCTTCTGATTATATTAAAGTCAAATTCCAAAATATAAATAAAGGAGCTGAAAATGGAAAATGAACAGTATAAATTAAATTGCGACCTCGCACAAATGCTCAAAGGCGGAGTAATTATGGATGTCACTACTCCGGAACAGGCAAAAATTGCCGAAGATGCCGGAGCCTGTGCTGTAATGGCATTGGAACGCATCCCTGCTGACATCCGGGCGGCTGGCGGAGTTTCCAGGATGAGTGATCCCGGTATGATCCGGGGGATACAGGAGGCTGTTTCCATCCCGGTGATGGCAAAATGCCGCATCGGACACATCGCCGAAGCCAGGATATTGGAAGCAATTGAAATCGATTATATAGATGAAAGTGAAGTTTTGAGTCCGGCCGATGATATATACCATGTGGATAAACGGGCTTTTAAAGTGCCGTTTGTCTGCGGAGCAAGGGATTTGGGTGAAGCTCTGCGCCGGATCAACGAAGGTGCCGCAATGATCCGTACCAAAGGAGAACCCGGCACCGGAGATGTCGTGCAGGCAGTCCGTCATATGCGTAAAATGATGCAGGAGATCCGCCGGGTGGCAAATATGGCAACTGATGAATTGTACGAATCAGCCAAGCAGTTGCAAGTTCCGTTCGAGTTGTTGAAGTATGTGCATGAAAACGGTAAACTGCCGGTAGTGAATTTTGCCGCCGGCGGTGTGGCGACTCCGGCAGATGCGGCGTTGATGATGCTGCTGGGTGCGGAGGGAGTTTTTGTCGGTTCTGGTATTTTCAAGTCCGGTGATCCTGCCAAACGGGCGGCGGCGATTGTCAAAGCCGTCACCAATTATCAGGATTATGCTATGCTGGCAGAACTTTCCTGCAATCTGGGTGAAGCAATGGTCGGGATCAATCCGGCGGAAATCAAAATCATTATGGAAGAGCGGGGGATTTGATGCGGGTCGCAGTTCTGGCGTTGCAGGGAGATTTCGCCGAGCACGAAAGTGTTTTTAAGCGCTTGAAAGTTGAAACTTGTCAGTTGCGTTGCAAGCGTGACCTTGACCGGGATTTTGATGCATTGATCCTGCCGGGCGGGGAAAGTACAGTTCAAGGCAAATTGCTCCGTGAATTGAATATGTTTGAGGAGTTGCGGCGGCGTATTCAAAGCGGCTTGCCGGTTATGGCCACCTGTGCCGGAGCAATTTTGCTGGCGGGTCAACTGCTCGATGATGAAACGATTCATTTCGGGACTTTGAAAATAAACATCCGGCGCAATGCTTACGGCAGACAGTTGAGCAGTTTCAGTATCAAAGGAAACTTTGCCGGTATGAGTGATATCCCGATGAGTTTCATCCGGGCTCCGCAGATAGAATTTTGCGCACCGGGGTTGGAAGTTCTGGCAGAGCATAACGGCAGAATAACCGCTGTAAGACAGGGTAATCAACTGGCGATGACATTTCACCCTGAGTTGAGTACCGACAACCGTATCGCCGAATATTTTCTTACTGAAATAGCAGGAAACTCTCGCTGAAAAGCAATTCAAATAACAATAAAACTGATCCGTGGCACCAATAAAACGGTGCCGTTTTTTTTGTTTATATTGCCGTATGAACTTGAAAAACTGTTTAACGATGATTTATTAAAGTGTCGCCTGGTTTTCCTGTACTTAAATCAAAAGAAAATAATCGCAACAAGAAATTGCAGAGTATTTAACAGGCTTTCAGAAGATATCAAAATTGTGTTTGAATATAAAGCAGAGAAATATGAAAAATGGTGACAAGTATGAGAGAAAGAATAGAGGCATTTGAAGATATTTTATCCGATCTTGAGTTGGAAATCGAGGATTTGAGGAAGAAGATGAATAAAACGCCTGACATTAACATGACATTGATGGAAAAACATTCCTGAGGGAACTTTCCCGCAATGTACAAATCAGGTTTTATCAAAAGTGCTGTTCGCAGCAAAATTTTGACGAATATATTAAATTAGTTTTCCGGGTTGTTTTCTTGTAGTAGAAAAAGAGCGTGGTATGTGGTATATTTTATCGTAAATCAAAAATAAAGGAGGTCCGGTGATGAGAAAAAAGGTATCAAATTTTTTATTTGCGGTAATTTTTACTTCCTGTGCCTGTTGCGCAACAGATAAAATTGATGCTGATTCTGGAAAAGTTTGGCGAAAAGGCGCTTTGCATTGTCATACGCTTTGGTCTGATGGTAGATCATTGCCGGAAACGGCGGTCATGACCTACAAAAATCTCAGTTATGACTTTTTGTGTATTTCTGAACACAATATTTGTCCTGATGAAGATTTGTGGTTGCCGGTTGTTGCGAAAACCGGACCTTGGCCATGCAGTTTAAGTGCCGAGGAATATAATCATGCTATGAAGTTGATGAGTGGCAATCTCATTTCAAAAAAGGTCAGTTTTCGCATATATGTCAAACTCAGAACTGTCAAAGAATTGCAGAAACTTTTTGATCAGGAAAATCAATTTCTGATCATCCCCGGCGAAGAAATCACGCTCCGTGATTTTCACTTCAACACCTTCAATATTGCGCAAACGCTTCCGCCGTTGGCGAGCGAAAACGTGGAGGAAGCCATCAAGCAGAACTTTGACCAATACCGGCAAGCCGCCAAGGGCAAAGAGCGAGCTTCTTTCTTTATGGCCAACCACCCCTTCTACTCGGCTTGGGCTATCGATCCGATGGCACTGGTGAACAATTCCGACATAACACACTTTGAAATTTGCAACAACAACATGACCAAGGATTTTCCCCATGTTTTCACCCCGGATCAATTCTGGGATTTCATTTTGGCACACCGTCTTGCTCGCGGCGAAAATATCGTCTATGCCACGGCAGTGGATGATGCGCATTTTTACGTTGACGCCGTAGGAAAATCTGCCGGTAACAATCTAGGGTGGGTTATGGTCAAATGCCCTGGCAAGATGACAGCAGAGACCCTTGCTGCCGCCTTGAAACGCGGCGATTTCTACTCCACCAATGGCGTTGAACTGGAAACTCTTGATTTTGATTTCGCGGCAAAAACATTGACCGTAAAAGCCAAAGTGGAAAAGGATGTCAACTACAAAATCGTTTTTGTAGTCACCAAAAAGGATTTTGACAGGTCGATTGTATACAAGGATTACACCGGGTCGGAGAAGAAATACACTCGTCGGCTGCCCGTTATTCCCGGCAGCATCGGAACTGCGGCTTTGACGGTTGATGGACCGGAGGGGGCGTACAAGCTGCAAGACGACGATCTTTATGTCCGGGCAATTGTCGTTTCGGATAAAAAGTCGAAATTTCAAGGGACTCTCTATCCGGAAACGGAGCGCGCCTGGACTCAACCGTTGGTAAACAAAAATCTGAAATAAAGGAGAAGCAACTATGAAAAATTTTTTGATTTTAACGATTGCGTTTACAGTTGTCGGGACGCTTTTTGCGCAAAACTATCGAGTTATGCAGTGGAATATCCAAATCGGCATCGACATGAATGGCCGTTACAATCTGCGCCGTCAGGCGGAGGTGATTTTGGAGCAAGATCCTGACGTCGTTGCCCTCAACGAAGTCGATTTCAACTGCGAACGCACCAGTTTTCAGGATCAGTCGAAAAATCTTGCCGCGCTGTGCGGTATGTACAGTCAATTCGGTGGCCGTCGGGCATTGCAGCTCAATGGGCTTTCCGGCAATGCGATTTTATCGCGCTTCCCGATCAAACTTATCGGTACTTGGCAAATCCCACACCTCGTTGAGGTAGTGCGCTCCTGTACGATTTGCCTGATTTCAGCTCCGGAGCCGTTTTATGTGGCGGTAACTCATTTGAGTGCCCGGCAGACTCCGGAAGGTGAGCAGATTCGCATTGAGGCGCTCAAGCGGATTTTTGAACTGGTGGAAAAATATGCTTCTGATTACCCAGTCATTCTGGTCGGTGACCTCAACAGCAAATACGGTTCTGCTCCGATTCAGTTTTTGGAAAAGGACTGGGCGCTTGCCGGTCATGAAAAGACTTGGCGCGCCGACAATCCCACGCAAGAGCTGGATTACTTTGCCGTCCGCAAAAGCGATGCCACCAAAATCAAGGTGGTAAAACATGAGGTGATCGATGAAAAAGTCGCCTCGGATCACTGTCCGGTCGTTACCGTGGTGAAAGTAATAAACCGGAATGGAATTTTGAAACGCCGGTAAAGAAAACAGAACTCACGTGAAGTAAAGACTTGCTTGTTACACAATACGCTTGACTTGGCTTTCCTCGAAAATCATTCATAAAATCATCATCGGGGAGGTTGATATTTCAATGCAGACTTTGCGGCGAAGTTTCCCCATTGTATGGAGTAAGCAGGAGAAGGAACTGCTCTAACAATTCCTTTGACCTTTCTGTGCGGCGGCATCGGTAAAACGGTGTCGCCTTTTTCTTTGCCCGGAAAGGGGGCGAGTCTGGAGAAATCTTGCCTCTTTTAAATTACGGACACCACTCAATAATTCCATTGCAGGAATGAGTTTTTCGCCACTCGATAAACTCCGGATAAGTGCGTATCCCATCGGCAATCACTGCCTGATAATATTCAATTCCCATAATGTGTTCATCGTCAGGAGTAAGGTATTTGAGTTCCAGAACGGTTCGGCGGGTTTCCGGAGTCAAGACCGCATTTATTCGTTCTGCTACCCGTTCAAAATATCCGTCAAATCGCGATCCTTTCAAGATTTGGATCATATCAATTTGCCATTCTTCATCATCCAGCATGAACCATATGTGAAATTCCAAACAGGCTTCTTCTGTATCGGCAAGGTTACGGTATTCCATGCGGGTAACAGCTGGATTGGTGCAAAGCTTTTGAACTACTTTGAAACTTTCGCCAACATCCAACTTTTCAGTATAAATATGAAAATCAATATCACGGTGCTTCATCAGTAATCCCATCGCCATTGAGCCGACTTGATTAACTGTTGCCCCGATGGATTCCCATGCTTGCCGGATACCGCTTTTTTCAATGACCTGCAGAGCATTTTTTAATTTATTTTGAGCAATGATTTCAATATCTTTAATTTCCATAAAAAACCTTTACTTGACCCGGAAGCATAATATATCATCTTTGCAGACATTTACAACTGTACAAATGAAAAAAGGCGTTCACAGGGGCGTGTCGCGGCTCTTGTTCCCGTGGTCGGCTCGTTGTTCGGAAGCAGTCTTGTTTGCCGCCGTGTTGCCCTGTTTGTAAGAATTTGAAAAAATTAGACATTAAATTATGAGAAGTTATTGATAAACAACAAGTTCAGTATTAACAATTACAGTAAAAGGGATTTAAAATGGGTATTGAAAGATCCAAAGGTCGCATTGTTGATGTATATCGTGAAACCCATAATACAGGGGTGATTTGTCAAGGTGATAATGCCAGAGGGTGTGAAGACGGGTATGGTTTTTCGGGAGGGAATGGTTCTTATCGTATGTGGGATAAGATAGAATATCGTATTGTAAGAGGTCAGAGAATTTTTTTAATTTTATGCGATACCTTGACGACATTCCGACCTGCCAAAGATACTCCGATTTGAGGGGGAAAGTCGGCTTGCCCGATTTGGGGGTAACAGTACATAAAGGTGCAGTGTGCTTCAAGTGATTTTCTTTCTGCGGCGGAGGTCTGGTGACCTCTTATAGCGGAGAATTTGGGGAGATTTTATGCGGATTTTGTCGGCAAACAGTCCTCCCTCCATTCTCCACAGAGAAAATTCAGCAGAAGCAGAAAAGTTGCAAATCCCTTTGACACAATGGGTTTTACGATAGTAATAAAAAAGTCCGAATCAGAGGTCTGACTCGGACGGAGAAATCGTAATGGGGTGGTAGATAAAATCCGCCCCCTTGACCTTTTTGTGTGGCGACATCGGTAAAACGGTGTCGCCTTTTTCTTGGCAATACAATAAAATCATCTTAAAAATCGTTATCTTGTACAGAAACATTTATAAATCCAGGAAGAAATACCAGTGTTGAAATTTTGTCTTTTTCTGTGTGCCGTATCCACGATATTCAATGTCTTTGCTTCAGCTGAGTGTGATGAAAGCGGTGCCTGTGCTCTGCCGGGTTCATCGAGCGAAAAAGGATCAAGTGTGTTGTCTCCTGTTGGAAAAAATAGTATAAAGAATATAAAGCAGCTGCCAAGATTATCAACATTAAAAGGGAAAAGAATTGCTATTGTCGGCGGAAGTTTTATGGCATCTGTCACCCATCCGGAACTGAAAAGATTGATTTTAAGAGATTATCCGGATGCCCGGATTTATGTTTTGAAAGAAGTCGGTTCGGCAGGTCCGTGGCCCGGTCCAGAGGTTGTACGTCATCAGAAAAATGATTTTATGCAGAAACTGAAGGAGTTGAAAATAGATGCCGTTATTTCAGGCAATGGCGGATGCGGACTTTGTACGCCCAAAGAAATGGGTTCTTGTATCGCCGCAGAATATTCAGGAATCCCTTCAGTAATGATCGCGGCTCCGGGATTTGCCGATCAATCCCGGAAAGTCGCGAGAGTTGCAGGAGTATCCATACCGCGGGTTGCGGTTTATCCGGGAGCATTTTCAGCTCATACAAGAGATGAATTGTTGAAAAACACAAGAGAAATCTTGTATCCGCAGATCATAAAAGCATTGACTGAACCTTTTTCTGCCGAAGAAATACGCAATGCTGAAAAAAATGATCCGGAGAGTAAAATTTCTTACAGCGGAAATTTGGATGAAATCAATCTGTATTTTACCCAGAACGGGTGGACGGATGGCTTGCCGATCATTCCGCCGACAACGGCAAGAGTTGCCGAATTTATGAAATATACCGACTATGCTCCCGGGGACGTTATCGCAACGATACCGCCAACTTACCGCAAAGCAACAGCAGAATTGGTCGCAGTAAATGGCGTTATGGCAGGATGTCCTCCGGAATATATGCCTATATTGATTGCATTCACAAAAGCCATGACCGATGGCGATTTCAGGAGAACTCTGGCAAGCACCCACGCATGGACTCCATACGTCATATTGAATGGTCCCCTTGCACGACAATTGGAGCTTGACTGCGGGCAGGGCGAAATTTCAAATATCCGTAACGCAAAAATCGGGCGCTTTATCAATCTTGCCATGCTGAATCTCGGCGGTTATCACATAAAAGAAAACCGCATGGGAACATTCGGGTATCTTATGCCGTGGTGCTTGGTGGAAGATGACATAATGGCGGTCAAATTGAATTGGCGGCCTTATCATATGCAGCAGGGATTCAAGCTGAACGACAATGTTTTGACGGCCTCTTCAGCTCTTTGCTGGGGAAATAATCTGGCTCCGGCAACGGCAAAACCGCAGAAAATCATGGAACTTATGGCACAGGATGCTGTGGAAAAGCAGCAATTTGCCATTGGCAGCGGTACGCCATTTGTATATCGTGCGATGCTGATAACCGGCAATGTTGCTGCTGATTTGCAAAAAGGATATACGAGCAAGGAAATTCTGGAGAAAGCACTTATTGAAACTGCCAGACAGCCGCTTGCTGCCAGAGTTTATGCCAATTACTGGGCAAACCCCGGAAGCTCTTTTAATGAAAATACCTATTCTTTGCGGCGACACTCCTATATGATAGGCAGGAAGGAAAATGCACGGGAAACATCCGTCCCACCGTGGCTGGAATGGACCGGAGCAGATAAAGTGGAGACAGTTCCCGTAATGCAACAGGGAAAAACTGCAATTATCATTACAGGCGATGCCAACCGCAACAAAACCATGTGTGTACCGGGAGGCGGTTTCACTTCGGTAAAAATAGAACTTCCGCGCAACTGGGACAATTTGATGGAAAAAGCCGGATATCAGCCGTTGAAAAGCTTTTATCTGGATTCAAAATTGACTCCCGCCGCCCGTCCGCAGCAATTTCGAAATTACCGTCCGCGCAATCGGCATTGAGATTAAAATCAATTGTGATCGGGTATTCCCTGGCGCATCAATTCCTTTTGCACCGCGGTGATGTCGACACTTCGCACCGAACTATTGCTTTCGATCGCTTTGGCCGCCATGACGCCGGTGCCCTGACCGATGCCGAAGCAGACCGACATGATCCGGAAGTTGGAGTGCGCTTTGTGACTGCCGCCGATACAGCGGCCGGCAAGCAAAAGATTGTCGATTTTTTCCGGAATACAGCAACCGGCAGGGACAGAGTAGCATCCTTTCATATGAAAAGTGCTCTGCGCCCCGTGGGGATCGAGCCCCGCGCCGTTGACGTGGTGGATGTCGAAGTTAAAAGCATTTCCGGTCATGATCCAGTCGGGGAAAAGCCGCCCCTCAGTGATATCTTCGGCGGAAAGCTCCTGCAGTGTTTTGAAGTGGCGGGTTTCGCGGACTCCGGCGTTTGAAGCGGATGTGACCCAGTAGCACTGCTCGTAGCCGGGAGCATATTTGCGCAGAAATTTGATGATTTCCGGTATCTGTCGGCGGCAGGATATTTCCGCCTGATTTATCGCTCGCGTGTCGGTGGCGTTGATGTGGATCGCGTTGGTCATATTGACGCAGACTTCGCCGGGAAGACAGGTTTTGTAAAGCAGTACGTGTCCGGCCGGGAAGGGGAGAAATTCTTTGCCCAAAGCCTGTATCTCGCCTTTCGGCACATCGACGAGCGTTTCAAACGAGCCGGGGAAAATGGCGCGCGAGTAATCCACGCCGCCGATTCGGAACATCAGCGTCACCGGCTGGCAGAGGTGATCTTCACTTCTGCCGAGCGTGAATTCCGCTCCGGCGCGCGTCGCCACGTCGCCGTCGCCAGTGCAGTCGATAGTGACTTTTGCCATGATCGCTTCACGTCCCGACTTGCTCTCGGTGATGACGCCGCGCAGTTTCCCATTTTCCACAATGGCGTCGGATATCAGCGTGTTGAACTGCAACTCGACGCCGAGCTCCGTCAAGTAGTCGAGCAAAATGCTTTTCAGCGCTTCGTGGTGGATGGTATAGATGAATTTTGGACTCCCGAGATCGCAATCCAAAAGCTTTTTCGCCCGTTCCTGAATATATTTGATTTCCGAAGTGCCGGTACTGCCGCCCCAGTGGGACATCATGCCCATGGTCGCCATTCCACCGAGAGCGTTGTCTTTTTCCAACAGCAATATCTTTTTCGCGCCAGCTTTGGCGGCGCCGATGGCAGCGCCGACTCCGGCGGGACCGCCGCCGGCGATTAGGATACCGACATCGGCGACAACGGGTAATTCGTGACTTTTTTCCAGATAAGTTCTCATTTTGAAACGCCTCCTCTGTTTTCGGCTTTTGCTTATAAAATAACATTATTTATCAGTAAAAACCTTGAAAAAATCGGGATATTGTCTTAAATTATCTCATATAAGTGACTAAAGGAGATATTTATGCTGTTTCGGGATCTGATGCATCAGGTCGAAAGGGAAAACAATATCGCGGTAAGTCTGGAAGTCTGCGATCAGGTTTTTCTCAACTGCGAGGAGTTGAAGCTCGCTCCTGACCAGTATCTGCACCACACTTCGTTTTGCCGCGCCGCCAAACAGCACGACGGCAACAAAAGCTGCGGACGCAATAAAGCCGCGAGTATCAAACTCGCCCGGAAAGGGCACTTTTTTTGCGGCATTTGCCCATTCGGCATCATGGAGTTTGTCGCTCCGGTTCGTTACGATAAGCACGTCGTTGCGATTTTATATCTCGGCGGCATGGCTTCTCCCGAATGGCAGAAACCGGAGTTTTTTCACGGCGAAGCGCCGCGTCCGGCGGAGAAAAACTGGTACGTCAAATTGCGGAGAATCGCACTGTTTCTGTGCCGGGTGCTCGAAATGGAACTGCGCGCTCTTTCTCTCCGCGGCGCGATGGATAAAGTCAAGCGCCGCGACGACAATTTTTACGTCCAAAACTGCCAAAACTTCATCCGCAACCACTATCAGAAAAATATCGCGCTCGCCGATCTTGCCGACCTGCTCGGCGTCAATCCCAACTATTTGGGCGGCGTGCTCCGGAAAAAACTTCACACGACGTTTAGGGAGCAACTGACCCAAAAGCGTCTTGATGAGGCGGAAATACTGCTACGTTTTCACTCCGGCATGTCGGTCGGGGAGATCGCATTCAAGTGCGGCTTTTCCGACAGCAACTACTTTTCCGCACTCTTTCGCCGCAAACGCGGCTTGTCGCCGACGGAATTTCGCGCCAAAGCGGCAAATTGATCGTATCGCAAATTGCAAAAACAGCGATTGACAATTACAAGTCAAAGAGCCGGATGGCGGAAATGCCATGATCTTTGAGCGTCCCGACGCCGTTCAAGCCGGAAATCTGCCCCAAAGCCAGCAGAATCGTTATAGAAGCTATTGATAAAAACTCGTCTTGCTGTTTGTAAAACAAGGCGGCAGTTCCGTTTCGGCGGCACTACTTAACGATGCAGAAAAGTATGGTTTTGGGAAGTCGGTAAACAGTCGTTATTGCAATTTGAACTTTTCAGCCTGTAAGAGGTCAGAGAAATTTTTTAACTTTATGCGATACCTTGATAACATTCCGACCTACCAAAGATACTCCGATTTGAGGGGGAAGAAAGTCTGCTTGCCCCATTTTGGGGTAACAGTACATAACACTGCAG